>CAYPAR010000096.1:0-1504 GCA_964408765.1 uncultured Candidatus Saccharibacteria bacterium | reverse complement strand
TTCTCTATATCATGCCCTTTATCATGCTCTCCAACCTAATATATGTACTTCTTTATCAAAAGGTTAAAATTGGATTTTTAAATGTTGTAGTTGCTTCAATTACTAAAGCATCTTTTCTTTTTCTTGCTACATATATTCTTTACAAAACAGTTGGACTACCCGAACTTTTCCTTACAACAATGGGAGTAACACAATTGATTACAGCTTTTAGTGGAGGAACATTAGGATATTTAATTACCTCTCCAAAAAAGAAAGGGAGTGTCTAAATTCAGTAATTTTTCTAAATGCATCTATCATACTATACTTTTGCACTACCAGCTCTTCTTGTTACAATTATCGCCCAGATATATGTAAAAATCACTTTTAGTAAATACTCAAAGGTTTCATCAGGTAAAGAAAAAACCGGACTAGATGCTGCAAACGAGATTAAGAAAGGAGAGAACTTCTCTGTTAATATTGTAGCCAATCAAAATCCTCTTGGAGATTACTTTGATCCTAGAAATAATACAGTTGCAATATCCTCAGAGAATGTAAAATCTAACTCGGTATCACATGTTGCAGTTGTAGCACATGAGATGGGACATGTAGAACAAAAGTTTACATCTATAGGTATCTACAATGTTAGAAGATTCTTTATTCCAGTTACTAACTTTGGGACACAGATAGGGTATATACTTTTCTTTACAGGACTAATGTTATCAAGATTTGAGCTTTCTGAGATAGGATTAATATTCTTCTCTACAAGTGTGCTTCTTTCCTTAATTACAATACCTGTAGAACTGGATGCAAGTAAGAGGGCTCTAGGATTCATACAGAAATACGATTTAATAAAAGATGAAAATATACCAGGAGCAAAGAAGGTTCTAAATGCAGCAGCATTCACATATTTTGCTGGCTTACTTACTTCTATTGTAAGTGTGCTCTACTATGCAAGTATACTAAGTGGTAGAAAGAGGAGTAGATAGATTGAGCCTCACAAAATATGTCATAATAGAATATATATAGAGAATATTGTATAATTAATATATATGGTGGATGTAGCTCAACTGGTTAGAGCACTGGTTTGTGGCACCAGGGGTTGTGGGTTCAAATCCCATCTTCCACCCCATAAATAAATCTTATTTTTATATTTTCTTCTTCAGCAAATCTATTAAGCATTTTATAATATGCCCTCCATCCAGGTGATTTTTCTTTTTCCATAAAACAATCTAAATCAGTTATTTCCCAAAAAATATTCTGCTGTTTTAATAAAGGAAGGAAGGTTTCAATCTCTTTATCCAAAAATAGATGATCATAGTATGGTATTAGAGAATAGGGATGAATAAAGCCATATTCTCCTGAGAAAATAAGAAATTTAGTGTTATCTATGGAAGCTTTTTCATATACATTTTTAATACGAGAAGATAAATATCGTTCAATTGCTGGTAGTAATTCTCTGTCTTTCCTTTTCTCTTTACTACATATTGTACAATAGTATTTCATCCTGATTCATATTATATTAAAG
>CAYPAR010000095.1:0-1571 GCA_964408765.1 uncultured Candidatus Saccharibacteria bacterium | reverse complement strand
AAGAAATTGAACCAGTTGAAGATATTCAAGAACAAGAAAGTGATGATATTAGGTCGTTGTTTCAAATATTTAATAAATATATTGTGATTGAATTTACAGATGAAAAACTCTGGGTAATTGATCAACATGCAGCGGCAGAGAGGATTAATTTTGAAAGACTGTTAGACAGAGAAGAAAACAGAAAAACATTGCAGAACCTTCTAGTGCCTGCAAATATTAAATTCTCATCTAACCAGTTACTTTTCTTAGAAGAGTCAAAAGAATTCTTTAACGACCTAGGTTTTGTATATTCAGTTGAAAAAGATTCAATCAATATACAAACAGTTCCTGCTGAATATGCAGAGTCTGATTTTGAAAAGATTTTCTTAGATATATTTGAACTTGAAGATGATATTGAATTACTTAGAAAGAGCTACAAAAAACGAAAAGATGACCTATTAGCAACAATATCTTGTCATGGAAGTGTTAGAACTGGTCAGAAATTAGCACATGAAGAGATGTTAAACCTCTTTAGGAGCTTAAAAAATTGTAAAAACCCATACAGTTGTCCTCATGGAAGACCAGCTGTATGGAAACTTACACTAAGTGAGATAGATTCACACTTTGAAAGAACATACTAATGGGAGTATTTATCGGTTCAATACCAAATAACACAGAAGAAGATGTTAAACTAGCTACAGATATTCTTAAAGGTAATATCCGTACAAAAAATGCAAGAAGGAATCTAGAAAGAAAGTTTCAAGATATATTCCCTAAAAAAGATGTTTTTCTTTTTAACAGAGGAAGGGAAGCTATGCATTTTCTTTTTCAAAGTATTCCTTTACAGAAAGATGATGAGGTAATTTTACAAGGATTTACATGCATAGCTGTAGTTGCACCTATACTTTGGAGTAAAGCAAAACCTGTTTTTGTTGATATGAAGAGAGAAACATTTAATATTGATCTTGAGAAACTTAAAGAAGTAATAACACCTAAAACAAAAGTCATTATTGTACAACACACATTTGGAAATCTTGTTAATATGGAGGAAGTTAGAAAAATTGTTGATGAAGAAAACAACAAGAGAGAGGACAACAAGAAGATCTTTCTACTTGAAGATTATGCTCATCTTTTTGATAGTACAAACAAAGATTTGGGTAAATATTCAGATGCTTTTTTCTTTAGTTTCGCACAAGACAAGGCAATTAGTTGTACACAAGGTGCTCTATTAGTAGTGAACAGATCATACAAATTGGAGGATGATTTAGTAAAGAAATATGAGGAGATTGATGGAATGCCAGAAAAAGATGCTCTTTACAATGCAAAATACATTACTCTTTGGGATAGGATAAAGAGGTTATACTTTACACTAGATATTTCATTTGTAAAATTTAGTATTGGAAAGTTACTTCTTGTGATATATAGATTATTTGGTTTAATTAAAAGACAGGCATCAAGTAACAGTACAGAGTTTGAAGGGACTTACAAACTAAGCGATGTACAAGCTAAGTTGTTAGATCAACAGTTAGAAAGAATAGAAGAATTTAATGAGCACAGGAGAAATATCTCAAAAATATATACAGAAGGATTAA
>CAYPAR010000094.1:0-1575 GCA_964408765.1 uncultured Candidatus Saccharibacteria bacterium | reverse complement strand
GATTCCACCACATTATGTGGCTGATTATCTTCCCTCATCTTAGAAGATAAGTCTAGAAGATGAGATATACTATCAACATTACCGAAATCACAATTGGAAGAAAAATAATCATACAAATCTTTTTCCTCATCGTAAGAAAAGCCGTAAGTGTGAAGAGGATTAAGAAAACGAACAAAATTAAAATTATTTGGCATTACTTGCAATACAGTTTCTTTGTCAAAATTTGCAAAAAGAGTACTATGATGCCACTCGTTAAGCAAAGAAAGATTATTCGCAACAGAATCTTTACCTCCCATAAACAATAACTCCTTAGCCTGTTCACTGCCTGCACCATTATTTCTATACATAGTACAGATTTCATTACCTAAGTGTTTTATGCGATTACACTTCTTAAAGTGAGCAACTATCTCTTCTTTTGTTAGATTATTAAAAACCTCTTTATGACGAAGGAGAGTATTAACATCTACTCCTGCTTCTATTAATCTAAGCCCCATATTCTTATCTAAATTCTCAAAACTCCCCAAAGAAGATGACATCTCTTTAAAGAGATTGTTCGATATAAAATATTCAGCTGTATCATTACCTAAACCTGTAAAACTCGCTAAAGAGGATTTGATGCTATTAGTTTGGTTTCTCGAGATATAATATTGAGCGAGATCATTATTTAAATTTTCAAACTGATCTAAAAACAGATAGACCTCTTCGGCACCACCTTTTTTAATAAGGTATCTGGCGACACTATTATTTAATTTTCCTGGAAAACCATAATGTTCAGGATATCGTATAAAATCAACCATTCCACTCTCATCCTCTTCTAACATCTTGGGAACTCCATACAACGACATCCTCAGAGCAGTTTTCGTATCCTCCACAATTTCCCTTATTCTTTCAACCAACCTCCCTCGTGTTTCTTCCTTCTCTACCATACTCGTTGTACTCTCAACACCCGACTCAGAAGGAACAACTGGAGAAGTAGTTGTTGCAAAATTACTAGCTTGTTCTAAAGAACCCTGTGGTATTTCTGTATTACTCACCGAAGTTGTAGATGAACCTTCTTGTTGAGTCTGAATATCTTCACTCGCAGTACCTCCTACACCCAACTCAGAAGGAATAACTGTAGAAGTAGAAAAATTCTCAATTTCTGGCAAAGAACTCTGTAACCCCCCTGTATCACCTAACACATTTGCAGCTTGAACTTCCTGCGGTTTTTGATTATCTTCACCTACTGTACTCCCCACTTTTAACTCTGGATGTGGCAAAGCATCCTGTGACACCTCAGTACTACCTGTAGTACTTGTTGACTGAACTTCCTGTTGATTATCAGTGCCTTCTTGCTCAGATGCAGTGTTTTCTGGTTGTTCTAATACATCAACTTCATCCTCCGATCCTCCAAAAGATCCTTCTGAAAAACCCATAAGTTATAAATAGACAGTTTAGATATAAGAAAGTATATAGACTTTTTAACATAAAGTACAATTCCTTACTTACCACCTTTATATAGGTTTCTAAAGCTGGCAATCTCTGGAATAAAGGCAAGACGAATATCCCCTGTAGGTCCATTCCTATGTTTTGCTA
>CAYPAR010000093.1:0-1627 GCA_964408765.1 uncultured Candidatus Saccharibacteria bacterium | reverse complement strand
TCATTATCTCTTTTTGCATATGTTAAATGGTTTTACAATGTAAATATAATTACGGATAAAAGGGTGGTTGATATTGATTTCTACTCACTTTTCTTTCATAAAATGACTGAAGCCAGATTAGACAAGATAGAGGATATTACATTTAAGCAGATAGGGGTTCTTTCAAATATTTTTGATGTTGGAACAATATATATACAAACAGCAGGAGCTAAATCAGAGATAGAATTTGATGGGATACATAAGCCAAAAGAAGTTCAAGATATTCTTTCAGATTTACTTCAGTCCAAAAAGGAAGGAGCAATTTAATGGAAGAGATTAATGAAATATTAAACAATCTATACAGTATACAAATAGGTACTATTGAATTTAACTTTTTTCCTCTTCTGAAAGTACCAGCAATATTACTTCTAATCGGAAACCTCCTTTTCTCCTTGATACTCTATCTTAGAGTTAGAATGTTATCAGATACTTTTGTAATGGGAGATAATAAGGTTATGAAGAGTGTTATAGTATTGTATTTAATAGCAACATTCTTACTTACCTTGTTAGCAATGTTGTTTTTAATTCTTTCTTAAATATATGGAGATATCTGCCCAACAATATATATCAAACGAAAAAGACCCCAAATCTTTTGTAGTCTCTCATGTAAATCTTTTCTCTACAAGAGACCAAAAATCTAGTAAAGAAGGAGATATCTATATAATTCTGAAAATGTCTTCAGAAAAAGAACTTCCATTAAATAGGCTTTCTAAATTTGTTTTAGATAGCATTACCGATGGATATCTGTATTCTCATGAGAAAACGACAAATGACTCAATGAAGTCTGCCTTAGCAGATGGCTTTAACAAGTTAAGAAGTTTAATTCAGAGTGATAAGGATGTAGCTGGGAATAAGATAGATCTTACGATGTTGGTATGTTTGGTCAAAAAAGAAGGTTTGTATATTGGTTCAATAGGTAATGGAGAAATATATGTTGTAAAGGGAGAAAAAGTAGTAGACATTGCTGATATCATGAAAAAGAAGGAAGCAAATACGGCAGGTGTTGTATTAGAGAAGAATGAGGCATTACTTCTCTCAACAGAGGGAATTTTCTCAGAGAATTTAGCAGATATCACAGTTGCATCTGAGGAGGAAAAATTAGAAAGAGAAGTTACAAGAATAGGGGTGAATATGACTGGGAATAATGCTGTAATGTCTTTTATCAACGCAAAGAAACCGCTAGTAAAAGAACATACAGAAGAAATAACTGAAAGTACTCCAACAATTGCTCCTACATTTGTGCCCCCAGAAGACAAGAAGAAGTTAGTGTTGGATCTTAAGAAGATTAGTATAGGGAAGATAAATGTGAAAGATACAACTGAGAAGATTGGAGGTACATTTAAGGGAGCAAAAAGTAGAATTGAAGGGTTTTTGGAGAAGATAAAACCATCAGAGGGAACAAGAGAGAAAATTAAGATTGTATGGAGCAAAATAAAAGGTGTGTTTCAGAAGATATGGGAATATATCAAATCAGTGTTTGTTGCAATATGGAACAAGATTTCTTCACTTCTATCTAGGAAGAGATGGTTTAAGAAAATCATGTCTAAATACTCAGAAATTAGTCTTAGGAAACCAAGACAAGCAGTAC
>CAYPAR010000092.1:0-1664 GCA_964408765.1 uncultured Candidatus Saccharibacteria bacterium | reverse complement strand
ATGGATTTATCAAAGCTCCTACACACAATGTAGATGCTTTAATTTCTCAACAGATAAATCTTAGTAAAACTTTAGAAGAATTAAGAAGAGAGATGAACAAAACGAGGAGAAATTTGTTAAATAGATTACTTGAGAACAAAGATGTTACTGTGAAGATATTAACAGGAAAGGAAGTTTTTGATGATTTTGCAAGATTTCATGATGAGACAGTTAAGTTTAAAGGTTATGTAGACAAACCAACAAAACTTCTTATGAAAGAACTTGAAGAACAACAGAGAAGAGGTATGTGTTATATGGTTACCGCCTATTATGAAGGTAAACCTTTCTCAATATGGCAAAATACAGTATACGGTGAAAATATGCATCTCTATCAGGCAGGTGCTTCAACAGATTTTAGACTGAATAACTTAATGGTAACGACCCTACTTTTTTGGAAGAGTCTAGAATTAGGAAAAGAATTAGGACTTAAAACATATGATCTTTTCGGTGGAGTTGTACCAAACAGTTTTGAAAACAAAAAACACCCATGGAGAGGTGTTAGTGAGTTTAAGAGAAGTCTAGGGGGTACAAAGATAACATATATGCACAGTAGGGATTACCCATTAAGCAGAGTGAAGTATTATCTCTACTACATCTACTCAACAATTAGAACAAAGATGAAGAGGCATACAACAGATTGGTAATCTAAATAACCTAGTAAGTCTCAATAATATCAATCACAGGAGCTATACCTAACCTAAAAGGTAAGCCAGTCATTCCTAACCCAGAAGACACATATACTTTTCCTTTTTCAGTTTCATAATACCCTTCATCAAAACCATGTTTAGTTGGTATAAAGTACTTATATATTAATGGAATACGAATTTGTCCTCCATGTGTATGACCTGATAGTGTTAAATCAGGTTCTGTATATTTATATGAATAAACAGTATCAGGAGAGTGAGCTATTACAATTACATTATCTTCATTTTTAAATTTGTTTAATTTCTTAATATTAACTTCTTTTGCTAATAAATCTCCAAATCCTAAAATATGTATATCTAGATCTTCAAGATATATATCTTCATTTTTTAAAAATATTACATTATTCCTTTCTAGAGCTTCTTTTAATTCATCTTCAATATCAGGACCTGGAGCTTGACTATCATGGTTACCTAATACTGCATATGTAGGCTTTTGAAGATTCTTTAGAGGCCAGAGTAAGGTGTCTAAATCTCCTATTGGATAATATGTAATATCTCCTGCTATTACAACAAAATCTACATTTTCTATATTATTTACTTTTTCTACAATCTTTTCTAAAAACTTTGTTGAGTTGTATGCACCAATATGAAGGTCTGAAATGAGTGCGACTTTAGCTTTAAAACCTGTTTCAATACTTGTATTTTTCTCTACTATTATGTTTGGTTCTATAAACCTAGCATAGATTAATAGGAAGTTAATTAAGAAAAGAAAAATCATAACTATTTTAAAAAGAGGTTTATGTATAATCTGCTCCTTGTTTTTAAAATAAAAGAAAAAAAGTAAGATAGGAGAGATTAGTAAGAGATATGAGGAGTAATTAATAAAATAGTTAATGATGTAATGTATGATCATCATAGCAGTTATATGGTCGGGGAGACAGGACTTGAACCTGCGACCTCTGCGTCCCAAACGCAGCGTTC
>CAYPAR010000091.1:0-1689 GCA_964408765.1 uncultured Candidatus Saccharibacteria bacterium | reverse complement strand
TTCATTTGGAATACTAAAAAAAGAGCATGGTGCTCATAGATTAGTTAGAATATCACCATACAATGCACAAGGTTTAAGGCAAACAACATTTGCAGGTGTTGAAGTTATCCCCCTATTCTCCAAAGACGAAGAGAAACTAGAGATACCAGATAAGGATATTGAGTTTAAAGCTGTAAAAGCAGGGGGGCCTGGTGGACAGAATGTAAATAAGACATCATCAGCTGTACAAATTACACATATTCCAACAGGTATAACTGTAAGTAGTTCAGCACAGAGAAGTCAAGCACAAAACAGAGAGAATGCTATGAATATTCTTAAGGGCAAACTTTGGAGAATTAAAGAAGAAGAAAAAGTAAAAGAGATTGCAGACATTAAAGGTGATTACAAAATTGCTGGATGGGGAAACCAGATTAGAAACTATGTACTTCATCCTTACAAAATGGTAAAAGATTTAAGAACAAATGTAGAATCTAATAACCCTGAGAGTGTGCTAGATGGGAATTTAGATGAGTTTGTTGAAGCGGAAATCAGAATGAGTTAATATATGTGGTAAGATATATGACTAAGCAAACTGCCATGTTAATATTCGACAAAGTAACTAAAAAATATAATGAAAATATTATTGCATTAGATGATGTTTCCTTTTCAATAGATAAGGGAGAGTTTTCTTTTCTTGTAGGTCCATCAGGAGCAGGTAAAACTACACTAATGAGATTGTTGATAAGAGAAGAACTTCCTACCTCTGGGAATATTATCTTTGATAAAATTGAAGTGCCTAAACTTCCTATAAAGCTTCTACCGAAGTATAGACAGAGATTGGGTATGGTTTTTCAAGATTTAAGGTTACTAGAGAGTAAAACATTAGAAGAGAATATCCAGTTTGCACTAGAAATTTTAGGTAAAACGGAGAAAGAGATTAAAGAAACAACTGAATATTTACTAGAATTAGTTAAATTACAAGATAGGAAAGATCTTTTCCCTGTACAACTATCAGGAGGAGAGCAACAAAGAGGTGCAATAGCAAGAGCATTAGCAAACAATCCAGACCTACTTGTTGCAGACGAACCAACAGGAAATCTAGATCCTGAGACTTCATTCCAAGTTTTAGATATTCTAAATAGTATTAATAGAGGTGGAACAACAGTATTAGTAATTAGTCATGATAGAGAGTTAGTAAACAAGATGAAAAAGAGAGTTATTAGAATGGAGGGTGGAAAAGTTATCTCTGATAATAACGAAGGAGACTATGATACTATAAAAAAACCGAAAAAAGAAACTACAACTATTAATAGCAATATTAAAATAGGGGATGAATTAGACAAAGAATTAGAGGAAAAGCCAATATATGATAAAGAGTTAGAGGAGTTAGATAAGAAAATATTAGAAAAATTTCTTAATGCAAAAATTAATTCAGTTGACCTTATTCTTAACTTAACAGAGAATGACTTAAATAACTTAAAAATAACTGATAAAGAGAGAGAAAAACTTGAAAGCTTTTTAAAAGAGTATTTAAATAATAAAGAAAGTAAAAAAAATGGGAAAAAGTAAATTAGTAGAAACAACAAAAAAGAATATGAAGAGGAATAGATTTCTCTCTCTTTCGACTATTTTAGTTTCAACAATAGTACTATTAATATCCTCTTTCTTTATAAGCATTGGTATTATCTCACAGAAGGCTATTAAATATTA
>CAYPAR010000090.1:0-1704 GCA_964408765.1 uncultured Candidatus Saccharibacteria bacterium | reverse complement strand
GTGGACCTCCCTGTAAGCCTGGAAATACAGCTTTATCTATTCTCTCTGCAAACTCTTCTTTACACATAATCATTGCTCCTCTAGGACCTCTAAGCGTCTTATGTGTTGTTGTAGTTATGACATCTGCATACGGTACTGGAGACGGATACACACCTGCTGCAATCAAACCAACCACATGAGCAATATCTGCTACAAAATATGCTCCTACCTCATCCGCTATCTTTCTAAACCTCTCCCAATCAATCACTCTAGAATATGCAGAAAACCCTGCCCATATCAACTTAGGTTTATGTTCTTTTGCAATTTTCAAAACCTCATCATAATCAATATATCCTTCATCATTAACTCCATAACTAGCTGAATTGTAAAATTTTCCTGAGAAGGAAACTTTAAAACCGTGTGTTAGATGACCTCCTGCATCTAATGACATCCCCAAAGTCCTATCTCCAGCCTCTAACAGTGCAAAATGAACTGCGAGATTTGCAGGAGAACCAGAGTAAGGTTGAACATTAACATGCTCAACACCAAAAAGTTCCTTTGCTCTCTCTATAGCAATATTTTCTATCTCATCAATATACTCATTTCCATTGTAATATCTCTTTCCTGAATATCCTTCAGAATATTTGTTGGTAAGAATTGAACCCATACACTCGAGTACTTCTTCAGAAACATAGTTTTCGGAGGCAATTAATTCTAATCCCTCTACCTGTCGCTGCTTTTCTTTAGAAAGTAGCTTTTTTACATCATTATCTTGTATCACTTCTGTAACATCTCATTAAATTTAACATTAAACATGCAATTGTCATTGGTCCTACACCACCAGGTACAGGAGTTATATATGATGGAATCCCCTGCACACTACTCCATTCAACATCTCCTACAAGCTTTCCTGTCTCAGGATGTTTGTTAGAACCAACATCAACAAGTACACAATCTTTTTTAAGAAATTCTGCTTTTACAAATTCTGGTTTACCTACAGCGGACACTAAGATATCAGCAGTTCTAGCTACATCTTCGATATTTACAGTATGCGAATTACAAAGAGTAACTGTTGCATTTCTTTCAAGCATAACTGCAGCTAAAGGTT
Source organism: uncultured Candidatus Saccharibacteria bacterium (assembly GCA_964408765.1). GTDB lineage: Bacteria > Patescibacteriota > Dojkabacteria > SC72 > SC72 > UBA5232. The sequence goes on along the minus strand of CAYPAR010000090.1, from coordinate 617 downwards.
TACCTACAATTGTACTAGACCCTAAAATTACAACCCTCTTACCAAATATTTTAATATTGTATGCTTCAAGTAATTTAACTATACCTAAAGGAGTCGCTGGAGCAATTGCAGATGGATCTTTCTGAAAAAGCTTACCTAAGTTTGTAGGAGTCAAACCATCAACATCCTTAGTTGGCTTAATATTCTCTAGAACCAAATGTTTATCTACATGCGAAGGAAGTGGTAATTGAATCATTAAACCATCAACTTTCTCGTCTTTATTCAAAGAATCTATTAAATTTACAATATCCAAAGTGTTTACCCTCTCATCCAAATGATGTACTTGAACAAGCATTCCTACTTCTTTACCTACCTTTTCTTTCATCCCAACATACTTAACACTTCCAAAATCATTTCCTACTAAAATTACATCTAATCTTGGCACTCTTTTTCCTTCTTCTTTTAGTCTAGCAATCTCAAAAGAAATTTTGTTTAGAATCTCTTTTGAAACTTCTTTTCCATTTAAAAGCTCCATTAGTTATTAGTAATAATTAATTTTTAGATTCTTTCTGTTCCATGTATTCTTCATACAGCTTTCCTTTTCCTTTCATTAACTCATTCCAATGACCTGACTCTAC
>CAYPAR010000089.1:0-1710 GCA_964408765.1 uncultured Candidatus Saccharibacteria bacterium | reverse complement strand
AATGCATAAGGATATGTATCCGTCAGATAAGTCATCATCCTTTCATTAAAAAGTTCATTTACTGTCATCCCTTTATCTAAAGCTTCAACATACCGCCTCCATTCTATGTCTGCATAGTACCTTCCTTTTGTTTTTGCTAAAAATTCTGCATATCTCTTAAAATGAGGGTTTTCTACTTTCTTTCTTTGCTCTGCAGATACCACAGGATACTTTGGTTTTTTATCAGGATTCAAAATATCAGTTGGATCCCCTCCAAAGACATTCGCATCTTTATAGAAATCTTCAACACCTTCAAAAAGCATATCTCTTAAAGTAAGATGTTGCTCAAACCAATCCAAAGTATCAGGACTAGCATTACCAAAGAAATCCTTATATCTAGTAAAAGAAGCTTCCACTTTTTTATTCCCTACTTCTATCTTTATCTCTCCTTCCTCAACTTCCTCCTCAGTATCTCGACAAGCATTATTAACTTCATTTATTATCGTAGAAACAAGAGAAGTCTTAACTTCCATAACAGAGCCAAGATGGTTTGTTTTTAATATATGATTATCTTCTGTTCTAGACAAATTTTTGAATAGAAAAAGATCACCAACATGATCTTCTACACATCCAGGGAGTCTCTCTTTTATAGAAATTAGATAGTTCTCAGTAAGTATTAACTTGTTGTAAGTCTTTTTTACTTCTTCCACAGGAGGTTTATTCTTAAGACAATGTATACTTACCGATGTATTCCAATCCCCATCAAGAACTACAACTCTCTCCCCACTATCAAGCACACCTTCTTTACAAGAAGCTGGATGTTCTCTTAGAAGGTAATCCATCCATTCTATATTTCTCAATTGGTCTTCTGTATAACCTTCTTCAAATCTTTCTAATAGGTAATTCTCTCTTCTTCGAGCCACATCCGTCCCCATAAATTCTTCAAGCAGAGCCAATTCAAAAGCAATATCTGGATCAGCTATCTGACCATATTCATTATAAAAAGGTTTTTCTGGAGAATTATCTATACCCTCTACATCACCTAATTCTGGTGTCATATATCTATGGTATTAAATTAATACAAGATTGGGGTAGTAAATCTGTAACTGCAGAATAACAAATTTATTAAGGTTTTACAAGCATTTTTTAATTATATATTTCTCTCTTTTAATATACTTAAGGACTACAACAACTCTAATATCTCTGGTAGTTGTTCTCCTTTTTTAATCCTTTTCTTTTTCTCTTTATTCAATAGCTTTATCACAGTATTTCTGGAATTTATTCGAGGTAATATTTTTTGAACAACATCCTTCGAAAACTCTCGCAGAATCACACTAGAATAAAGATAAATTCCAAGATTAACACCATCCTCTAAAAGTATCTCCGCCCGATTAGTGTAGATATTCTCCTTGACCTGATTTAACAAAAGTTCTATATGTTCTGGTGTAAGAGGAACTCTTTCTCTAAAAGTTTCACCATTAAGAGACCCCTCTTTCCATGCTTCTACTTCATAGTAACCACCTGTCGTAAGAACAATAGATTTATCATAATAAAGATGTTCACGAGGTATCATACTAAAAAATTTCTTCATAATAGGGGTTGTTCTGTACTTGTCCTCAAAATATATACCATCAGAGTAAAGAACATTTTGACCATTTTTACATTGAAATTCCTTAAATGCATAAGGATATGTATCCGTCAGATAAGTCATCATCCTTTCATTAAAAAGTT
>CAYPAR010000088.1:0-1714 GCA_964408765.1 uncultured Candidatus Saccharibacteria bacterium | reverse complement strand
AATCTAATGTCTCACTCTTTAACTCTCTTCCTGCAACAATACCTTCTGATTTGTATCCGATATCAACAATTACCATTCCCTCTCTAACATCAACTACATCTCCTTCAACAATATCACCTCTATTAAAGGTTTTAACTTGATTATCTTTATCTGAGAGAAAACTATCAATCTGTGAATACAAATCTTTTTTATCTATTTTTTCTGTTGCTTTTTTTGCAACCTTTTTTGTATCTGCCATAGGGTTTATCCTTTGGTGATGTCTTCCTGTTAGCTGGATAGACATACAACTAATATTATTTGCTAACAAGCAAGAGTATATCAAACAGAGACCTGGTCTGTCAATTTTGCTTTACTGTATTGGAGAAAACTCATTGTTTTATTTCTCAGAACCACTATCAGCTATTTGTTATATATCCCCTACCTATCCCAACTACATAAATTAGGCCTAAAATTTGTAGTATAATATAAACATTAGGCATAAAATATGCAATACAAAATCAGAAGACAAATAGAAGATACATCAAAAAGAACTTCTTTCAAGGAAGAGTTATAATTCTTGTTGGACCAAGACAGGTAGGAAAGACAACATTGATAAAACACATCTTACAAGATTACCCTAGCGTAACAGCATTTAGTGGAGATAGCAGTAGCGATAGAGAACCTCTCTCTAAGAGCGATTTTTCCCATTTGAACAATCTCATAGGGGAAAAGGAAATAATATTTATTGATGAGGCACAAAAGATTGAGGACATAGGAAATGTACTCAAACTACTTGTAGACAACTATGGAGAAGAAAAACAGATTATTGCAACTGGTTCATCTAGCCTTAACCTCTTATCAAACACATCAGAACCATTAACAGGTAGAAAATATGTTTATGAACTCTACCCTCTTTCTGTTGGAGAGATCTATTCTGGTAGGCACCCCCTAGATCTCGATAAGGAACTAGAAAACCTACTAATATATGGTTCATACCCTAATATCTACCATAGCAGTATGAGTCTTAAAAAAGAACACTTGTTAGAAATGACAAGAAGCTATCTATACAAAGACATATTAGAACTAGAACAAGTTAAAAGTTCTTCGGCTTTAGACAAACTACTTTCTGCTCTAGCTTTACAACTTGGATCAGAGGTATCACTTAACGAACTAGCTAATATGATTAATCTCAATCTTCGGACAATAGAGAGATATATAGATCTTTTAGAAAAGAACTACGTTATCTTTAGACTACCTCCATACTACACTAATGAAAGGAAGGTACTTTCTAAACAAAACAAGATATATTTCTATGACTTAGGTATTAGAAATGCATTGATTAACAACTTTAATCCATTAAGTAAAAGAAATGATAGAGGTGCATTGTGGGAAAACTTTTTAATTGTAGAAAGAATGAAATTAAATGAATATACTAGAAGATATGTATCTAGGTTCTTTTGGAGAACATATGATGGTACGGAGGTTGACTATATAGAGAAGTATGCAGATAATTTAGATGGATATGAATTTAAGTGGGATAAGGATAGGAAAGCTCCTAAGAGTTGGTTAGAATACCCTAATGCTACATACAAACTTGTTAATATTGATAACTACAAAGAGTTTTTAAGACCCACCGACAGAGAGTATTTTGATAAAGCCATCTAAACCATTATCTATATGTACCCTAGGAATCATAAACTTACTAGAAGTAGAAATATCAATACTTCTTCCACAA
>CAYPAR010000087.1:0-1778 GCA_964408765.1 uncultured Candidatus Saccharibacteria bacterium | reverse complement strand
TTAAATATCCCTATAATTAAAACAATTGCAAATGCAAGAGCACAGTATTTTATAATTTTTTGAAAGTTTTTCATTTTATTTCTGTTCCTCCAAAGATATTAGTTGAATTAATATATATAGTTTTTTTACTCCTACTATCCTCCTTCTCTTTATCTCCCTTTTTATCTCTCTTGTTATCTATACCTCCGAATATAGAGGTATGTACTACTTTAACATCTACATCATCTGGAACAAATATCTCTATACCTCCAAATATTGCTGTTGTTTCTACTACAACATCTTCTTTGATAATTGCATCTCTTAAATCACAAGTAAGACCACCGAAAATAGCACTTAATTCCACATTCTTTACCTCTTTGTCTAAAACAATTTTTTGACCACTAAATGTTGAGAAGTATTCTAAAGGTTTTCCTTCTTTACTAATCTCTTTAATCTTCTTAGTTGTAGGGGTATTAGCTTGGCTTTTAAAAAGTAAAACTAAACCACCACTAACTAATATAAGTGGGAAGATTAAATGTCCAATTTTCTCGAAGGAGATAATCCCTTGTACTAGAAGTAGTAAGGAACATCCAACTATTATACCTATTACATTACCTGCTGTATCTTCTCCTTTGATTAGACCTATCAAACAAGGAATGATGATAAATAGTGTCCACCATCCATTAAAGAATAAGTTGATATTAAGTATTCCTGAAGCTTTAAGTCCCCATATAATACCAACGATAATGAGGACTATTCCCCAAATAGTTTTATTGGAATTTTTCATATGTTCTTCTACATAAAATTATTTACCACACTAAAATAATTGTATCATAAACAATCTTGTTTTGTGAAAAACTTCCATTTTTAAGTATTTATAATATAATTACAATTAGTTATTTTTAGAAAGGAGTAAATAATGAAAAACTTAATAGAAGTTAGAGGTCTTGTTAAGAAATATAAAGAGCTTACAGCAATAAATGACCTTGATTTAGATGTTAAAGAAGGAGAGATATTAGGACTACTAGGACCAAATGGTTCTGGAAAAACAACATTGATAAACTGCATACTATCACTGCTAGAATTTAATAAAGGTAGTGTAAAAATCTATGGAGAAGAGATGACTCCGGAGTCATATCATATTAAAGAGAAAATAGGTGTTGTATTTCAAGATGTAGGTGTTTTTGAAGAACTTACTGTATATGATAATATAGATTACTTCTGTAGTTTGTATATAAAGGATAAAGATAAAAGGAAGAAATATGTAGAGGATGCAATAGAACTAGTAGGACTTTCTGACTTTAAAAAGTTTGTACCTAAGAAACTCTCAGGTGGTTTGTTGCGAAGATTAAATATTGCATGTGGTATTGCTCATAAACCAGAGATAATTATCTTAGATGAACCAACAGTAGCTGTAGATCCACAGTCTAGAAATAATATTTTGGAAGGTATTAAGAAACTAAATAAAGAGGGTGCAACAGTTATTTATACTTCTCACTACATGGAGGAGATAGATCTAATCTGTGATTACATTGTCATCTTAGATAAAGGTAAGGTTGTTGCAAAAGGAACATCTGAAGAATTAAAAGAAAGTATAGAGATAGACGAAAAGATTAAATTTGAAACAAAAGAACTTCCCAATGAAGCACTTAAAGAAATAGAAGGAGATGAAAATATTTTAGAAGTAACATACAAAGATTCTATCTGTGAAGTAACATACAAGAATGGCAATCATAATTTGATTAACTTAGTAAAGATACTAAATAAGTATGATGTTGATTACGAATCAATTAACTTAA
>CAYPAR010000086.1:0-1870 GCA_964408765.1 uncultured Candidatus Saccharibacteria bacterium | reverse complement strand
ATTAAGAAGAATTGGAGTATTTGTATTTAGTAATGAATGTAAGACATTTTGGTAATTACCTGTTCTTTTCTGATTTACAACGGTTTTCCCATATCTCAGTAACTCTACTCTATTCTTCTGTACAATATTCAAATTGTTTTCTTCTATAACTTCGAGATAGTTTGGTGGAAAAATATCTAAATTATCAGGAAACTTTTCTTTGTTTCTTACATATTCTTTGTGGAGATTTTGGTATGTACATTTTGGAAAATCTTGTCGTCTTCTTTTAGCAAATGGAGAGTGTATTAAGAGATTTATAGCTAGCAGGACAAGACAGAAACAGATAGATAAGGTAATTATTAATATGTCTTTACTCTTTTTTTTCATTTTTCTTCCTGTAATCTTCTATAGCTAATTTAATAGCTTCTTCTGCTAAGTTAGAACAGTGCATCTTTATTGGAGGAAGACCATCTAGTGCATCTGCTACATCCATTTTTGTAACTTTTAGAGCTTCTTCAAGTGTTTTTCCTTTTACTAGTTCTGTGACCATACTACTTGTTGCAACAGCTGCTCCACAACCAAAAGTTTGAAACTTTATATCCTCTATTACATTATCCTTAATCTTAAGATACATTCGCATGATATCTCCACATCTAGGATTACCTACCTCACCAATTGCATCTGCGTCTTCAATAACTCCAACATTTCTAGGGTTCATGAAATGATCCATTACTTTTTGACTGTATTCTTCCATGTTTTTAATTCTTACAATTTGATTTGTTATATAAAGGGGACATATTTCTTAGATTTTTAATAATTGGAGGTAGTTTTTCTAATAGATAGTCTACTTCTTCCTCAGTATTCTCTTCTGAAAAGGAGAGTCTTAAAGAGCCGTGAGCAATCTCATGAGGTAATCCTATTGCTAAGAGTACATGAGAGGGTTCTAGAGAGCCTGAGGTGCATGCAGAGCCACTAGAAGCACATATTCCATACTGGTCTAGGTGTAACAATATGGATTCTCCTTCAATATATTTAAAACAAACATTTACATTTCCTGGTAATCTTTCCTCTCTATCTCCATTTACAATTATATCTGGAATGTTTTCTATTAATCCATTAATTGTCTTTTCTCTTAATTTTATTAAATATTTAACTTTTTCATCAATATTTTTAGTTGTAATCTCAATAGCTGTGCCCAGTCCCACAATCCCAGCTATATTTTCAGTACTTGCTCTTCTTCTCTTCTCCTGTCCTCCTCCATGTAGTAGATTATCAATATTTACTCCATTTCTTACATACAATGCTCCTACTCCTTTTGGTCCATGAAATTTATGAGCAGAGAGAGAAAGTAAGTCTACATTTAACTCTTTAACATCTACAGGAATGTTTCCAATTGTTTGAACAGCATCAGTATGAAAATATATATTCTTCTCTTTTGCTAACTCTCCTATCTCTTTAATTGGTTGGATAGTTCCAATCTCATTATTTGCAAACATTACAGAGATTAGTATTGTATCCTCCCTTATTGCATCTTTAATATCATTAACATCTACAATTCCATTCTCTTTAACTGGAACATATGTTGTTTCAAAGCCAAACTTTTCTAAATATTCACATGTATGTAATACTGCATGATGTTCAATATTAGTTGTGATAATATGCTTACCTTTATATTGATTAGCGAATGCAACTCCCTTTATTGCCCAGTTATCAGCCTCTGTACCTGATCCAGTAAAGAATATCTCCTTACTATCTGCATTTATTGCTTTAGCAACCTTTTCTCTGGCAATTTCAATTGCTTTTTTAGCTTCTCTGCCGATTGAGTATATTGTAGATGGATTACCATATATTTCATTAAGATATGGTTGCATGCTATCCATAACCTCTTTGG
>CAYPAR010000085.1:0-1874 GCA_964408765.1 uncultured Candidatus Saccharibacteria bacterium | reverse complement strand
TCTGGAATAAAGGCAAGACGAATATCCCCTGTAGGTCCATTCCTATGTTTTGCTACAATTAGGTCTCCAATACCCTTCTTCTCAGTATCAGGATTCCATATCTCTTCTCTGTCTATAAACATAACAACATCTGCATCCTGTTCAATAGAACCAGATTCCCTTAAGTCTGACAGTTGAGGTCTTCTACTCTGTCTCTGTTCAATAGCTCTAGATAACTGAGAGAGTGCTACTACAGGGACATCTAACTCTTTTGCAATATTCTTTAATCCTTGAGATATTTCTCCTACTTCTAATACCCTACTCTCTGTAGTATTTCCATGCATAAGCTGAAGATAGTCAACAAAGATAATATCAACACCACTTTCAACTGCTAACCTTCTTGCTTTTGTTCTTAGGGAATTAATATGTTGTCCTGCTTGATCATCAATAAATATATTTGCATCACCTAACTCACCCATTGTACTTGCCAACTTCATTAACTTCTTATCATCCAATCTCCCCGTTCTCATCTCCCAGAAAGGAATACCTGATTGCATACCTAAAAATCTCTCCATAATCTGAGTCTTAGACATCTCCAAGGAGAAGAATGCTACTGTCTTTTTATCTACCAACGCTGCATGCCTCATCATATCCAATGCTAATGCAGTTTTACCAACAGAAGGTCTTGCAGCCAACACTATTAAATCTGATTTCTGGAAACCACCTAACAACTCATCTAAATCTTTAAATCCAGTAGAAATACCTAAATATGATTCATCTTTTTCTGCTCTCTCTGCTCTCTCATACGCCTCCTTAAGCAGATCTTTAATATGCACAAAGTTAACCTTAGTACCTGTTTGTGCCACATCAAAAATCTCTTTCTCTGACTTGTCAATAACTTCATCAATTGGAGTATCTTCATTCTTTGCAATAGATGAAATTGTACCTGCTGCAGAGATTAAGCCTCTTCTAATTGCACTTTCTTTAACAATTTCTCCATACTCCTCTGCATGCGATGAAGTTGCAACAGTTGTTAACAAATCAGCCACATACCCTGCACCACCAGCAGCTGTTAATTTCCTCTGTTTTTTTAATTTATCAACTACTGTAACTAAATCTACAGGAAGAGCATTATTAAACAGATCCATAATGGCAGAGTAGATTGTAATATGCTTACCATCAAAGAAATGCTCGGGTCTTAGCCATGCAGAAACAGTAATGATGGCATCTTTGTCCATCAACATACAGCCAAGTAAGGATTTCTCTACTTCAATGTTTTGTGGTATGTTTTTAATTTCTTTCATCTTTTAAGACTATTTAAGAAATATAACTTCAACACTCTTCTGATCTTCTTCTACTCGTTTCTTAGCAAGATTAACAAACCCTTCATCTCTTGCATTAGCATATCCAAAATACTGTATAAACTCTTCTCTACTTTTCAATCCATCATTCTTCTTAGATTCACCTTTATATGCACAAGGAATCAAAATCGCAGGATCAATATTTGAGATTACTTTCTCAATCGTATCGTACTCCATAAACATATCACCATCACCAACAGGTAGAATTAGAGCATCCACATCTCCCAAGTTCTTCGCTCTATCAGGATCAAAATCTTTACCTGTCGCACCCATATATACAGTCCTTAGATTCTTATCATCTATTATATAAAAATCATCATTTGTTCCCCTTCTGACCATAACTCCACCTACTTCATACTCTCCCGGAGTATATATCTCCATAATTTTCTCCCTTTTATCAGGTCCAATTTTATCTTCTAAATTAAGTTTCTTTAATATAGAAGTTGTATCGGGAGAACTAGGATAATTACTAAACAATACAACATCTGCAGCTGTTTTAGGGAAACTCGCCCCAGATTCTTTAAGAATATCTGG
>CAYPAR010000084.1:0-1946 GCA_964408765.1 uncultured Candidatus Saccharibacteria bacterium | reverse complement strand
TGTTTAGTAGATAGAATTAGATCTCAGATAAGGAATACTTTACAACAGTTTCCAACTGTTAAGAATGTAGTAATAGCTGTAGATGGGAAAACAGAAGGAGTTCTAGAACCTTAAGCCCAGTAAGTAAGTACACAGATAATTGCTGTTACTAAGGTCCCTGCTATGACTTGTGCTAAGTTATGTTTCTCCAACTCAATCCTAGACCATGCAATGAAAGGTGAGAAAAGAAAAAGTAATAGGAAATATGGGGAAAATAAGTAAGCCAAAGTAAAGAACAGTAAAGTAGAATATGTCATATGACCACTAATTTTCCAAAAAAATGTAATCAATGTAATTATTGAAGCTACTAAAAAGATAGCTAAAGAAACATCTGTTAATGGTTCAATCCCATATCTTCTTAAAAGTAGGAATAATACACCAAATAGAAGAGATATGGATATAAAATATGGAGGTCTCTCTTCTCTTTTTGTAAATTCATAATCAGAAGCCTTTCCAAGTTTTTTAAGAATCAAGTAGGGTAAAACTGTTGTCAAAAGATATGCTAAGCAATATACAACCTTCAATTCTATCTTGAGAGGGGATATCACTATAGCCAATAATGGTGTTAACATCATGGTAAGAAAACCATTTGAAATTTCTGAAATTATTCTTGCTATCTTTTTCTTGCTCATTATTCAGTATAACACGAATAATATATTACTTTCCAAACAACTGTTTTTTTACTTCCTCCCTATCTTTTTCTGTTAATATTTCAATACTACTTATCTGTTTTTCTTTAGAACTTTCAAAAATCTTCATAATTTCATTCGGATTATCATCACCTGCTATCCTATTTGTACTTACAGCTCCACATTTTTCACATCTGTGGACAATCATAATTTCTCCAACTTTTTCGTTCCCATATTTATCAACTTTTCTCTTTTTAAATGTAAGTCCAATAGGAATCATCTTCCCTTGACACTTTGATTTCCTATCTCCAGGAATATTCTCATCTAAATGTTGTGAAAGAAGACAAAAAGGGCAGTGATTTCTGTTCTTTGTTCCGATATATCCATTCTCTTTAACTTCTTTTTTACAATTGAAACACTTAAACATTAAATTTTTTTGAGAAATTATCTCCTTCTTTTGTTATTACACACAATCTATGAAGAGCTCTTGTAATAGCAACATAGAGAAGTTTTATTGAAAGTAAATCATCTTTGTAATAATCAGAATTAGCATCAGCAATTATTACAGAATCAAATTCTAATCCTTTAGCATTTTCAATAGGTAATATTAACAATCCTGTTCTATAATCATTCTCACTGTAGTTTACAACATCTCTGTTGATTTCATCTTCATATGGCTTAAAAATCTCATATAGTTCTCTTGCGTGTTCTCTATTTCTTGCTAAAAGTGCACAGGTAACAGAGCCTTTTTCAAAATATTCCTTTATCATCTCAACAATTTCTTTTACATCGCTCTTATCCATATCTATGATATTTTTTTCTTTCTTTATAATCTTTACCTTCTCTCCATGTCTTAGGAGTGCTTCTGGTAAATCATATGATTTAGGAAAGTATTCTTTAAATATTTTGTTAGCAAAATCCACTATTTCAACAGTAGTTCTGTAACATTTTTGTAATTGATGATATGAAGTATCCTTTTTTGTATTCTCTTTTACAACTTCAAATACCTCGTCCCATGATTTAATGTAAAAAGGAGGAATTATTGATTGTGCAAGGTCTCCTGCTATTGTCATATTTCCATTTTTTGCAATTTTGGAGAGTGTAGCAAGTTGTACAAAGCTCATATCTTGAGCTTCATCAATCATTATGTAAGCTCTTTCATACAATTTACTACCATATACTTTTAAGTGTAGGTATACCATAGGAGCAAGATCTTCAATTCTGTAGGTACGAATTCTCCCGCTATGTTTTAACCCTTCAAGTGTATATTTAGAAATA
>CAYPAR010000083.1:0-2040 GCA_964408765.1 uncultured Candidatus Saccharibacteria bacterium | reverse complement strand
AACGGTTGGTATGAGAGTAGATGATTACAAGGTTAGAGATTTACGGGGAAGAAGATTCAAGATAGTTTTGGGGATTGTTACAATAGTTGTTTTAATAATTCTTGGTGTTAACTTCTCTATAAAAACAAAGAAAGCAAATGAACTTAGTAAGGAAGTCAATCAGAAATTTACACAGATTCAGCAGTTATTGGATAAGATAGAACAAAATATTGATGGAGACAAGAGTGGTGCTGAGACAGCATATTTTGATGCAGGGAATTTACTAAAGGAGATTCCCGAAGGTCTTAAGGAGAAAGATACAACTAAAGCAAAGGAGTTGAAAGATAGGTATAACAAACTTGGAGATCAGCTCTTTAAAAAGGTAGGATTTTCTTCTGAACTAGGAAATCTTTCTAGCTATTTAAGTCCATCTCTTTCTGCAATTGGAGAGGGTGCAGAGCTTGTAGATATAGATAAGTATATAGATAAGAATAATGTAGAGTATCTTCTGATTACAGATAAAGGGAAGAAAGCTGTTTACAGAATACCGTTAGCAGAAACACCTGTTGTAGAAGTTATTAAAGATGAACAGAAAATACTAAAAGCTCCAATGTATGTTGCAGTAGGAGAAAGAGGAATTTTTGTATATGACAAAGATACAGGGGTTGTAAAAGCACAAAGGAATGAAGATGATTCTTTAGGAAGTTTCATTACACTTCCTGGTCTTTTAGCTAGAGATATTACAGGTGTAAATGTTGTAGATATGATTGTGTTAACTGCAAATGATAATGTATATCTTCTTTCTCCTGAGCAAAAAGCTGTTTTAAGATCAACTGCCGTGTATGGTGATAGGTATTCTATGTTAAATAAATATGTTGAAAATCCAGCATTTGAGAATGCTACGGATATTCATGGAGATTTTAGTGTATATGTATTTACTAAAGGAGAAGAAGGAATTCTTAGATATATATGGAGCTCAGTTGAACAGAAACAGGTTCTTTCTGAATTTGGAATAATTGGTCTCTCAGGAGGGGTTGGTAAGATTACAAAAGGATATACATATGCTGATAGTATGGATAGTGGTTTGTATATGTTTGATTCTGAAGGGAAAAGGTTTCTCAGATTTGAAAAACCACAAGAGGGTGGTGCAGATATTAGGCATCCAAATCAATTGTTATTATTAAAACAGTATGAATACAGAGGAGGAGATGAGAATGAATTTAAGAATGTAAAAGATTTTGTTGTAGATCATAAGGAAGAGAATATGTATGTACTTGATGGTAATACGGTATGGAAGATTGCTTTGTAGTATAATACAGCATGAAAATTTCAAACAAGAAAGCTACATTTAATTATGAGATTATAGAATCCTTTGAGACAGGTATTGTTTTAACAGGTGCAGAGGTTAAGAGTATTAAAGATGGTAGGATTAATCTAACAGATTCTTTTGTAAAGATAATTAGTGGAGATTTGTATTTAGTTAATGCAGAGATACCACAGTACAAGTATAGTTCTGATGAGTTCTATGATGCTAGGAGATCTAGGAAACTGTTAGTAAAAAAGAAAGAGTTGGTACAGATAGATAGTAAGTTGAAGGCAAAAAAGCTTGTTTTAATACCTCTTTCAATATACACGAAAGGTAAATTAGTAAAAGTGGAGGTGGCATATGCTAGAGGTAGGAAGAAACATGAGAAGAAACAGAGAGAGAAGGAGAGAGAGATGGATAGAGAATTGCTTTACGAGAATAGGAAATATGTGGTATAATTAATACTATGAGTACGATAGAGAAATTTACAACACCAACATTAGAAGATGCGTTTAAAACTGTAGAAGGCTCAACTACTGAGGGTCAAGTTAGTGGTGGAGTTGGTAATAATCAAGAAGTTGAGGGTTTTGATAGTATAGGAGCATCAGTGCAAGATAATGTTGGTACTGAAAAAGAATCTTTATTAGTATCTAGTCCTGTTGGAGACAAACTTTCTATTGACAATTCCTCAAAAAACACAAGTTATGGACCTCCTCTAGGGGATACTAAAGCAGGTGATGAAGATACAAGCCCTG
>CAYPAR010000082.1:0-2082 GCA_964408765.1 uncultured Candidatus Saccharibacteria bacterium | reverse complement strand
CCTTCTACTCCACCAAGTGGTTGATGAATATGAATCTTACTATTTGGTAATGCAAACCTTTTTCCTTTTGCACCATTAATTAGGAGCATAGTTCCCATAGATGCAGCTAATCCTACAGCAGTAGTTGAAACATCTGGCTTAATGTAGTTCATAGTATCAATAATTGCCATACCTGCTGTAATATATCCTCCTGGTGAGTTGATAAACATCTGGATATCTGCCTTAGGATCTTCCTTCTCTAAAAAAAGAAGCTGTGCAACTATAGTATTTGCCATATTTGTCTCTATCTTTCCACTAACAAACACTATCCTATCCTTTAATAATCTAGAATAGATATCATATGCTCTCTCACCACCTCTTTCTTTTTCAATAACTGTTGGTATTAAACCCATATATCAATTCTTAAAAACTTAAACAGGCAGTTACTATTCTCCTAGAACTTCTTTTATAAATTCTCTAAATGCTTTCTCTTTAACTTCTACTCTCCTAACATACTCTTTCCACTCTTCATTCTCAAATATTGTTTGATCTTCTACTTGAGGAGATTTTGATTTAATCTCCTCTATTTTCTTTGCTAAATCTTCATCTGTAACTTTTATATTTTTCTCTTTAGCATAGAGTTTTAAGAAGACATCCGTCTCCAATGCTTCTTTTGCATCTTTTAACCAAAGTTCTCTCATCTTCCCCATTGTAATATTATTAGCCTTAAGGAAGTTATCAATCTTTGTCTGGTCATGTCCCATATCATGAACAAAAGAATGTTCCCTCTCTTGTGCTTCATATTCAATTGCCGGTTGTGGAATCTCTATTTTATTAAGTTCAATAGCTTTATTAAAAGCTTCTTCTTCTGCCTTCCTCTTTGCTATTATCTCTTTCTGCTCTTTAATTGTTTTCTTAACAAATTCCTCTAACTCTTTTAATGTTTTCACACCTTCAATTTTAATTTTCTCTGCCATACCCTTTGCCCATTTATCATTAATCTCTTTCTCTCCAAGATTTTCATTTTTAAAAAGATTATTTAGAGCATCATTAACTTCTTTCTTAGATACTGAAACTTTTTCCTTTGTAACTTTAACTTTGCTTAAGTATCCTAGCTTGAACTCTGGCATAACAGTAATTCCTACTTTAAGCTCTAAATCTTCATCTTTTGATAGATCTGGGAAGTTCTTGTAATCTGGTGGTGCAATTGGATTAATATTTTCTTTCTGTAATGCAGTAGTTAAATACATTGGAACTAACTGTTCTAATACTTTTGTTTTAATACTTGTGCTAACTTGTGGTTCTACCAAATCTGTAGGAACTTTTCCTTTTCTAAAACCATCTATTTTAGTATTACTAAGCTCTTGCTCGAGGAGTGCTTTGTAACTTTTTTGAAAAGCATCCTTTGAAATTGTAATTGTAAATTCAATGGTACTTTTATCTATATCTTTTCTTGTGTAAAAATCGTTCATGAGATATTTGTATTAAATTATCGCTGTAATTCTACACTTTTTGATATAGTTTGTCTAGTTTGGCAATCACAACCAGTCTCTTCTCTGATGTCCATAATGGTGTACATGTAATTAAGGTAAGTCTGTAGTCATCAGTATCTTTTACTACAGAGATATCATTCTCGTCAACAATTTTAATTTCAGTTACAATATATTTCCACTCTCCCTCATCATGTTTCAATACAATTTCGTCTCCTATCTTAACTTTGTCTAGATTAAAGAAAGTATCTTTTGCTGGAGGTAAATTAAGAAATCTGTGCCCTATTATCACAGCATTTCCTTTCTGTCCTGGATATTTTGAGATAGGAAAATGCCAAAAACCAGAGTCCATTGCTTGTGAGGATGTTCCTTGGAATACCCTTCCTTCAATTAGTACATTGTCAATGCTTAATGTTGTATTTAGCTCTTCGAGCAATTTGGTATCAAGAATGATGTCTGTAGACTTGATAGATTCCTCAATTGAATCAGCTGAAAACTCTTCTGTTTTAAACTTATCAGGTGTTGGAGATATTGTCGTAAGTAAGGTGATGAATGTCTCTTTTGTCCTGTCATATATATTTAGTTTTTTAAGCTTTAGAGCGATATCATTGTA
>CAYPAR010000081.1:0-2159 GCA_964408765.1 uncultured Candidatus Saccharibacteria bacterium | reverse complement strand
ATGGCAGACAGAGAAAACAATAGAGGATATGTGTAGAGATAGTTGGAGATGGCAGGAAGGACATCCTGATGGGTATGTGAGGAGAGTATAAAGTTACAGTCTTCTCAACACTAATTTGCTTTGTACATAATGTTGCTGTATATTATATTATGTATAGATAAATTTAGTCTGTTTTAGTTATGCTTGATACAGAATTTAACACTCATGATAAAAACTTTCCCCAATCAGATGGGGAACAAGTTGGACAAGAAGAGGAGGAGAAAAATGATACAGTACAAGATACTAGAGATTTTAATAATATACAAATTGATTTAACACAACAAGAAACACCAAAAGAAGATACAGAAAGCATGGTAGACACTGAAGCTGCCGCAAGAGAAATGGAGACAGAACAAAAAGAAAATCGAAACCGTGTAGAAGACCTACTAAAGAGATATCCAGAAGTGTTTGAACGAGTAGTCTTGGAAGATGATTCTATAGCCGCATTTAAGGCACCACATATCGACAGAGGCTTAATTAGTCATGAACCAATCACTGCCATGCTGTTCACAGAAAACGGTCGACTAGATTTCTTACCAAGAAACAGACGAAACATTGAATACTCTTCAGAAGAGCTTACACAACTATTTAATAACTCCAAAGAGGAGAAAACAAAAGTTGCTCCTCTATCACCTTCTTATGGAAATCAGATTACAACAGAATGGGGAGAATACATGATGAACATCTCCGATCAAACTTATATGACACCTAATAGAGAGAAAAATTTTTATTATGTGTTGGATAGAGCACGAGAAATAGCCATAGCAAAAAACATAGAAGAAAAAATGAGACCTGAAAGAGAAAGAAATAACCTAACTATTATGCAAGCTGTTTCTGAAAATCTTAAAAAAATAGCAAAAAAAGTAGAACTTCCCAATGGTGAAACTGTTGTTCTTATACCACAAACTAATGATATTAAGGGTGAACCTCTAACCTCAGCACTAATCCTCACTAAAGGTTGTTATATAGTAGCCACACAAGATAAAGATTGGGGTGGTACCCTAAAATATCCGTCACTAACAGCAGTTGCAGAAATGATAAACGGTGCTAACAAACAAAAAGCTGAGGGTTGGGAAGATAAGTACGGCAAAGTTAATGGACAGGTTAATGTACAAGAAGGAAACGACAAAAAGGTAGAATACAAATATACACGTATGAATTCAATTTTTGGGGATATGGGAGATTCAGAAATAAGAAATCTTATCTCTGAATTAAAGAAATTAGAGGAGACAATTCCAGCAGAGGCTAGAAGAGGAGAAGAATTGGCAGAACAAATAGCAACAGATAGAAAAAAAACTCAAGATATAGTAAATCTTTTTAAAGAAGCATAGACTCTAAAAATACTACACAATCTTATAATTCTATATTTCTTGTATCATTTTTGACTTAAAATCGACTATTGATATATAATATACATATGAAGAAAGATAGCTACTATACAAATAACACATCTTGGTGGTGCCTCTAAACAATTTAGAGGTAGTTTCTTCATACAAAAATTTTCCAAACATCTAACTATTTGAAGAAATTATCTACCTTTCTGGGTGGGTAGTTTTAATTGGTTAAAACATCTGTCTCCAAAACAGAAATTGTGAGTTCAAGTCTCACTCCACCTGCTTTAAGTAATTCAATATGGTGGTGAATAATAGAGAACAAAAATTAATAAAATTAAGATTTTTCCACAGAACATGGTGGGGGTAACCCCATACAGTCATTCAATATATTCAAACTTTTATCTTAATTTTATTTTTACTAATATGAATAACTTAAATAATGGAATTTTTGGAAAATTTGGAGGAACTTACCTACCATCTGAACTAGAAGAAGTATTAAAAACTTTAGCAACTGAGTATGAAAGATTAAGAAAGGATAAAAACTTTCAGAAAGAGCTAAAGAATATGTATAAGGTTTATGTAAACAGACCTAGTCCTCTCTACTTTGCAAAGAATATGACAAAGGATTTAGGAGGACCAAAGATCTATTTAAAAAGAGAAGATTTAAACCATACAGGTGCACATAAAATCAATAATGCAATTGGGCAAGGTCTTGTTGCAAAACATATGGGGAAAAAGAAGTTAATTGCAGAAACAGGAGCTGGTCAACATGGAGTTGCAACAGCA
>CAYPAR010000080.1:0-2189 GCA_964408765.1 uncultured Candidatus Saccharibacteria bacterium | reverse complement strand
AGACTAGATGACAGTGCAAAAGATATATACGGCAAAATCATGTCATTTGAAGATGAAAAGATACTAATTGGTTTTGAGATTCTTACAAATGCAACACTTCCTGAACTAGATGAATACAAAAAGAGATTAGAGAGTGGTGAAAATCCAATGATTCTTAAAAAAGAACTAGCATACAGAATTACAAAAGAGATAAAGAGTAAAGAAGAAGCAGAAAACGCACAAAAAGTTTTTGAATCAGTATTCCAGAAGAAAGATGTTGAAGGAGAAATACCAACAACATTTGTTAAAGAAAACAAACTACCTCTAAATAATCTTCTTGTAGAAATTGGTTTTGCAAAAAGCAAAAGTGATGCAAGAAGATTAGTAGATCAGGGTGCAGTAAAGATTAATGAAGAAAAGAAAACTACCTACAATGAGGAGATAAATATTACAAACACTCCTCAAACCATCAAGGTAGGTAAACATATAACAAACATATCAATTCAAAAATAATGGGAAAGGTAACACCAATGGGTGTGCTAAAAAAAAAGATATATTCTCTTACGCCTAAAATCTTCTCAGAAGACTTAAAGAAAGCAATAGCTTACGCAGAGGAGAAGTACAAAGACTCCTACAGATACAACAAAGAACCAATGATTAATCATACACTCAGAATGGCAATATCTGCCCTAGAGGAAGGATTAGACTTAAACACAGCAATTGCATCACTCTTTCATGAAATACCATTAGATGAGATAACAAGAAAAGAGGTTACTGAAGGATTTGGAGAAGATGTTTTAAACATACTTGATGGCATTGCAAAGATTAAAAGAGGAACAGACAGTGATGATACAGACCCTCAAATAGTTATTAAATACATCCTAAACACTTCAAAAGATCTAAGACCAGTATATCTCAAGATATATGACACCCTACATGATATTCTCTCTTTTGATGAAGTTCCTGAAGAGCATAAAAAAAGGAAACTAGATAAAGCTCTTAAGATATATTCCAAACTAGCAGAATACCTACACCTAGAAAAACTACGAGCAACACTAGAAGAAACAGCATTTAAATACTATCTACCTCTTGAATATCAAAGTATTACAAAAAAAATGGATTCATTAGGAATATCTCCTAAACTACAGAAGAAATACGAAGATATTATTAAAGAATGTACAAAAGGATCTAACGCCCAACCTAAGATAGAAGGAAGAATTAAGAATAAATACAGTATTTACAAAAAACTAAAGAAATATGAAAAGGAATGGATAGACCCAAATATTAGGAGATTAGATGACCTAATTGCTTTTAGAATAATAGGTTCAGATGAAGACTTTTGCTATCTAGTCATTGAAAAACTAATGGATAGGGGAGAGATAAAAGAGGAAAGATACGATGACTACATATCAAATCCAAAACCAAATGGATACAGAGCTGTACAGTTTCCAATTAGATTCCCAGAGATTTCAGACATGTATATAGAGATACAGATTCTTACAGAAGAGATGTATCAGGAGAATACTTTTGGTAAAGCTTCCCATATTGCATACAAGGCTAGTAAATCTAGATATGCTAAACCTACAAATAAATATGATTGGGTAAAAGATATACAAGACCAGATTAATAAGAGCAGAGAGAAAACAAAATCTACAAAGAGTTTCCCAATTAAATGCCATATCTTTGAAGATGAAGTATTTCCTTTTACACCTAAAGGTAAAATTATTCCACTAAATCAAGGAGATACTGTTTTAGATTTTGCTTTTAAGTTACATACAGATATTGGGAATAGTATGGAATCAGCAAAGGTTAATGGAAAACCTGCTAAGTTAGGAGAAGTGTTAGAAACAGGAGATGAGGTTGAGATAAGGGTTGATAAAAACAAGACACACCAGAAAGATGCAACTTTAGAATATGCTAATTCTCCCACCACAAAGAGTAAAATTAAAAAGAATCTAAAAGCAGGGGTTAAATAATTCTACAAAACAAGATAGAATAGAATATGGCAAAAATAAAGAAAAAAACAAAACAGAAAGCGAGAGCCATTCTAAACATAATACTAATTGTAGTTATGCTCGCAGGTATTCTACTACCAATGATTTTGGTTCTCACAAATCTCTAATAAAGATGTTAACAAAAAACACACCAATATTTGAATTAAAAGGCATTGGACCTAGGTCTTTACTTCTGTATGAAAACTTAGGGATATA
>CAYPAR010000079.1:0-2205 GCA_964408765.1 uncultured Candidatus Saccharibacteria bacterium | reverse complement strand
ATGAATGGAGAAGGGTGGAGATATAGAGAGATGAAAGGTAAATCATTGTGTAAAAATTTTGTATTAGAGACTGAGCAAAATAAGAAAAAGATTATTTGTGTAAAAAATGTTACAGAAAGCTTTAGAAAGAATTTCAAGTCAAACCAAGGAGAGATAGTTGAAAAGAATCGTAAACTAAGTAAGCATGAGCGAGATATGGCTAGGTGGGTTATTAAGAAGTTTGGTGGTGAGATTCATGCTGTTCAAGTAAAAAGACAAGAACACATAAAGACTCCAGATGTAATTTGGGATGGTATGAATTTAGAAATAAAAAAAGCCTCGGGCACTTCTAGTATAGATAACAGTATTGATAAAGGTACTCAACAAATAGGAAAGAAAGGTATAATTCTTTTGGATATAAGTGAGAATAGGAAGAACATAGAACAGATTAAAAATGAGGTAATACACAGAGTTATAAGAAATCATGTTAAAGGAAGTATCAAGACTATTCATGCATATATAATTTTTGTGAAAAACAATAAACTTGTTGGTGTTATTGAGATAAAGAAGAGGAGATAAATACAACCTGAAACAAAGGGTTCAGGGGACTTATCTCCTACTACTTATATTATACCATGTATTAGTAAAATTTTCACTTAAGGAAATTGTTTTGAAAAAACAGGAAGTTAGGCGATTACCTCCGTCCTACCTATATTATTTCAATAGTGTCTCAGAATACTAGATTCTAAGGCATTTCGGTATTTTTCAACCGCACAGAGGGTCTACCCAACTTACTACCTATATTATACCATTAATTCTTCCCTTTGTTCTATCCTATAAAAAGATTAAAAAACCTTAAAAATGACCTCTCTGTCCTTTACTGATATGGATAAATCTACAGACCAGGTCTGTTGGTTTGTTTGGTTGCAAAAAGAGAATAGTCCTAGTATAATTCAAGCTGTTTAATATATATCTCATATATTTCTGACCAATCCTGGATAGAAATATCCTTCAGAAATATTAATTAAAAGGAAAGGAATACAAATATGGCAGACGCCAAAAAAGAAGTCTTAGAGAAAACAGAGACTAAAAACAAAAGTTTTCAAATGCCCGAACTTTTAGATTTACTTAAGGTAGGTGCACACTTTGGTCATAAGAAGAGTGCATGGGATCCTAGAATGGAGGAGTATATCTATGAAGTAAGAAACGGTATCCATATTATCGATTTAGTTAAAACATTAGATATGCTTGAGGAGGCTTTAACTAAGCTTGAAGGTTTTGCTAACAAAGGTAATATCTTAATTGTTGGAACTAAAGGACAAGCAGCTACCATTGTTGAGGAGGT
Organism: uncultured Candidatus Saccharibacteria bacterium; assembly: GCA_964408765.1. Lineage (GTDB taxonomy): Bacteria > Patescibacteriota > Dojkabacteria > SC72 > SC72 > UBA5232. Next base: position 881 of record CAYPAR010000079.1, on the reverse strand, counting down.
AGCAAAGAAGAGTGGTATGTTCTATGTAAATAGAAGATGGCCAGGTGGTCTCTTTACTAACTTTGATGGAATTAAGAAGAGTGTACAGTCATTGGTTAAGATGGAAGAGCAGATCGCTAGAGGAGGAAAAGGCTTAGTTAAGAAGGAGATATTGCTACTTCAAAGAGATGCTGAGAGGTTGAATAGAATGTACAACGGTATTAAGTTCATGGATAAGCTTCCAGAGGCAGTCATTGTAATAGATAGTGAGGTTGAGAAGAATGCAATTAAGGAGGCAAGGAATATGCATATCCCAATTATTTCACTAATTGATACAAATAGTAATCCAGATATCATTGATTATCCAATTCCAGCAAATGATGATTCTCTAAAGAGTATTTCATTGTTTGTTAATCTTTTTGGGGATGTGGTTAGTAAATCAAAGAACTCACTCTCTGTAATTTCTCTTAGAAGAGATAATGAAGCTATGTTAGCAAAGTTAGCAAAAGATGCACAGGAAGAGAAGGAGAGACAGGCTAAGATGGAAGCAGAGGATAGGGAGAGGATGAAAGCATTAAGAGAAGGTAAGGTATCTGCTAGTGCATCGGCATCTGTAATTAGGGTCGTTAAGAAGGAGAAAGATATTGATGCAGAGATAAAGAAGGCAGAAGAGGTAAAGGAGAAGGAAGATAAAAAAGGTATGGATGATTTAGGTCTCTCAGCAAGAATAGTAAAAGCATTAGAGGAAGCTGGTATTAAATCTGTAAGTGCATTGAAGGAGATGTCAAAAGATGAACTTTTGGAGATTAAGGGAGTAGGTGAGAAAGCAGTCAAAGATATTCAGAAAGCAATTAAATAATTTTAATACGAAATAGATATGGCAGATGTAACTGTTGATGATA
>CAYPAR010000078.1:0-2231 GCA_964408765.1 uncultured Candidatus Saccharibacteria bacterium | reverse complement strand
GATTTTATCAACAATGACATTATCATTCGTAACCCAGCTATTAAGCCTGACAATCAGTATTTACAGATAGCAAGGGATGCTGGGAAAAGGATAGAGATGGAGATGAGTTTGTTCCATAGATTAGCTCCATGTAAAATAGTGGGGGTGACTGGTACTAAGGGTAAGTCTACTACTACGACTTTGGTATATGAATTTTTGAAAAAGAAATTTGGAAATAGAGTTCTATTAGCAGGTAATATTGGAAAGAGTGCAATTAGAGAGCTTCCAAGATTGACTAAGGATGATATAGCAGTTCTGGAGCTTTCAAGTTTTCAATTGGATGCAATGGGTGAGAACAAGGTGTCTCCTGATGTTGCTTTGGTAACAAATATGTTTGCAGATCATCTAAATTGGCATGCAGATATGAATGAGTATATAGAAGCTAAAAAGAATATATGTAAATATCAGGGTGAAGATGGGGTTCTTGTTGTAAATTTGGATAATGAAATATCTTCTACATTCTTAGATAAGTATACCCATAGGGGTATAGGATTTTCTTTAGAGAAGAAGGATTCCCCTTACTATATAGACAGTAATTTAGATGTGTATGAAAAAGGAGAAAAACTTTTGAATATCAGTGATGCTGTTTTGCAGGGGACTCATAATCACTACAATATTCTTGGAGCTATCGCTGTTGCTAGAGAATTTGGAGTGTCAGTATCTGAGATCCTTTCTGTATTGAAAGAATTTCAAGGAGTTGAAGGCAGACAGCAATTTGTAAGAGAGATCAGAGGAGTGAAGTTTTACAACGATACTACTGCTACTTCTGTAGAGGCTATGGTTGCTATGTTGGATAGATTTAAAGATCAGAGTGGTAAGATAGTTATGATCTCTGGTGGTATGGATAAAGGATTAGATTACAGTAAGGTTGTGGAGAAAATGAAAGATGAATTAAAAGCTCTTGTCCTTTTTGAAGGAACAGCTTCAGAGAAAATTGCAGATTTAATGAAGAGTGAAGGGTATGTTCATAAATACTATGGAACTCTTGAGGGTGTGGTGGATAAGGCATTTGAACTTGCTACAAGTGGAGATATGGTAATACTCTGTCCTGGTGCAACAAGCTTTAATATGTTCCTTAATGAATTTGATAGGGGTGCTAAATATGTCAATTATGTAAACTCTTTAGAATGATAGATACAAGTAATTTAAAAAAAGTACACTTCATAGGGATAGCATCAGGCTTTAGTAGTTTCTGTGCTAACTACCTAATTAACAAGGGTGTAAATGTAACAGCATCAGAAATTAATCAAGAGTCTGAGAGTGCAAAAGAGTGGATAAAGAGAGGGGTTTTGTATGAGGGTGGGCATGATAGTAAGTACATAACAGATGATCTTGATCTTGTTGTCTATCCTAATGGTCCAATTCCAGGGAATCCAGAGTATGAGGAGACAGAGAGAAAAGGTATTAAATCAATAATATTGCCTAAATTAGTAGGAGAGATAGGGAAGGACTTCAAGGTGATAGCTATTGCTGGAACTCATGGTAAGACTACTACTTCAGCATTAACTGTATGGGTTTTGTATAAAGCTCTTGGATATTTACCAAATTTCATAATTGGAGATAATATTTTGGGGATAAATAAATCTTGGAACTACAATGAAGATTCAGAATATCTTGTCATTGAAGCTTGTGAGTACAAGAGGCAGTTTTTAGATAGAGCACCAGCTCCGTATATCTCTGTGATTACGAATATAGACTTAGATCACACCGACTATTACAAAGACCAAAATGATTACAATAGTGCATTTTCTGAATTTCTTTCTAATACAATTGATACGATAATCATAGACAGAAAGGGTGCTAATGTAGAGGAAGTTTTAAAGAATGTTAAGAGTAATGCAAAGATAATGAATTGTGCGGAGTTTAGAGAAGAATGTTCATGTGTAGATGCAAATTTGATAGGCGATTACAACAAAGAGAATATTCTTAGAGCACTCTGTGTTGGTAAGGTTTTTGGTTTTAATGTGGATATGAAGGATTTTCCCGGAGTAGCATCTAGAATGGAATATTTAGGTAGGACTAAAAATGGAATGTCTTTGTATATGGATTATGCTCATAATCCAAAGAAGATAAAATCTTGTTTGGAGGGAGTGAAAAGTGCTTTCCCAGAAAAAAGAATCTTAATGGTGTGGCAACCACATAGCTATGAAAGAACATATACTTTTAAAGATCAGTTTGCAGAGAGCATTGCT
>CAYPAR010000077.1:0-2339 GCA_964408765.1 uncultured Candidatus Saccharibacteria bacterium | reverse complement strand
AAGAAATTGAACCAGTTGAAGATATTCAAGAACAAGAAAGTGATGATATTAGGTCATTGTTTCAAGTCTTCAATAAGTATGTTGTTATTGAATTTATTGATGAAAAACTTTGGGTAATTGATCAACATGCAGCGGCAGAGAGGATTAATTTTGAAAGACTATCAAACAGAGAGGAAAACAAAAAAACACTACAGAATCTTCTTGTTCCAGCAAATATTAAATTCTCATCTAACCAATTACTTTTTCTTGAAGACTCAAAAGAGTTCTTTAACGACTTAGGTTTTGTATATTCAGTTGAAAAAGATTCAATTAACATACAAACAGTTCCTGCAGAATATGCAGAATCTGATTTTGAAAAGATTTTCTTAGATATATTTGAACTTGAAGATGATATTGAACTTCTTAGAAAAAATTATAAAAAGCGAAAAGATGACCTATTAGCAACAATATCTTGTCATGGAAGTATTAGAACTGGTCAGAAATTAGCACATGAAGAGATGTTAAATCTCTTTAGAAGTTTGAAGAGTTGTAAAAACCCATACAGTTGTCCTCATGGAAGACCTATTGTATGGAAGATGACATTAAGTGAGATAGACTCACATTTTGAAAGGACATACTAATGGGAGTATTTATCGGTTCAATACCGAACAATACAGAAGAAGATGTTAAGTTAGCCAAAGATATACTTAATGGTACTGTTCGTACAAAAAATGCCAGAAAAAATCTAGAAAGAAAGTTTCAAGATATATTTCCTAAAAAAGATATCTTTCTTTTTAACAAAGGAAGGGAAGCTATGCATTTTCTTTTTCAAAGTATTCCTTTACAGAAAGATGATGAGGTAATTTTACAAGGATTTACATGCATAGCTGTAGTTGCACCTATACTTTGGAGTAAAGCAAAACCTGTTTTTGTTGATATGAAGAGAGAAACATTTAATATTGATCTTGAGAAACTTAAAGAAGTAATAACACCTAAAACAAAAGTCATTATTGTACAACACACATTTGGAAATCTTGTTAATATGGAGGAAGTTAGAAAAATTGTTGATGAAGAAAACAACAAGAGAGAGGACAACAAGAAGATCTTTCTACTTGAAGATTATGCTCATCTTTTTGATAGTACAAACAAAGATTTGGGTAAATATTCAGATGCTTTTTTCTTTAGTTTTGCACAAGACAAGGCAATTAGTTCTACACAAGGTGCTTTGTTAGTGATGAATAATTCATACAAAAAATTAGAGAATAATTTAGTAGAGAAATATGAGGAAGTTGATGAAATGCTAGAAAAAGATGCTCTTTACAATGCTAAATATATTACTCTTTGGGATAGGATAAAGAGATATTACTTTATAGTAGATATTCCTTTCTTGAAATTTAGTATTGGGAAATTACTTCTTGTTATATATAGATTATTTGGTTTAATTAAAAAACAGGCATCAAGTAGCAGTACAGAGTTTGAAGGGACTTACAAACTAAGTGATGTACAAGCTAAATTACTAGACCAACAACTAGAAAGAGTTGAAGAATTTAATGAGCACAGGAGAAATATCTCAAAAATATATACAGAAGGATTAAAAGAAGGTTTTAAATTCAATAAAGAGGAGATAGAAGGGTCATCTATTCTCTTAAGATATCCTGTTCTTTTGCAGAATCCTGAACAAGTAAGAGAAGAATTAAGAAAAATTAAAGTCATATCAGGTAGATGGTACTCAACACCAGTATTTCCAATTAGCACAGAAAACCTACATACTGTAGGATACGAAAAAGGAAGCTGTACAGAAGCAGAGTTTTGTTGTAGAAATATTATTAACCTACCTACAAATATTGAAGTTACAGAAGATATTGCTAGGAATATTGTTTGGATTATTAACTCTGTTGGGAAAGAAATTTAAATTGAGAAAATATTGAAATGGACTTTACATTTAAACAGATAGAGGATGATAAGGAATGGGATAATTATGTTTTTACTATGCCAAACTACTCATTTCTTAATAGTAGTGCAAGATATACTTACAACAAGAATGTAGGAATTGAGACATTTAGATATGCAATATTTAAGGAAGATGAGTTAAAAGGAATAGTTACTGGGAATATTGGTAATTCAAAACTTTTTGGTAAATTCTTAGAATGCAAACACTCCCCAATGTTATTAAACGGAACAAAAGAAGAATGGGGAAAAGTTACTGACTTTCTTAAAGATCTTGCTAAAGAAAACAGTTGTTTTATGTTTAGATTCTCTCCTTTGTTAACAGAGAATGAACTGCTAGCAGAGTTCTACGAAGAAAATGGATTTATCAAAGCTCCTACACACAATGTAGATGCTTTAATTTCTCAACAGAT
>CAYPAR010000076.1:0-2391 GCA_964408765.1 uncultured Candidatus Saccharibacteria bacterium | reverse complement strand
AGGTAATTAAGTTTTGAAAAAGAAACCGAGGACTCTTAGTCCTCGGAGGTTCATTGAATTATTAATCTTAGATAAAACTATTAATGGCAGTTCCAAAATTTGACGAGTTATTTAATCCTGTTATACAAGCACTCCATGAGCTTGGAGGTTCAGCTACTGTTCGTGAAATAGATGAAAGGGTTGGAGAGATTCTTAACTTATCAGAAGAAGATTTGAATGAAATTCATAGGGGGAGTATGACAAAATTATCATACCTATGTACGTGGGCTAGAAATTATCTAAAACGATATGGAGTTGTTGAAAACTCTGAAAGAGGTGTTTGGAGATTAACAACAAAAGGTTATGGTATACAAGAGGTAGATAAAGAAGAGGTTAAGAGAGCCGTAAGAGATGTTGGTAGGAAAAATGTTGCTGTTGGAGATCTCTCTTTTGTGGGAGAGGATCCTGACACCACTACATCTACATGGCAAGAAAATCTAATCTCTGAGATGTACAATCTATCGCCTGCAGCATTTGAAAAACTTTCTCAAAGGTTATTAAGAGAAGCAGGTTTTATAGAAGTAGAAGTTACGGGACGAAGTGGAGATGGTGGAATTGATGGTACTGGTATATTACAGCTTAACAGTTTTTTAAGTTTTAGAATTTTATTTCAGTGTAAACGATATAAAGGATCTGTTTCATCTCAAGAAATAAGGAATTTTAGAGGAGCAATGGATGGGAGAGCACAGAATGGTTTGTTTATGACAACAGGAACTTTCACTAGGGATGCAAGAAACGAAGCGGATAGAGATGGTGCGACCCCTATTGATTTGATAGATGGCAATTTGTTCGCTGAGAAAATGAAAGAGTTGGGACTTGGAGTCATCATAAACGGAGAAGAAGTTGAAGTAGATGGGAATTTCTTCAAAGAGTTTATGTAAAAAGTGTGTACCTAAAACACCAGAGGTTTTGACAAATCTCCTCACTACACTCCTTTATACCTTCTCCCTACTGCAACCTCTCAAATTTACCATCTTCTAACAGTCTATAGTATCCTGATCCCTCTGGTCCATATAGACTCCATGAGTTAATAGGAACTTGGTATGCTAGACCTGTACTTGGTGAAGATAATGTCTCATATCCTCTCATACCTTCTACCCATTTCTCACTAGATTCAGTTATTAAACCTTTTGAATAAGTACTACTTTGAACAGTAAAAGGAGCTCTTCGATTCTCAGTAGGTTCAACTATTGGTAGTAATGTATTCTTCCTTATCATACTACTATCAACAAAATCAAAACTATCTTGCATCTTCTGTAAATCATCTTTTACATTATCCCAATTCTCAGCTAATGTCATCTGTCCAAATCCGTAAGCTGATGCATATTTAGTCCCTCCAGCAGAATATGGAGGCTGATATATTCCCACAGTTATTTTACCTAGAATAGGTATACCTTGCATCTTAGCACTAAGGTTAAACTCCCGTACACTATACCCTAACACGTGAGAAGGTAATACTGTTTCATCTGTTAATGTAAAATCCGTTATTTCCTTAATCTCTGCAAACTCCTCTTCTACCCAAAATTTAGGTGTATAGTCACCTTTTAATTCTGTTGTATATGTGTAGCTAAGTAATGTTCTTTGATCAGGTCCTACTAATTGAATAAAACCTTCTTTCTCTTCTGAGATGGTGTAACCAGAGGCCTTGTCTAACTGGAAGTATTTCCCTTTGTATTTTTTGAAACCTTCAGGAGTTTCTTTCTCTACCTCTTCTTTAGGTTTTGCTGCTAAAATATCATCTGTAAGTACTTTTGTTCTTGCAAAACACCCTGAAATTTCCTTTAAGAAACTTTCTCTCTCTTCAAATATCTCTGCAGGTGCCCAGTATACTTTAAATGTAACAAAATCTTTTGTTTTAGAAACATGCATCTTTCCCTTAATATCATATTCGTTGATTTGAGCTATGACATCTGCATAAATCTCATCTTCTAACTCTTCTATCCCTTGAATTTCCTGCATCTCAAATGTTCCTCCTCCTTCTTCAGCTGTTTCTTTTAGGATTTTAGAGAATGTATTTAGGAAATTCTCTTTTGTGAATTCTGGCTGTAATTTAGCAGTATATATGAGTACTGCAGTAGTATTTGTCTCATCTTCCATTATGGAGACAGTACCATTATCAACCGCATAGTACCATCCATTTGGAACACCAATATTAAAGGCATTCTCAGGATATTCTATCCTCTTAAACGAACAACTAGGGTTGTCGTTTTCTACAGTCTCAGCATAATACTCATCTCTACCAATACCTAAGTCCTTTAGAATTGTTTCTAAAGATCCTGTTAGATAGAGAGCACCTAAGAGTGCAACTATGAGGATTAATAATATAGAAATAATTATAGATTTCTTGTGTTT
>CAYPAR010000075.1:0-2394 GCA_964408765.1 uncultured Candidatus Saccharibacteria bacterium | reverse complement strand
TCGAAATTCTTAAGTCTGTATTGAGTGAACCTCTAAAACAGATTGTAGAGAATGCAGGTGAAGATGGTGCTGTAATCGCTGCAGAGTGTAAAGGTAATACAGGTTACAATGCAAAGACAGGAAAGTTTGTTGATATGATTGAAGATGGTATTATTGATCCAGTTAAAGTTACAAGATTTGTATTAACCAATGCAGTATCTGTTGCATCTATGTTAATTACCACAGAGGCAGTTGTTGCAGAGATTCCTGAAGAGAAACCACAGGCAGCTATGCCAGATATGAGTGGTATGCAAGGAATGATGTAGTTGAATGAAAAAGGGGTAGGGTTCTAAACGAACCTTACCTCTTGTGCTAGTACTTTGCCAATAATATCTCTGCTGTTTCTTCTGTATTTAACAATCTCTAAATTGCCGTTATCATTAATTAAAACAGTATCTCCTATCTCATACCTACTATTTGGAGAAATATATACAACACCATTACTTCCATCAACAATATTCATATCAACAGCAAATGTATTAATATCTATCTGCAATACCCAATCAGGAACAGGATAGAACAGATATGATTTTGTTTTAAGAAAATCATTATTATCAGGTATTGATGTATAGTAAGGAATTTTGTTAGTAGAATAGTTATCTACTTGTGATGAAGAATCTCTAAGTAAATCTCTAGGATCAATATTAAGGGCATCTGCTAAGTTATTTAATTGTTTAAGTGGGGAACTCTCTCCTCTTTCATATCTAGAAATCATCTCCCAAGTCTTACCTATCTTGTCTCCTAATTCCCTCTGTGTTAATTTTTTTCTTTCTCTGTATATCTTAATATTCTCTCCAATATATTTATTGTTCATATATATAGATTTTAATTACATATTAATGTAGTTAGAATAGAAAAGAAGGTCATAGATATGAAATGTAATTTCATAATTGTAAGGGTTTTGTAAGAAATGGGATTGATAATCTGTATATGGAAGAATTAAAAGAATTAATAGAAGAAATAGATAAAATATATGGGAGAAAGAAGGTAAATAGAAAAGATTTGGAAAGGTTGTTGAAGAAATGTAGAGAAGTAAGAAAAACTTTATCCAGTTTTTAATCTAGATTTAATAATTTCTTGTTATATATCTATATATCCTTAAATTTTTATCTAAAAATTATGAAAGAAAATAACACAATCAAACTATTTCAAAACAAAAAGATACGAGTAGAGTGGGATAGTGAAAAAGAAGAATGGTTGTTCTCAATTGTAGATATCATAGGTGTTTTAACAGAGAGTCCAAATCCTAGAAATTACTGGAAAGTTTTGAAATTTAGGTTACAAAAAGAGAATAGTCAGTTGGTTACAAATTGTAACCAACTGAAATTAAAATCATCTGATGGGAAATATTACAAAACAGATGTAGCAAATACAGAGCAAATTTTGAGAATTATACAATCAATACCTTCTCCAAAAGCAGAGCCTTTTAAACTATGGTTAGCACGGGTTGGTAAAGAACGAATAGATGAAACAATTGATCCAGAATTAACGATAGATAGAGCATTAAGAACTTACCAGAGAAAGGGATACAGTAAGGAATGGATAAATCAAAGATTACAATCTATTCAAGTAAGAAAAGAACTTACAAATGAATGGGAAGAAAGAGGTGTGAAGAGAGGTTTTGAGTTTGGAATCTTAACAGATGAGATAACTAAAGCTTGGTCTGACCTCACAACACGAAAATATAAAGAATTAAAAGGTTTAACAAAAGAAAACCTTAGAGACAATATGTCTACTATTGAAATAGTTCTGAATATGTTAGCAGAAGCATCAACAACAGAAATTTCCAAAGAAGTGAAACCAAAGAATTTTGATGAGAATAAAAAAGTAGCAAAGTTAGGAGGAAATGTTGCTGGAAATGCGAGAAAAGAAATAGAGAAGACAACAAAGAAGTCCATTATTACAAATAGAAAAACTCTTCAATAATCTAATACACAATCTTTAACCAATTTTCCTTCAACCATTTCTCTGTTTCTTTCTCTTGATCTAACAGATCTCTCTTAGCTAATTCTTTTTTAATAACATTACCTCGATGAGGATGATCAAATACTTTCTCTAGTGGAGATTGAAAACCATGAGTATAGTGACATAATTCATGGGCAATAGTTGCACTAATTACAAACTCAGGAACAATTTCATTTTGAAAATATTTAGTAATTGTAATAACTGTAACACTCTTCTCATCTTGAACTTCTAGTTCCTCTTTTCTTTTTCTCATCAATCCCTTTATCTTTGTATACCTGTTTGCTAGTTTAATACTTCCTAACTGTCTTTTAGAATACTTGCCGAATTTAATAATCACTAGATTCTTTCTTGGAACATCACAAAAATGGTTATCCCATAAGTCATACAAAA
>CAYPAR010000074.1:0-2496 GCA_964408765.1 uncultured Candidatus Saccharibacteria bacterium | reverse complement strand
AATACAGATTAATACTATTAGAAATCTATAAAGAACTATCTCAGACAAATTTATTTTCTCATACCAATCTGATATCATAGATTATTAATTTATTACTAATATTATATGAGTAGAGAACCTAGCAGAATTCCTAGAGCTCTTTGGGGTAGACAAGTAGAAAGGTTAAAACAGAGATGGGAACCAGCAGCAGCACCACCACCCCTAGAAGTTACAAATCCAGAGATACTCCTAGCAGTAAAAGAAGAATTAGACTATATATTTAATCTAGATCCTGTCAAAAGAAGTATGGAATATGCTAATAAAATTACTCTCATACTTCAAAAAGGCGAAGAGAGTAAAAGGAATCTCCTACAACATACCCCAAGAATTAGTATTGACAATATTAAAAAAGACGACCAAGGAAATATTATTGGAAAGACATTAACATTCCAAAGAGATACTAAAAACTGTCAGTTTATCTTTTCAAACACCCCTGATGGAGAAATAATGAGTATAGGAGAGAATAATTTAGATCAAGGGTATAATGAAGCTATACAAAGTTGGGTCAGAGCAGGAATGGGATTATTCACAAATGCAATAGAGCAGGATTACTACACCCCTACAACTAATGTAGAAATTACATATTCAGACACCTCTACGCCTCCAACAGAACAATCAACCTTAGAAGATGTAAAAGGTCCAATGGAAATCTAGGAAAATATTTGACCTACTCTCTGTTTTACAATATAATACGCTAGTATTTCCCATAATAAATATTCTAATTTAGTTTTCGTTCAGGGAATGGCAAAAGTTAAAAGAGACATAATAGCCTTTAAATGTACAAAATGTGGTAGTAAGAACTACACTGTATACAAGACTAGAAATGTCAAAGAAAAAATTGAGTTAAATAAATTCTGTAAGACTTGTAAGAGTCATACAGCTCATAAGGAGACTAAGGTTAAACAGTAATACAACATCGCTCTTTACCATTACGGGCCCATAGTTTCAATGGTAAAACAGCGGTCTCCAAAACCGTAGTTCACCGTTCGAGTCGGTGTGGGCCTGCCAAAAGATAATTAACAAAACAATATGAAATTTTTAAGAAGTATAAGAACAGAATTAAAGAATACACAATGGCCTACTAAGAAAGAGATAGTAGAGATGACCCTCTATGTCTTAATCATTGGAGGCATTCTAGCTCTAACAATGCTTTTCCTTGATCTAGGATTTGCAAAAGTTAGAGATTGGTTCCTTAATATTTAATTAAACAACAATGGAAGAAAAAAAGAAAAAAGTTACAAAAAAAGCTAAAAAACCTGAAGTAAAGAAAAAGGTTGTAGAGAATGAAAATGCAAAGTGGTATGTGTTAAATATTAGGAATGGGTATGAAAACAGTATACAGAAAGAATTAAAACAGAGGATTGAAGCAACAGGTATGGAAGACAAGATTGTTGATATATTGGTACCTGTTCAGAAGAAGATTTTTGTTAAAAAAGGTAAACAAGAAGTTAAAGAAGAGAAGATTTTCCCAGGATATATCCTCATTAAGATGGAATTAGATAACAAAACATGGGATTTAGTTCAGAATACAGAAGGTGTTAGAGGGTTTGTTAAAACAGATAGATATCCTAAGCCTCTCGCAGAAAGTGAAGTACAAGCAATCACCAAGTTTATGGAAGTCGAACAGCCTTCATTCCAAACATCATTTAGTGTAGGAGAAGCTGTTAAGATTACAGAAGGTGCATTTGCGGATTTCATTGGAAGTGTACAGGAAATTGATACAACTAAGGGTAAGATAAAAGTCCTCATCTCATTCTTAGGTAGAGAAGCCCCAGTAGAATTGGAGCTTTCTCAAGTAACAAAGCTTTAGTTAAATATATACAAATATGGCAAAAGAGATAAAGAAAATTATAAAAATTACTATTCCTGCAGGACAAGCTACAATGGCACCACCTATTGGTCCAACGCTTGCTCCTTACGGTATTAACGCAGGAGAGTTCTGCAATCAATTCAATGAGCAGACAAGAGAAGCTAACGGAATATTAACTCCTGTTGTTTTAACTATCTATGAAGATAGAACATTTAGCTTCATTACAAAGACTCCCCCTACTTCAGAATTGATAAGAAGAGAACTAAAGATTAAGGCAGGTTCTGCAAAACCTAACTTAGAGAAAGTTGGAAAGTTAAGTAAGGAGCAGATTATGAAAATTGTTGAGATTAAAATGCCAGATCTAAATACTTCTGATCCTGAACAAGCAGCAAAAATAATTGCTGGTACTGCAAAACAGATGGGTATAGAAACAGATATTTAATAATTGAATACATAAATATATGAAAAGAGGAAAAATTTACAAAAAACTAACAAAAAATTTAGACAGAACCGTTTCTTACTCACTAAAGGATGGCGTTAAGAAAGCAAAAGAGCTCTCCTACTCTAAGTTTGTAGGAAGTTTAGAAATTCATGTTGATTTGAAATTACCTAAGGATAAAGATCCTAAATCTCTCAAGGGAGCGGTA
>CAYPAR010000073.1:0-2501 GCA_964408765.1 uncultured Candidatus Saccharibacteria bacterium | reverse complement strand
AATGAAACGAAAACTAGCTATACAAGTAAAAAACCTAAGTAAAACATTTCAGGTTGGTAAGAAAGAGATAAAGGCTGTAAATGATATCTCTTTTGATATATACAAAGAAGAATTTGTAGGTTTCATTGGTCAAAATGGTGCAGGTAAGACAACTACACTAAAGTGTTTAACAGGTTTACTTGTTCAGGATAGTGGAAAGGTTGAGGTCTTAGGATATATTCCCCAAAAAAGAGATTATGATTTCTTAGAGAGGATCTCACTTGTAATGGGTAACAAGAGTCAGTTATGGTGGGAATTACCTGCAATAGATACATTTTTGTTAAACAAGGAGATATATCAGATAGAGGATAATGAGTTTGAAGAGAATCTTAATGAAATGGTCAAGATATTAGGTGTAGAGGAGTTAATTCAAGTACCAGTTAGAAAGCTTTCACTAGGCGAAAGGATGAAATGTGAGCTGATTGCATCACTTCTTCATAGTCCTGAATTACTCTTTTTAGATGAACCAACTTTAGGTTTAGATGTAGTTTCCCAACAGAGATTAAGAGACTTTTTAGAGGAGTATCACAAGAGAAAGAAGGCAACAGTAATACTTACTAGTCATAATATGGAGGATATTAAAAACCTTTGTAAGAGGGTAATAATGATTGATAAGGGTAAAATTTTGTATGATGGTAGATTATCTGAATTAACAGAGAAATTTGTGAAGGAGAAATTTGTTCATTTTGTATTACCTGAAGTACATCAGGAGAAAGAAATTTCAGGGTTGGGTAAGGTACTTGAGTTTAATGGAACAACAGGATTAATGTTGGTAGATAGGGGGAAGATAAAGGAAGTAACTAAGGTTTTGATAGATAAGTTTGATGTAGAGGATATTGATATTGAAGAACCTACATTAGAGAGTGTTGTGAAGAATATATGGGGTTAGCGATATTTTTGGTATAATACTAATTATCAGGAGAGATGTCTGAGTGGTCGAAAGAGACGGTCTTGAAAACCGTTGTACAGTCTTCTGTACCGTGGGTTCGAATCCCACTCTCTCCGCCATACGGTTATTTCACTAACTTTATGTGGTTTTGTGGTACATTCTCAGGTATTAAAATTTCTGGTTGATGAATGTCTAGAGGAAGATTATCTGGAGCCTCTTCAAGCAAGCTGTATCCACCTGTCATAATGGGGTTACCATCTTTATACTTCCCTGCATCTCTTATACTATTTCCATCATCATTCCATTCTGGTTTTCTATACCATTTCAAAAAGTCTTCTAATGTAATTACATTACCCCAATACTTTTTAGCTTGTCTTTGAATAGCCTCGCTTTCTTCAAGGCCTCGGTATATATGGTCTGCAATTTGTGTAATGTATTCTAAATCTCCAACATGACATTTCTTAGGATCTACTTTCATTTCAAGGACTTCTCCTGGGTATTGACTCTTTAAATATTCAGGATCAGTTCTTTTCTTAATAAATTCTTCAGGTGTATTGGTACCTAGTTCTTTAAGATAATCAGGTTTATGTTTTTGTAAAATTTCAAATTCATCTCGTAGCATTTTCTCATCTCTTTTTACAAATCTTTGATCTGCCCCTATAAGACCGTGTCCTTCTTCTAGAAATGGATAGGCAAAGATATTACTCTCTCTGCTAATACCTTGTTCTTTTAGTGTTTCTGGTCTTAACTCGTCAATCATTCTGTTCCGTCTGGCCATAACTTCTGCTTTCCCAATATTTTTGTTTCCAGTATTAATTGTAAGTCCATCTCTATCTATAAATTGTAAATTCTCTGTTTTTGTCTCGTGAAATACAGTAACAAAGTTCTCAGGGGCGATAATTTCTGTCCGTTCTAGGATACTTTCTTGTCTTTCTTCGCCATGTTCTTCAAATTGTGATTCCTGTTTTTCCATGCTATGATTGAAAACAAGTTATACTCTTAAATTCTATGATATCAAAGAATCTTAATTTATACTATTTTTGCAAAGATATAGTTATAAATAATTTTACTTATCTATCATTATGAATAAAAATATTTCCCTTTTTGTACTAGCTGCTGGTATGGGTAGCAGATATGGTGGACTTAAGCAGATGGAAGGCTTTGGTCCCAGTGGAGAAACACTCATAGATTACTCAATATATGATGCAATTAATGCAGGTTTTGAGAAGGTTGTTTTTGTAATAAGACCTGATATGGAAGAGATCTTTAACGAGATGTTTATGACAAGGTACAAAGATAGAATTGATCTACAATATGTATTTCAATCTGTTGACAAATTACCAAGTTGGTACAAACTTACGCAATTCTACATTCACGTTTAAAGCATTGTTCAGAAATCTTGTCCGAAATTATTCGTCAATATCGGTGCCGTGTGTTGTGATTTATATTTATTTCGCCCCTAAAACGTAGAGTTTATACAATAAATCACAACAACAATGATTACAATACAACTCAACATTCAAGATCAATTGACACTGACCTGTTCAAGAACAGGAACTCATTGACATGGCAA
>CAYPAR010000072.1:0-2666 GCA_964408765.1 uncultured Candidatus Saccharibacteria bacterium | reverse complement strand
TTAGGTTTGAGTTATAAATCTAATGTTGCAGATCTTAGGGAGAGTCCTAGTTTGAAGATATTGGATATATTAAGGAAGATGGGTGCTGAGGTAATATCATATGATCCACATATTTTAGATATGTCTGATGTTAAGAAGTTAGATGATCTTTTAGATAAGGTTGATGCCGTTATACTAGGTACATATCATGATACCTTTGGTGATTTAACAGAAGAAATACTTAAGAGAAAAAATATTAAGGTGGTAGTAGATGGGGTGAATAAGTTGGATAAGGAGAGGTTAGTAAAAGGTAAGGTGATATATAGAGGTATTGGGAGATAATTTAAGATAAAAACATATTACTATGAAACTACTAATATACATGCCTGCCCTTAATGAAGAGAAAGGATTGGGTGAGGTAATTAAAGATTTACCTAAGAAGATAGAAGGTGTTGATGAGATTAAGACATTGGTTGTAGATGATGGTAGTACAGATAGGACAGTTGAGATTGCAAGAAAGAATGGTGCAGATGTAATTAGTCATGGTACAAACAAGGGAGTAGGTAGTGCATTTCATAGTGCAGTAGAGTATGCGTTGGATAATAGGGTGGATATCTTAGTGAGTATAGATGCTGATAGACAATTTAATAGTAAACAGATACCAGACATAATACAACCGATACTAAAAAATGAAGCTGATATGGTTACAGGTGATAGATTTCATAGTGGTATGCCAGAGAATATGTCTAAAACAAAGTATTGGGGTAACAAACAGATGTCTAGGTTAATATCATTGATAAGTGGTAAGAAGTTTAGAGATGTATCATGTGGTTTTAGAGCATACAGTAGAGAGGCATTACTGAAGTTAAATCTTTTTGGTCAGTTTACGTATACTCAAGAGACTATCATGGATATGGTTTTTAAGGGTATGAGGGTTATAGAATTTCCAATAGATATTAAATATTTTAAGGAGAGAAAATCTAGAGTAGCTAGTAGTATTCTGAACTATATGTTTAGAACATTAAAGATAATCATTCGTACAGTAAGAGATTACAAACCTATGATTTTCTTTGGAGGTATGGGAGGAGTTATGTTACTCATTGGACTTGGTTTTGAGATATTCCTCTTCTATCACTATTTCACACAAGGTAGCTTCTCTCCATACAAATCAGTTGGGTTCATAGGTTTAGGTTTTCTAATATTTGGTTTGTTATTGGTGATAGTAGCATTGTTAGCAGATATGTTTAATAGAGTGAGAATTAATCAAGAGAAGATACTTTATGAATTAAAGAAAGGGAAGTATGAAGAGTAAGATATGCTATATTCTCTCCTACAGAGCTCCTAATTATGTTAGAACTACATCCTTAATTAATGCTTTGTCACTGCTAAAGAATATAGAACTTTTTCAAGCAAGGAATAAATCAAAAGGGTTTATTAGATATTTTGAAACCTTCTTCAATTTCCTTGAAATACGATTTAAAGAAAATCCAGATATCTACATTGTTGGATTTAGAGGACATGAGATATATTGGTTGTACAGGATCTTTGGACTGAGAAAGAAGTTTGTTTTTGATGCTATGATGTCTCCATATGATTCATTGGTTAATGAGAAGAAAAAATTGAAGAAGAATTCTCTCTTAGCAAAGATAATATATTTTCTTGAAAGAAGTATATTAAAGAATGCAGACTATGTTCTTACAGATACTAATCTTCATGCGTCTTTCTTTGCTAAAACTTTCGGTATAGATAGAAAGAAGATTAAAGTTATTCCAGTTGGTACAGATGAGGGTATGTTTGATATGGAGAAGATTAAAAAGATTAAGTTAGGAGATGAATTTACACTTTTCTTCTATGGTACATTTCTTCCACTACATGGTATAGATGTAATTCTTAAAGCAGCTAAATTGTTAGAGAAGTACCCAATTAAATTCATAATTGCTGGTGGTAGGGGGAATAAAAAAGCATTAAAGGAGTTTAGAGATGAGGTTGAGAACCTGTCTTTAAAAAATGTAGAGTACTTTGAATGGATAGAATTTGATAAATTACCTCAATATATTAAGTCAGCAGATCTTTGTTTGGGAGGTGCTTTTGGAGGTACACCACAGGCAAGAAGAGTTGTTACTGGTAAGACATATCAATTTCTACAGATGGGTAGACCCACTGTTATTGGTAAGATTGATGAAGATGTTGGGTTTATGGATAAAAAGAACTGTTTACTTGTAGAACAGAGAGATGCTCAAGACTTAGCAGATAGTATACTTTGGGCATATGAGAATAGAGGGAAGTTAGATGATATTGGTAAGAAAGGAAGAGAGCTTTTTAAAGAAAAATTTACATATGATAAACTAAAAGATAAATTTGATTTTCTTAAACAATGAGTAGTTACAAAGGTCCTCGATATTGGTTTAGATATTTAGAGATACTTAATTTTCTCAAGAAATATGATTTGAAAGGGAAAAAAGTACTTGAGATAGGTGCAGGAACATTACATCTATCGGAGTATTTAGCAAGTAAAGGGGCATCTGTAACAGCTCTTGATATGTCTGAGGAGTTAAAGCAATCACATAAGGGACTTCCTGTTACATTAAGAGATAGTATAACTTGTATTGAGGCTGATTTCCTTAAACATGATTTTAAAAGTAAAAATTTTGATGTAATTATTGCAATGGAGGTTTTAGAACATGTGG
>CAYPAR010000071.1:0-2688 GCA_964408765.1 uncultured Candidatus Saccharibacteria bacterium | reverse complement strand
TTACAAACGAGCTACTAAAATGACAAAAATAGTGTTATTATAATATAGGTAAACTTATGAATAGAAAAAAAGGATATATTGGTATTAGTTATACAGGGTGCCATGATAGTAATGTTACATATTTTACCGACAAGGTAGAGTTTGCAGCTTCTGAAGAAAGGTTCTCTAGGATTAAAAAAGATGGTAGGCCACCAAAGTTAACAATCGAATACTTGTTAAGCAAGTACAAAATTTCTCTTGATGATGTTGATATTGTATCTCCTGTATTACCAATAGAAGAAACAAAAAAACTATGGAGACAAGAAGGGGTAAGTAATATATATGAATTAGTAAAAGATAAGATTAATTATTCCACAGAGTATATAAGGAAATTAACCAACTCACCTATATATGTTTCTCACCAAGACGCACATGCTGCTTCTGCCTATTTCACCTGTGGGTTTAATGAGAAATCTCTTATTCTAGTCATAGATGCTGGAAATTACAGTGATCCATATAGCATAAGTATTTACGAGGGAAATAAAGGAAAACTTACACTGTTAAAGCAAAGCACTGATAACTCTATTGCACAAAGTTATCTTCTTATAACAGCTATGTTAGGTTTTAAACCTATGAAACATGAAGGTAAAGTCACAGGATTAGCACCGTACGGATCTTACAATAAATACGCTATAAACGATTTGCAGAAAATACTTGATGACAAAGAATTTGTTTTTAGAGCCACAAAATGGGACAATTTTGGTAGTAAGAATGTCGCCCCAGAACTAGTAATAACAAATGAAATAGAAAAGACTAATTGGTTTATATCCAAATACTCTAAAGAAGACATCGCATATGCAATCCAACACATAACTGAAAACAAAGTTCTTAGTCTTTTAAAAGAATATGATACAAATGAATATTCCAATATTTGTATGGCAGGCGGGTTGTTTGCAAATGTTACTTTGAATAGAAAAATAGAAGAGTAGGGCTTCAAGAAGATATTTATACACCCTGCAATGGGAGATGATGGGCTTTCACTGGGTTCCATATTATATGCAAAAATGAGAAAAGAGGGATATCTACAACCATTTAAGATAGACAATGTATATTGGGGGTCTGAATATTTATCAGTAGATATTCCAAAACTAGCAGAAAAGAATAATCTTTATTGTTACAAATCAAATTCTATGGAACAAGAAATTGCAGAATATTTAAAGAATGGAAAAACAGTAGCTTTATACTCAGGAAGGATGGAATACGGACCCAGAGCTCTAGGAAATAGAAGTGTTTTGTGTCATGCTAACAACAAAGATATAAACGATTGGTTGAATAAAAAATTGAAAAGAACTGAGTTTATGCCCTTTGCTCCTGTGGTAAGAGATGAGAGAGTCAAAAAACTATTCAAGAATACAAAACCAGGATATTATACTGGAAACTTCATGACAACAACATTTTTATGTACAGAAGAGATGAAGAAAATTGCACCAGGCGCTGTTCATATAGATGGAACAGCCCGTCCTCAAATAGTAGAAGAGAAAGCTAACCCTTTTTACTATACAATTCTACAAAAATATGATGAAATTACAAATGAAAAGTCCGTGTTAATCAATACAAGTTTTAATATGCATGAAGAACCAATTGTGAATACACCCCAAGACGCTGTGAAATCATTCATTGCCAGTCAACTTGATGTTTTAGTTTTAAACGATTTTATAATTACTTGGAAACAAATTAGCTATTGAACTGGGTCTTAGGGTGAAACGCGACTAGGACCCAGCTACAATCAAATATTATGGAAATTAATCCAAGAAAATTAAAAAAAGCATTTAAAATTCTAAGAAGAAATTATGGTGCACCTGGAAGAGACGGGATATCTATTCGTGACATCAAGATGAATTTCTCTGACAATATGGCTTATCTAAAGAAACGATTAGATAATGAAGATTATTTATTTACTCCTCCTTCTTTCACAACTTTTTCTGATTTCAATGGCAAGTTACGAAAAGTGTATGTTTATACAGTCATGGATAGATGGGTTCAACATTACCTAAAATTGGAGCTAGCCCCTTTAATCAATTCTTTACTACAACCTTATACCTTTGCTCACATAAGAGGACGTAATAATATAGATGCATCAAAATATATCTTGCAAGAAAATCCTCCTTATGTATTAAAGCTTGATGTTGCAGAGTTTTACCAATCAATCAATAATTTTAGGTTGTTTCATCTTATTGACAAAATTGAATTCGATAGTTATCTAAGACATTTACTAGTTCAATCATTTGCAGATAGTTCAGATCAAGGACTTCCCTTAGGACATGTTTTATCTCCAACTCTTTCAAATTTATACATGAACGATTTTGACTTGAATTTTCCAACTGGTTATGCAAGATATAGTGATGATTTACTCTTTGTATTGAATAGTAAATTCGACAAGCAAAATATAGTTAATAAGGTTATAATCGAGTTACAAAAACTTGATTTAAAGTTGAACTGCAAAAAAACAAAAATATTTAGACAACCCAAAATAAAAGATTTATTATGAAGAACAAAATACTTATTATAGATGGTCTTAATTATCTTTTCCGTGCCTACTATGGACTTCCTTCAGCCATTACACTTCCTAATGGTAGACAAGGGAATGCAGTATATGGTTTTCTAGCATTTGTAAGAAGAATTGCAGAGCATCTAAATCCGGAAAATATA
>CAYPAR010000070.1:0-2707 GCA_964408765.1 uncultured Candidatus Saccharibacteria bacterium | reverse complement strand
GATTTATACCTTTTAATACTTCTACTTTGTTTTTGTTTAAGTCAAATGACTTTGTTATATTTTTTAGTTGAATCATATGTAGGTGTGATTAAATAATAGTGGATAATAGCAGTTAGGGATGGTTGCAACCACCAATTTACAGTTGCTTTTAGTAAACTTGAGGTTGCTATTTAAGAGAAAAGGGAGGCATTTAACCTCCCTTGAAGAATCTATTTGAAAGATATTACTCTTCTACAACTTCACCCTCCTTAGCTTCCTCATCCTTCTTTTCTTCTGATGGTTTCTCATCATCTCTCTTCTCTTCTTTAGCTTCAGATTCTTTTGCAGCTGCCTCATATACCTTCTTACCTACTTCTAACATCTCCTTCTCTAATTCTTCAGATTTCTTTTCTACCTCATCTAAATCAAAATCTTCTTTCTTAATCATCTCCTTAAGTTCTTCTGCTTTCTCCTTAATACTCTTCTGTTCATCTTCAGAAATCTTATCCTTGTTCTCATCTATCATTTTCTCTGCATTAAATGCTAATGTATCTGCATTATTCCTCTTCTCCGCTCTCTCTTTCTTCTTTTTATCCTCCTCTGCATTCTTCTCTGCTTCCTCAACCATCTTCTCTATCTCTTCTTCCTTTAATCCAGTAGATGCTGTAATTGTAATCTTCTGCTCTTTCTTTGTCCCAAGATCCAAAGCTTTAACATTTAAGATTCCATTAGCATCTATAGAGAATGTAACTTCAATCTGAGGAACTCCTCTTGGTGCTGGTAGGATACCATCAAGTAAGAATCTACCCAATGTCTTGTTATCTGCAGCCATCTCTCTCTCACCCTGAAGAACATGAATCTCAACACCTGGCTGATTATCAGCAGCTGTAGAGAAAATCTGTTTCTTCTCAACAGGAATTGTAGTATTTCTCTCAATTAACTTTGTAAATACTCCACCTAATGTCTCTAAACCAAGAGATAATGGTGTTACATCTAAAAGTGTAATATCTTTAACATCCCCACCTAGAACTCCTGCCTGAATTGCTGCACCTTGTGCTACTACCTCATCAGGATTTACACCTTTATCTGGTTCTTTATCAAAGATTTCTTTTACTTTCTTAACAACAGCTGGCATTCTTGTCATACCACCTACAAGTAACACCTCATCAATATCTTTCTTATCTAATCCTGCATCTTTTAGAGCCTTCTCACATGGTTTAACTGTCTTCTCAATTAAATCATTTGTTAATTTCTCTAATTCAGATCTAGTTAATTTTTCTTTCAAATGCTTTGGTCCTTTATCTGTTGCTGTAATGTAAGGGACATTAACTTCAGTTTCTTCTGATGTAGAAAGTTCAATCTTTGCTTTCTCTGCAGCCTCTTTCAATCTCTGAAGTGCAGTCTTATCTTCTCTAAGATCCATACCTTCTTTCTTTTCAAATTCCTTTGCAAGGTAATCAATGATTTCTTGGTCAAAGTCATCACCACCTAAGTGTGTATCACCATTTGTTGAAAGAACTTCAAAAACTCCATCACCCATTTCAAGGATAGAGATATCAAATGTACCACCACCTAAGTCAAATACTGCAACTTTCTGATCCTTTTTATCATCCAATCCATATGCTAAAGCTGCTGCTGTTGGCTCATTAACAATTCTTTTAACATCCAAACCTGCAATCTTACCAGCATCCTTTGTTGCTTGTCTCTGAGAGTCATCAAAATATGCAGGAACTGTAATTACAGCTTCCTTAACATCTTGACCTAAGAATTCCTCTGCATCTTTCTTCATCTTTGCTAAGACTTTTGCAGAGATTTCTTGTGGTGTGTACCACTTATCTCCCATCTTAACTTCAACACCACCATTAGATGCTTTCCTCATTTCAAATGGTAATAGTTTTGCATCTTTCTTAACTTCAGGATCATCCCAACTCCTACCAATCAATCTCTTTACAGAGTAGATAGTACCCTCTGGATTAACAACTGCTTGATTCTTAGCTGGAGTACCAACAAGAATCTCACCTTTTTCATCCTCTGCAACTACAGAAGGAGTAAGTCTACTTCCCTGTGCATTTGCAATTATATTTGGCTTACCACCCTCCATGAAAGACATGGCAGAGTTTGTAGTTCCTAAGTCTATACCTATTATTTTTGACATATATTTTATTGTAAAAATTTAATTCAATTATTTAGATACCAATACTTTTGAAGGACGAATTACAGTATCATCTAGTGTATATCCAGGTTGAACTACTGCAGTAATCTCACCTGTCTTGCCACCTTCAGATGTAGCAATTGCCTCATGTATAGATGTATCAAACATATCTCCCACTTGTGGAAGATATATTTTTAAACCTATACCTTCTAAAGATTTCTTCATAGATTCAAAGATTGCAACAACACCTTCAAACCATGCCTTCTCTTTATCATCTAATTGTAATGTCTTCTCACTCTCAATACTTAATACCATGGCATCCATACTTGGTAAGAACTCTTCACAAAATCTTTTCTTCATATTAAAGATACTTAGAGCCTGCCTCTTCTCCATGCTTGACTGTAAGTTATGATAGTCCGCTAAAGCTTTCTTCAACTGATTCTCAACAACCAACTTCTCATCCTCTACCTTATCTATCGTAAGTGCCAATTCCTGTATCTTCTTCTGAAAATCTTGCACATTTGTATCCTGTTTTGTATTTTTATCTTTTTTCATAACTAACTATCTGAATTTATC
>CAYPAR010000069.1:0-2716 GCA_964408765.1 uncultured Candidatus Saccharibacteria bacterium | reverse complement strand
CCTTCCCTACATTCTTTACTAAACCTTTCTCCTTTGCTTCTGCCCACCCTCCACTATCTATCATACTATCAACATTAACAATATCAGCAGTTACAAAACCTTCTTCTAAATCTGTATGTATAACACCAGCAGCTTCTTTAGCTGTAGCTCCATTCTGTATACACCAAGCATTACACTCCTTCTGCGAACCAGTATAGAAAGTAATGAGGTTTAGTGTATTGTATGCAGCTTGAATAATATCATCTACCAAACCAGGCTTAACATCCAACATACTAACATACTCAGAAACCTCCTCATCAGTCATATTAACCATCTCACCTACAAACTTAACATCAACTATTACAACAATATCACCTGTTCTCTCTTCTAATTCCTTCTTCCAACCCTCTACCTTTTCCCTACCAATACCCTCCTTGTAATTAAGTATGAATAATCTCTTTTTGTTTGTAAGAAGAAAAAGATCATATATCAATTCCTGTTCCTCATCATTTAGATTCATATCAATTACAGCAATATCATCATTAAGACCTTTCATAACCTTCTCTAACACCTCATACTCCTTAATACCCTTCTCATCCCCTACTCTCTTTAACTTCTCAACACTATGTAACCTCTTCTCTACACTCTCAATATCTTTCAATATTAATTCTGATTGTACAATCTCAAAATCCTCAATTGGATTTATTCTGTCATATACATGAACGATATTCGAACTATCAAATGCCCTAAGCACATACATAACTACATCTGTTTCTCTAATATGTGAAAGAAACTGATTACCCAGTCCCTCTCCCTTAGATGCACCTTTAACTAATCCAGCAATATCTACAAATGTCATAGCTGCAGGTACAACCTTCTCAGCATTAAAATACTCAGACAACCTCTTCAACCTATCATCAGGTATCTCCACAACCCCAACATTCTTATCTATCGTACAAAAAGGAAAGTTCTCAGCAGGTACTGTTAACTTTGTTAACGAATTAAAGATTGTAGACTTACCAACATTAGGAAGTCCCACAACCCCAACAGAAAGTGAATGTGATTTCTTAACTGGCATAATGGTGTAATTATACCACAGACCTGGTCTGTACATTTTTCCTTACCCCTAAACACTTAAAAGACCAAATTTAAGGTTTTTTAATCTTACTATGGGAAGTTACCTAAACACCCTTAAAACTCTCTCTTAGATATTGAATAATATAGTTATAGAAAGAAGAAAGATTCTCTCTCTCATCCCTAGGAACAAAAGGACTTAAATCTCTAACAAAATCTTTCTTAGAAAACCAAACCAACCTCTCCTCCAACATCTTAGAATTAATATCATGTATATCATAGTACTCTAATTTCTTAATCACCAAATCTTTATCAAATCTAGCTCCTAACTCTTGTAAAACCCACAAATCATACAAATCTCTATGCTTAATCCTTGTCATTACAGCTCTTACCTTCTCTGCAAATATCTCATTAATACTAAGAACATTCACAAAACTTCTAAATACAATTGGATACTCTGTTCTTAATATACTCTGAGTTGGTTCAAGAACCTTCTCCCTTGTTGAAAAATCTAATTTTACATACACCTTACCTTCTAAAAATGGAATATCTGCAGTTAAAAGATATGTATATCCTGATATACTCTCTTTTCTTTTAAAAGAAAATGGATATATATTCTCTAACTTCTTTAAAAAAGGAACTATCTTCTCTTCAAATTCATCCTCTTCCATATCTACAGAAAAATCTAAATCTTCTGAAAACCTCTGCCCTTTATATACCAATCGAATAGCAGTACCACCTTTAAAAAAGATATCTTTAGAAAATGTTTCCTCATACAATTCTTTAAGAAAAGAAAGTTGTACAAATTCCCTAACTATTACAACATCTGATATCTGAGTTTTTTTAGATAATTCTTTTACTTGTTTCTTAGTTATCATAGATATTTTGATATGAGAAGTATAATTTCTTTCTTCGATTTTGAAGACAGAAGAGGAAGATATTCTTCCACACCCCTTTTCTTAATATTTGAAAAATCCATCTCATTTAGATATTCTTCACTTTTTTTCTTTAAAGCTACCATGTAGAGATAATCAAAAAGAGCTTTCTCTGGATATGCAATTAAACAATTACCTGATTTGTAATATCCCATATACAACCTTTTATTTATCTTAATATATCTATATGTTTTTCCTAATATCTCTTTCTTCTTACTTTTCTTTGATGTTGCAGATGTAATTTCAAAAGGAAATTGACTCAGTATACCGTGGTAATTTAAAGCTGTTTCAAAAGAGATATATGAAGGAGAATAGAGAAAATTTGCTATTTCAAAATCAGATACATCGGAGTCTGCAACCATGTATTTACCCTTTTCTAGAGATATGAGAATATTCTTTTCAATTAATCTTCTAATATTATTTTCTAAAGTTCTCGTAACCTCTACCCCTGTTAATCTAGAGATATCCTGTGTTGTTAAAAGACTTCTTTTATTATTTTCTAACAGATTTGCTGTTTCCATATACCACCTATTTTAGGTGGTTTGTGGAATATGTCAAGAGACAACACCACAGACCAGGTCTGTACATTTATCCGTACCACTAAAGACTTAAAAGATCAAATTTGAGGTTTTTTAATCTTACTATGGGAGATTACTTAGTCAACCTTCATCTTCCATATCAAAACATGATATTATAATATTCATGAAATCAAAAAATATTTTACTAAC
>CAYPAR010000068.1:0-2873 GCA_964408765.1 uncultured Candidatus Saccharibacteria bacterium | reverse complement strand
GGGATACAAGATTGATATCTTACCTGCAGATCCAGATGCACTTGAAAAGGAAGAGGAAGTAGAGAAAGTTGAGGAGCAGGTAGAAGAGAAGAAGGACGAAGAAGTTAAAGAAGAGGTTGTTGATGAAAAGGAAGAGAAAGTTGAGGAACAGACTGAGGAAGAAGTTAAAGAAGAGGTTGTTGAGGAAGAAGTAGAAGAAGTAAAACCAGAAGAAGATGAAAGTCCAAAGAAAGAGTAGTTTATATAACAATATACCTAAATGGCTAAGAGTACTGAAAGTACAATCAAAAAAGGTAAGGCAAGAACACCAGTTGTCACTATTCTTGGTCATGTTGATCATGGTAAGACAACTATTCTTGATAAGATAAGAGAGGCTGATGTACAAAGCTCTGAGGCTGGTGGTATTACTCAAAAAGTATCAGTTTTTACAGTCCAAATTCCAGGAAAAGATCAAGAAATTACATTCGTAGATACTCCGGGACATGAGGCTTTTGATTTAATGAGGTCAAGAGGAGGAATAATTGCAGATATTGTTTTGTTAATTGTTGCTGCAAATGATGGTGTACAACCACAGACAAAGGAATCCATAGATATCATTAATATGTCAAAAGCAAAACCAATTGTTGTTATTAATAAAACAGATTTGCCGAATATAGATTTAGATAAGGTAAAGAGAGATATAGTAAACAATGGTTTACAGATAGAGGGTTTTGGAGGTGATATCCCAGTTATTGAAGTGTCTGGAAGAACAGGTAGTGGTATAAAAGAGCTTTTAGATCTTATCTTCTTAGTTTCTGAAGTTGAAGGTCTAAGGGATGATATTGATTTACCGAAAGGAATTTTAGGTAAAACATTTGTTCTTGAATCTATAAAAGATAAATTTAAAGGTAATGTCTCTTCAGTGATTTTAATACAAGGTAATCTTTGTCAGGGTAATTGGTTTGGTTATAAATTAAATGAAAAGCTTCATATTGAGAAGATTAAAGGGTTAATTACAGAGGATGGTAGGAATCTATCTCTTCTTGAATGTGGCTGTGGGGGAAAGATAATAGGTCTTTCAAATCTTCTTGAGCTTGGTACAGAAGGATATATTTTAGAGAAGAATGATAAAAAGCTTTTAGAATCCGTTTTAAAAATTGAGGAACAAGAGAAAGAAGTTGATGATGAATTTAGTATTGAGGATTTCTTTGCTCCAAGTGAAAAGGAAGATGATGATGGAGGAACATTAAATGTCATAGTGAAAAGTTCCTCAGAAGGTTCATTAGAGGCCATTAAGAATACATAGGGAAAGATAGTTGAAGATGATTTCTCTGTGAAAATTTTAGATTCTGGAGTAGGAAATATTACATTGAAGGATGTTGAATTTGCAATGCTTTCAAAAGCAATTGTTTTAGGATTTGAGGTACAGGTTGAAGCAGGTGTCGCTGATTATGCAAAGAAGAACAGAGTACTTGTAAAGACTTATGATATTATCTATAAAATTTTTGAAGAGATAAAAGAGGCATTAATTGCGATGTCTTTACCTCAAGACACGGAGGAAGAAATAGGAAATGCGGTTGTTAAGACAATCTTCATACTTTCAGATGGCTCAAAAGTTTTAGGTAGTAAAGTAGAAAAAGGAATGCTTAAAAGAGATTGTAAAGTATATGTTGTAAGAAATGATGAAATTGTTGGTGAGAGTAAGATTAAGAGTTTGAGGATAAATAAAGATCAGGTAAATGAAGTAAAAAATGGATTTGAGTGTGGTATCCAACTAACAGATGAAATTGATGCTAAAGAAGGTGATGGTGTGTACTGCTATAAAAAGGTGTAATTTTCCTTGACAATGCTTGAGAATGTTTGCTATACTACTTTTAAGTAAGTTTAATATACTGCTTAGAATGAGGGATAAAGTTAGTGTGTTTCAACGATCTGTTTTTTTTGTAATTTCTTTTGTACTTATAATATTCTCAGGAGTTTTTGTTTCTTTAAAATTTCGTAAATTAATAAGATCTGTTTTTGCGGATGTTCCAGAGATAGTACAGAAATTATATATAGCTTCTGATGGTACAAGTCCATTTGATGCCACTACATGGGATGGAGTAGTAGGTAGTCCAACTCAGGGAACAGATAGTGATACAGATAATCGTGTAGTTCGCGTCCAGGATAAAATTACTTATACTGTAGAACAGAGTGTTAACGAAGCAGATGCAACAAATGTAACCTCTATTGTTACACTATCTCCTGGTCAAAGATGGGTATCTTTACCCAAGCAGTGTTTAACAGTAGATGTGACCCCTGTATCTAGTATTAGTGCTGATGGCTTAACTTTGACTTGTAATACAGGTAATCAATCAGCAGGTTCGGAGTTATTATTTTCAGCAGGAGCAATGGTAAATACTGCAAGTAACGGGGACTATGTTTGGGCTTCTTCTACTATACAGTCAGATGATACAGCGGCATCTTCTCCTCCAGAAACAGATCATGTCTTAGTAACAACAGGATTTGGTATAGATGTCGCAAATACCATGACAACAGCTGCTGGACCTACAACTGGTTCTAGTGGTGAATCAGGCCAGATAGTATCAAATAAAATTACAATCAGATTAAAGAAAGGATCTGAATTACCACAAAACACCTCTCAGACATTTTCTTTTTCTTATACTGCTTCTAATAGTCCAGTCAACTGGGTATTATATGATTGGAATTCAAATGTTCCTTGTAAAGATTTACTTGGTAATATTGGGAATATTGTATGTACAAAATCGGGGAATAGTTTGACAGTGAATATTACAAATATTAACTATGCAGCAGCAACCAATCCTATTAATGCTCTTTATGAATTTCAAATAGTAACATGGATACCTAATACAGATGCATTGGCTGCACCAGGG
>CAYPAR010000067.1:0-2874 GCA_964408765.1 uncultured Candidatus Saccharibacteria bacterium | reverse complement strand
AACAACTACACTCCAAAAAGTGTCTCTAGAAAAATTAATAGTACAAGAACATTTTTTAGATATCTTTTAGACAACAACTATATCTCAGATAATGTTTCTGAAAAATTAGCTCATCCTAGATTTGAATTAAAACCTCCTAGAGTACTCTCTGAAATGGAGTACAGAGCATTAAGAGATGTTAGCAGAGTTGATATTCGTCTCTACTCTATCGTTGAACTCTTACTACAAACAGGTATTAGAATTGGAGAATTAGCAGGACTTTCACTTGAGGATATCAGAAAATCCAAGGACGGAAAGATTGATTTTCTTTACATTAAAGCAGCTGGTAGTCATCCATCAAGAAAAGTTCCTTTGAACAAATCTGCAAAGAAGGCTCTTGATGACTATTTAGCAGTAAGACCAGAAACAGAAGATGATACAGTATTTGTCACAAAGAATGGGAGACCATTACTTGTTAGAAATATTAGAACAGCAATAGATAAGTCATTTGAAAAAGCGGGTATTAAGAATGCAAAGGTAAATGATCTTAGAAATACATTCATTGCACATCACCTAGCGAATGGTGTTGGATTACCTACAGTCTCTAAACTTGTTGGACACAAGAGACTATCTACTACAGAGAAGTATTTAAATATACTTAAACCAATAGGTAAAGAAGAGAGAACCCTAAAAGAACTCTAACTTCTCTACCCTACCTTAAATATTACAGAGACAGATTACCTTTTAGAAAGTATTTCCCTATCTTTTCTACTTCTCCCATAACCATATCTGCCTTCTCTTTATCCTTATACCAATTCTCTTTGGTAACATTCCTATCATCAATAGCAGGAGTTATCCTAAACTCACTATTTGGAAAAGATGGTAAGAATGTCATCAGTATCCTTCTAGAGTGATATGCTTTAGAAACAAGTATTATCTTGTCATACTTAATACCATGTTTATCAAGCTCCTCTTTTGCATATACTGCATTCTCCTTTGTATTTGTTGATTTTGTTTCATTGAAAATAATGGACTTAGGGACACCATTATCGATTAGAAACTGTTTCTGAACCTCTGATTCTATCTCCCCCTTCTCATTCGTAACTCCTCCAGTTGTAACAATATTTTTAACTAATCCTTTCTGATATACTTCCAATGCTTTTTTGACAATTCCATCACGACAAGTACCAGGAACAATCATCAAATCTGCATTAAAAAGTTCATCTGATATAAAGATAAAGTTTGTAACTGCTTCAATATTCCTTACCAATTCATGATTATGTGAAATTATATATCGATGGTGGGAATAGGTGGACTCGAACCACCGACCACGGCTTTATAAGAACCGCGCTCTAACCACCTGAGCTATATTCCCATTAATGAAGACATTCTACCAAAACTTAGAGTATTTTAGAAGACCTAGAACATTGGAGGGAAACCAGGTACAGATTCCTGTTGAGGTTCCTCTTCCTTCTTATCCAACTGAGCCCTATTTCTAATATCATCAGCTACAACATTAACATCCCTACCATACTTCCTTCTAGACATCTCTTTAATAATACCGGTAACCTCTTTATTAATAGGAATATCAAAACCTGAATCTGGAAACTCTGGTCCATAACCACTATCTAACGAGAATGGTGCTGGATACGACCCATTATTTAGTAATTTTGTATACCAATGACCCATTGATTGATTAACAATATCTCCAGCAGAAACATATCCTTCAAAAGGCGTTTCCAAAAATTGAGCATCCTCAGGACTACACCTTGTGATAAAAAGAGAACCAACATTACCAAATACAGCATTCTTGATATCTTCAGGCAACTGCCCAATGTATTGATGTGCAAGAGTTAAATTCAATCTATACTTCCTAGCCTCAGAAAGGATAGAGTTAAATTCTTCTGTTGCAAAGTTCTGGAACTCATCAGCATAGAAGAAGAAGTCTTTCCTCTCTTCCTCTGGAATATTCTCTCTACTTAAAGCAGCTGCAAGTAACTTCTGCACCACTAAAAGACCTAAGAAAGACATATTCTCATCCCCTATCAAACCTTTTGAAAGATTCACAATTAATATCTTCCCTTCGTCCATAATCTGTCTAAAATCAAATGAAGATTGAGATTGACCAATTATGTTTCTAATTGCTAAGTTTGTTGTAAACTTATCAAACTTAGATATGAAGTATGTAAGTGACTCTGCCTTTGTCTTCTTATCTGTCTTAGCCACTTGGTCTGTCCAATATCTCAAAACTAGTTCATCCTTAACTAATGGTAACCAATAATTCATAACCCAATCCTCGTCCTGTAGGATTCTTACAACCTCTATTAAGGTAGAATCTGGCTTAGACATAGCTGTCAACATAGAGTTTCTTACCGCCTGTTGGAAAGCTGGACCAGCATAACCTTGATTGTTTGGGTCAAACAATCTTATAAGCAATGCCAAGAAACTATTAACAATCTGATGTTTATGCTGTTCATTGTAGTACTCCATGATATTCAAACCAAAAGGCCTCTCAAAATCACCAGCATTAAAGTAGATAACATCCTCTGCTCTCTCTGGTGGAATTCTCTCCAAAAGCATCTCCGCAGCAGAACCGTGAGGGTCTATAAAGCAACAACCATCACCATTATATATATCCTGAATCATCATTCTTACCATCAACCAAGATTTACCGGTACCTGTTTGTCCTAGTATATATGCGTGCCTTCTTCTATCATCTCTCTGAAAACATATCATCTTCCTCTTACCTCTAAAATAGTTATTCCCAACCCAAATGGCATCCCTAGAATTAACATCAGAGCTAATCTCATTACCTGCAGGTAATTCCTTAGATAACAGCCATACAATATTAGGTGTTGTTATCTCCTTGTTTGGAAAGTGATAAAGAGCAGCTAA
>CAYPAR010000066.1:0-3077 GCA_964408765.1 uncultured Candidatus Saccharibacteria bacterium | reverse complement strand
TCTCCTATTCTAATTTCATTAAATGTTCCAAAATTTGATGGAGACATCTCTTCATTATCTTCGCATATTATTGCATGAGAGAGTGTTATACCCGTATGTTCTCCATTTCCTCCATAAATACCTACTGTGTAACCAGGGCTATCAAAAGCCACTAAGTTACCAAAAGAGTGTTCCATAATATTATTCATAGTTGCGATAGCTTTGTATTCCCTTTTTAGTATAGCTTCCTCTACTCTTTTCTCTTCTTCTGTTTTATTTTTTTCTGCCTTATCTTCTCTTCGCCATAGAGTATCTTCCTTGTTATACCACCTTGTAGCCATATTTCTGTATATAAAAGTTATTGGGGCAATGGAGCTGAATCCGAGGATCGAACTCGGGACCTCATTCTTACCAAGAATGTGCTCTACCAACTGAGCTAATTCAGCATTATTTCTCTTTTTGTTTTCTTAATTTTAGAGTTGATACTAAGAATATTATCCAAAGAGGTATTGAAACTATTGCTAATGCTAACATACCTCCTGGAGCTTCATTGTTAACAATACTTTCAGGTTTAAAGTAGAGATAGTTGATTAAAAGATACATGGAAAATGGAATACTAACAATACTTAGTACACTGTATATGATTAATGAGATGAAGTTGTATGCTTTCTTCAGCCATAGTGTAGTATTCTTCTTTTCAAGGTAGAGTAGGGTAATTTTATGAATTGCAAAGAGAATGAGCATTGATATTGTTAGAGTTGCTCCATTTACTAAACCTTTTTTCTGTTTTGTTGTGTCAAAGCAAACATCTTCTCCCTCTATTGTCATTAATTTTGATTGATAGCATGTGGGTTCTGCAGGAATGTCCGCAGGTTCTTGATCTTCTAGGTATTTCTCTTGGGCATATGGTAGTTCTACTCGATATGAGAAAGGTATTCCAAATTTGTATGAGGCAGCTGCATTGAGAAAGATGACGGCACCAATTGTTGCAATTGCTAGAGTTATAAAGCTAATGAGGTAAAGGTAGATATGAAAGAGAGTGTTGACTCCTAAATCAATCTTTTTCTCTTTGTTTCTAACTAAGTAAACAATTAGATATATGACTCCTGCAGTGAAGAGTAGGCTAAAGATTGTCATAAGGATAAAGTATATTGCACCCATATAATCTTCTACCATAAGTTTTAATGAGAATAATATAAAAATGCAGGAAATTGGATTTGAACCAATGTACCCCGAAGGGAGCAGATTTACAGTCTGCCGCGATTGACCACTCCGCCATTCCTGCATGGAGCCAGAGGAGAGATTCGAACTCTCGACCTGCTGTTTACAAAACAGCTGCTCTGACCAACTGAGCTACTCGGGCTTAACTAGGAGTCTATTATATCCTAAAATGTGAGTCAATGCCACACAAGAGGTCTGGCCTAGGTCTGCCCCCGATTCATATATTTTTAATAATCTTCTAACGGCTTCCTGCTACTTACTTTTTGACATGCTCCTTGTGGCCTCCTGAACCAAAACTTTTACAACGATTCAGGGGTATGGGTCGGAGAGCCTTATGGAGAGTGTAAAATATGAGGATGAAAATTTTCTTAACGAGGGGCAGACCTAGGTCAGACCTTTAGAGTTACAAAAAAATGCTCTAGAAGGAGGCAGAGTCATAGAGCTCTTTTTAAAAAAGTGGGTTCCCTCAATTCTACCCCAAGGAGTAGAACGATTTGGGGATCCCTAGCTCTGTGTATGGAGCTATGACACCGCCTGTATTCTTCTAGAGCAATATATTATCCCATGAGAAAAAAAGTAAAGCCAATAGGTTGGGGCCTGTAGTCAAAATACTACAAAAAACCTAATAGATTAAAGATAAAGGGCAGAACTTGGCCCATAATAAGAGATATTATAGAACCAAATGGAAACACAGGTGCAAGTAGAATTATTAGCAAAACTATCTGATATTTCTCTAACTCTTCCCAATAGTATCTAATTTGTTTTGGTAGAAAAGCTCGTACAATCTTGTGTCCATCCAGTGGAGGAATTGGTAGAAGATTAAAAACAGCTAAAACAGTATTAATCATGGCAAAAGTCATTACAAAGGTGACAAACAACCCTGTCGGTTTTACCAAGTAATTTATCAATGCTGTAAGAAGTAGAAGTAACACATTAGATAGTGGTCCAGCTAATGAAACTAATGCTGTATCTCTTTCTCTTTTTTCAAAGTTGTATTCATTGATAGGCACAGGCTTACTCCATCCAAATCGAAAGATGAGCATAGAGATCGCACCGATAGGGTCGATGTGTGACAGGGGATTCAGAGTTAATCTGCCATTTACTTTTGCAGTTAAATCTCCAAGTTTTGTAGCAACCCAAGCATGAGCATATTCATGAACAGTAGAAGCAATTAATATTGATGGTATAGCAAAAAGTATCCAATAGAGTATTTCTGATGTTAGAAAATTCATACCTAATTATACAAGATAATTAAGATTCTAGTATAATAAATAGCATGGAAGATTTTAAAGATAAGAAAGTATTAATATTTGGTTTAGGTTTGAATGATGGTGGTCTTGGGATGGCTGAGTTTTTTCTCGAACAGGGTGCGATAGTTACAATCACCGATGGTAAGAGTGAGGAGGAGTTAAAGCCTACATTGGAGAAGTTGGAGAAGTACAAAGATAGGATAACACTTCATTTGGGAGGTCATATAGAGGAGGATTTTATCAACAATGACATTATCATACGTAATCCAGCTATTAAACCAGATAATCAATATTTACAGATAGCAAGGGATGCTGGTAAAAGGATAGAGATGGAGATGAGTTTATTCCATAGATTAGCTCCATGTAAGATAGTAGGAGTGACTGGTACTAAGGGTAAGTCTACTACTACGACTTTGATATATGAATTCTTAAAAAAGAAATTTGGAGCGAGAGTTTTGTTAGCTGGTAATATTGGGAAAAGTGCGATTAGAGAGCTTCCAAGATTAACTAAAGATGATATTGCAGTTCTGGAGCTTTCAAGTTTCCAATTGGATGCAATGGGTGAGAACAAGGTATCTCCTGATGTTGCTTTGGTAACAAATATGTTTGCAGATCATCTAAATTGGC
>CAYPAR010000065.1:0-3113 GCA_964408765.1 uncultured Candidatus Saccharibacteria bacterium | reverse complement strand
GATGTATTAACTGATTTAGCTGGAAACAAGAATATTGCATCTACCTCTACTGATAGCAGTGTTACATATGCTGTAGAGGGAGAAGAAGAGGAAGATGATGAAACACCTCCTACCCAAGAACCAGAGACACCAACAACTCCATTAGATTCAAAACCAGCTGTAAAACCAAAGAATCCATTTGATAAATATATTAACCCTGTGATAGAACAAGAAGAGACTACTACTCCAACAAAAGAAGATTCATCAGATAGAACTAGCAAAACTACTCCACCTACTCAATCTAAGAGTTTAAGAATAAAGGTATATAATGAGTCTAGAGAACCTATCAAAGGTGTAACTGTTGAAATACATTCTGATGTTAGAACAGGAATTACTGATGAGCATGGAGAAGTATATTTTGAAAATCTAGAAACAGGTTTACATACCATGATTATCTCGTATAATGGATATAGAGCGGAGAAAGAGATTAAGCTCATTAATAATGGAGAAGAAGAGATGGAGATCAATATAAAACTTGAAAAAGTAATAATACCTAACTATGTTTACTGGTTAATTGCCTTGATTGTTTTGCTAACAATACTCTTGGGATACAATATATACAAAAGGAAACAGGTAGAGAAGAAATAATAGTATATTCAGTAACTATCTATTAGCTATTAGCCTTCTTCTATTTTCATCTTGTCTTTCTTTTATAGCAGTATTAATCGCCTTCTTACCTCTTTTAGAAATATTTTTAAACTCTTCAATTGTCATAACTTCACTAGGAATATTATCAATTATCTTCTTTACTTCATACCTACCACTCCTACCCATCTCACTAACTATTAGTCTCAAATACTCCTTTAAATCTTTTTCTTTCCATTTAGCTGAATATCCATATTCGAAAGATGCAATTATCGGTCTATCATCAACTTCAGTGATAAAAGATATAGATCTCAAAGCAAACTTGCACTCCTTTTCCGCATAACTTTGACTGATTCCAATACCATGATTTCTTTCATTCTCTTCTCTAAAAAATTTTCTACCAATACTTGCTTTCCACTCTCCATAATGTTTACTAACCAATACCGGATTATTAAAAGACACTTTAAAGTTCTCTCTTTCCGCAACTATATTCGCACTCGTATACCATGTATTAAACATTGTGCTACCTCTCTTTATAATTGGGAAAAAAGTTGTAACAGCACCTGTTTCTTCACCTAGAAACTCAGTATCATATATTTTGTTCTCCTCTCTCCCACGAACAGAGTACTCATTACTATTTAACATACTCTTTACAATCCCAGACTCTCGGATTGCATCAAAGTATTTAAACTCATCACTATCTACATCAAGTTGAGAAGTATTTGAACTACCTCCTAAGTTTCCTACTGACTTTAGTTCAGAATCTAGTTTTGTATCAATTGCCTCTTGTGTAGGTATTTCGTCTGTCATTCTGTCTTGTACATAATCTTAACTAAAACATATTAAACCAAATATCCCTTTAGTACAACCCTATCCATATCTGGCTTTCTTGCCTTTAAGATATATCTACCATACAAAACAAATATAGAATTAACCTTGTACCAATCTTTTTTAGGATACAGTTTCTCTAAATCATGAGCTACCTTAGTTGGATCTGTATTCTTAGTAAGACCATATGCCCTAGCAACCCTTAAAACATGTGTATCTACAGCAATTCCCTCATTAGCCCTATATCTTTCATTTAGAAAAACATTTGCAGTCTTGTAACCTACCCCCGGTAGTTCAACAAGCTCATTAAGTGATTTAGGTGGTTGTCCATCATACTGTTTATCTAAAATCTTAGCCGTCTGCTTGATATTCCTAGATTTAGTTCTAAAATAGTTGATACCCCCCAGGGTATATTCTAAATCTTCTGTTTTTGCATTTGCTAATTCCTTCGCATTCGGATACTTCCTAAAAAGCTCTGGGGTAACCTTGTTCACCTGAATATCTGTTGTCTGAGCAGAGAGGATAACAGCAACTAAAAATTGAAAATCATTCTTCCAATTTGCAAGCTCTGTAGTGGCCTCTGGAAAAAGTTTTTCTACTTCTGATAGTAACTTGATTGCTAATTCTTTCTTTTTCATTAACTCAAGGCTCTTTTTAATTTGTTTACAAACCCTCTTCCATAATAATATTCAAATACTTTCATAATATTGGGAACAATAGTTAATATTCTCCTAAACTCCTCTCTCACCTCTTCAGTTGAGAATTTAATATTAATACAGCTATCTGCCACTTGCTTAGACAATTCCAACCCACTTGAATACATCACATCCTTCACATTCTCTTTAATAGCGCCGTTGTAGACATTATACAATTTCCTATCATATCTAGCTTTAGGATACATATTTTCAACAATCTCCTTAAAACCGATATCGTACTTCAGACCTTGCCTGATATCTCCCATATCTCCGTATGTACTCTTGATGATACTCTCAATATCATTCCAGATATCATCCCTATCTCGCCAACCATCATTTTCTTTAGTAACAACCTGATGCCAACCAGAACCTACAACTTCTGTGCACATATCGTACACCCTACTACATCTTTCTTGTACATCTCTCTTCTCATACTGATCTACCTCCTTCTCCCTAATATTCTTCCATTCACTCTCTTCAGACTTCAATTGAATAACACACCTGTCCAATCCCAATGTAGATATCATCAAAGAATCAAAATCCAATGCTCTATTAATATATCCTACCACTTCTTCCTCATCCCAATCATCTTGCAAGGAGAGCCAATACCCTATCGTTAAAGAATTACTAAACGGACCTCTATCAAGAACTAACATTGTATCCCTATACTTTCTATCACTCAGATACACATCCATAAACTCCAATCTATTCAATGCAAAAAGTGCCATTCTTACATCCAAACTATCTATTCCATCTAATCCTGGATCCGAGAAACCACCTTTCAAAAAAGAGCGAATAATTGCACCTGTTGGAGTTGCATATATTGGAAAAGAAGAGAATGTAAGATTTACCCCATCTGCTTCAAGCTCTCTAACCACTCTAGAAGTTGCATCACCCTTTCCAAGTTGATCTCCTCCCTCAATGTATACTGACCCATAGCTTTCAATCTCCACTTTTAAGAAATTT
>CAYPAR010000064.1:0-3120 GCA_964408765.1 uncultured Candidatus Saccharibacteria bacterium | reverse complement strand
TCTTCGGTAAAGTAGATATCCATGTCCAAGCCAAACCAATTACTAATACAACAAAGCCAAATATTACTGTATGTTTAGAATTATCAAAAATACCTGTATCAGGAACAGTCGTTGCTGCACTACCACAATCTGCAGGACAATTCGTCTTATCCTCTCCTTCAGAACATATACCATCTCCACAAGTTACTGGACAATCCCGTGGACAAGTAATTGCATTCTCAGGAGGTATACATTTTCCATCTCCACAACCTTCACAATCTGTAGGACAATTATTAACATCCTCCCAAGGATCACATATATTATCACCACAAGATATTTTAAATTCTGCTTTTACAGTAATATTTGCTTGTACATTTGTATCTGTTCTAGTAGCTGTAGTTACTTTATTATCACTCCATTTATCAAATTTATAATTTGTATCTGCTTTTGCTTCAACAGATGTACCATCTTTACCTTTCTCTACTGTTTGAGTTGCATTTCCTACTATACTACCACCAGTACCAGCAGTATATTTAAGTGTAAATTTCTCAATTTTGATAGCTTCAAAAGTTGCAGTATATGTAGCATCTGCTTGTACATTACTATCTGTTCTCATTGCTGTAGTTTTACCATCACTCCATTGTTTGAATATATAACCTGTGTTAGGTTTGGCTTCAGAACCTATACTTCCTCCTGGATTTACTTCATTCTTACCTGCATTCGTTACAGTACCACCATCACCAGCATTATATGTTATATGATATTTTGATACACCACATGGGTATTCTTCTGTGTCGTCCCATTTACAACATGTCGTATTTGTACAACCCACATTTTCTTTTCCATCATAACTCATTGGATTACACTGTCCATCACTAGTCTTTGGTATATTACAATTTTTTTTACACCTACGACACATCTTAGGTACACTTGCCTCACTCTCAGTAGGAGCTACAGTCTTAGGTTGATTAACTCTCCATAGTAGGTATCCTCCACCTCCACCTAATAATATTGCACCAATGATAAGGGCAATAACCATACCCTTACTTCCTACTTTAACCTTCATATTACTCATATATTTAATATATATACTTAATTAAATAATTCTTTAATACTATCTATATTAACAATATCTTTTATTATTACAAATAGTATCACAATTATTAAAAAGATAAAACTAATATTAATTATCTTAGACTCTATCTTCTCATCTAACTCTTTTCCTACTATCCACTCTATCAAAAGTATAAAGACTCTTCCACC
Source organism: uncultured Candidatus Saccharibacteria bacterium (assembly GCA_964408765.1). Lineage (GTDB taxonomy): Bacteria > Patescibacteriota > Dojkabacteria > SC72 > SC72 > UBA5232. The sequence goes on along the minus strand of CAYPAR010000064.1, from coordinate 1,878 downwards.
ATCAAGAGCTGGAATTGGCAAAAGATTTACTATAGCTAGTGAGACAGACAGATCAGCTACCATACCAATAAAGGTAACTATCCCAAATTTCTTAAAGTAATCAATTACAAAATATATACCAACAGGACCAGAAACAGAATTAGAAAGCTCAGTATAATCTCCTGTTACTTTAGCTTGTGAGATAAGTCCCTTAAGTTTACTTCCCATCAATATCAAACTATTACGTATATGTGAAAATCCTGCAAAAAGCTTGTTCTCCTTGTAAGACAGGATTACCATATAGTTAGATAGCATGTAAATACCAACCTTACCCTCATCTGATACTTTAACACTGTAATCAGTACATACATCTTCTATGCAAGCATTAATAGATATATATTCTCCTTTCTTTGATCGAATAATCTTCCCAACCTCATCTGTATATTCAATCTTAACACCATCTATGGACTTAACTGTTCCTTTCTCAGGTAAACCAGCTTCTTTAGCACTACCACCATCTATTAACTCATACTCAACATCTCCATCTCTCTCTCGGTATATTGTTGCCCCAACAGGTTTAAAATCTTTAAATTCTTGATTAAGTACTAACTCCCAACCATTCGCTGCTAAAACTATGTAATATATACTAATTGAAAGAAGAATATTCATAGTAACACCAGCAAGCATAACGATAATTCTTTGCCATTTAGGTTTCTTATTCAGATTCTTCTTCTCATCTTCTTTTGTAACCTTCTCCTCTGAATCTCCATCCCCAAGAATTTTCACATATCCACCAAAAGGTAAAGCTCTAATGCTGTACATTGTTTCTCCAATTTTCTTTGAAAAAAGCTTTGGACCAAACCCTATTGCAAATTCAAATACCATTGCACCAATTACTTTTGCTGCAATGAAATGCCCCAACTCATGAACAAAAGTTAAGATACTAACTACAAGAAGAAACAGTAATATATTTACAACAACAGACATTTCAATTATATACTAGATTAAATAGTTAAAAGATCTTTCTCTTTCTCATCTTTAATTACTTCTATCTGAGCATTTGCGTCCTTAACAATCTTCTCACCTTCTTCTCTTAACCTATCTGCCTCATCTTCAGACATACCACTTTTCTGCTGTTCATCTATTGTTTGCATAAACTTCTGTCTAACTTGTCTTACAGATACTCTCCCATCCTCTATTCTTTCTTTCATGATTTTTACATATTCCATTCTTCTTTCTTCTGTAAGATCAGGAATTTTAACAAGGACCCTATCTCCCTCCATAATTGAAGAAAAACCAAGATTCGCAGAACTTATCCCCTTATTGATATTTTCTAGAATTGTTTTATCCCATGGTTGAATAGCTATTGTTTTAGCATCCATTACAGATATTGATGCAAGGTTCTTAACAGGAGATTGTATCTCATATGCATTTACCAAAATATCCTCTACAAGCTCTGTTGTAGCTCTACCTGTCCTAATTTGAGAAAGGTCTTCTTTAACATGTTCTACACACTTTGTAATATCTTCTTTGAATTGATTTATATCCATACATATTTCCCAACAATATTATATGGATTTATTGTATACCAATATTTATGAGATGTCTATAATTCTTCTACTTTTTCCCTAGCTCCCATATTAAAATTCTAGTTATCTTGAGAGGCTCTCCAATCTTCTGAATAGTTTCATCTAAAAGAGCTCCCATTGTTTTAGATTCATCCTTAAACCACTTCTGTTCTAAAAGACATTTTTCTCCAAGATACTTATTCAACTTACCTTCTACAATCTTCTCTAACATCTCTTTAGGTTTCTTCTCTTCTGCAAGTTCCTTTGTAAAAGTCTCTTTTAAATCCTTTATCTTCTCCTCTCCAATATCATCTCTTGAGATAAATTCTGG
>CAYPAR010000063.1:0-3422 GCA_964408765.1 uncultured Candidatus Saccharibacteria bacterium | reverse complement strand
ACCCCCTCAAATATTGCTTCTATAGCTTTCATCTTACTACTATCCTCCTTAGGTTTGTATTCTTTCTTTGGTTTCTCAGAAGGTTTAGGTGTTGGTAAATTCCTTAAAACTGTATCAGCATCAGACTTCTCAACAGGCCTCATATCAGGATTAATATCACAATCTATAACACATGGTACACCGTAAACTTTCATGAACACCTCTGCGAGTACATTCCTACTCTTTGGAATCTCTATCCTCTCCTTATGAAATGAAAATGGCACTTCAACATGTAAAATACCCTGTTCAAAAGAGATGACATGGGCAGTACCTATGAAGGCATAAAGATGATGGTTATGGGGTCTAATCTCATCTATAAATTGATCCCATTTACTATTTATCTCTTCTAGTGTCACCTCTTTATCCTCAACAGGTTGTTTTAATGGAGTTTCTTTTTTCTCTTCTTCCTGTACAGGTATCTTCTTCTTCACATCCCTATTCACCATCTTTATCTCTGTACTAACATTTGGTTTCATCATCTCTGGAATAATCATCTCTAATACTAATAGTTGATTGTTTGCATATCTAAGTTTGTTCTCAGCATCTAAGAACAAATTAATTAACTTATGCAATTCTTTAATATCAATATCTTTCATGAATGGGAAATCTTTCTCTACTGTCCCCTTTATCTTTGCTGTTAAAACTCTTCTAAGAGTATCTAGCACATATGCAGTAAATTGTTGAAGATTAACACCCCCCTGTTCCAAACCCTCAAGTGTTTCTAATGCCTTACCTCCATCTCCATCTAGAAGACTAGTTAGGAGAAGTATAACTTTCTCAGAATCTGGTAGTCCTAATGTCTTTCTAACCTCATCTAATGTAATCTCAGATTTACCATGTTCTTGACCACTGTAAACAACATCCATAAGGGAGAGAGCATCTCTGTAACTACCCTTTGCATTCTGCACAACAACATCTAACGCTTCATCCTGGATAGTAATCTTTTCTTCTTTACATATACCCTTAATTAAATCTCTGATTTCATCATCTGTACCAAGTCTAAAGTCATATCTCTGACATCTTGAAAGAATTGTAGGTGGTAGTTTATGTACATCAGTTGTAGCTAAGATAAAAATCACATGTGCTGGAGGCTCCTCAAGAGTCTTTAGAAGAGCATTAAACGCCTCCGTTGTCAGCATATGCACCTCATCAATGATATATACTTTGTATCTACCTTCTGTTGGTGAAAACTCAATTCTTTCTTTTAGTTCTCTAATCTGATCAATACCTCTATTTGATGCAGCATCAATTTCAATTAAATCTAAGAATGTTCCATTGGCTATTGATTTACAGTTATCACACTCTAGACATGGATTCCCATCCTTTTTAGGTTCTAAACAGTTGATTGCCTTTGCTAATATTCTTGCTGTTGATGTTTTTCCTGTTCCTCTTGAACCAACAAAGAGATATGCATGAGCTAACTGATTCTTCTTAACAGCATTTTTAAGCAGTTTAGTCACATTATCCTGACCTTTTAACTGATCAAAATCCTGTGATCTATATTTTTGATAGAGTACAGTGGACATATATCAGATATTAATCTAAAAATTCACCCTTGCCAAGTGAAAATTAATTACCCACCCTTAATTAACATTAGACTTTTCTTGTACATTATTGACGATTACCTTTTTACCACCCTCTTTTCAAAACCTTCTCTTCTTCTTTGTACTAATTTACCATTAACTAAAGAATATGTATCACTTAACCATGTCCAACCTAAACCTATGAATAATATGATAGCTCCCATTGTTACAACATTCTCAGATTCGTCAAAAAGACCTGTTTTAGGTTGTTCTGGTATATCTGAAGGAATAGTTGGAGATGGGGTTGGTGTCGGAGATGGAGTTGGAGTCAGAGTTTGATTACAGAGACATTCTGTAAGAGCATCTGTTTCAATTGTTGAACCATCTGGCTTAGTTGCAATTACAGTATTTTTATATGTACCAAAATTTTCTTTAGCTACAGTTATTTTGTAGGTAAATATTTTTTCTTCATTCTTCTTAAGTACAAGAGCAGGATTAAATGTCCAAGTAATCTTACCATCTGCATATACTCCACCTTCTGATATCTCTGTTGGATCAGAAACTGTTTTATTATCTAGAGTGTCAACTATCTGAACAACTGCACCATCTCCCTCTCCATTATTTGATAATTTTATAGTATATGAGAGGACAGCATATGGGTTGTCAGTATCTTCATTGAAACACTGAGATGCTCCTATTTTTGTTAATACTAAATCAGCTGGCGAAGCAATATCACAAGTACACATTACTGTCGCATCAGCTTCCATTGTAGTATCATCTCCCTTTGTTACAACAACCTGATTATCGTAAGTACCAAAATTCTCTTTAGAAACATTAATCTTATATGTAAACTTCTTCTCGCCATTAGCTGCTATCTTTAATGGAGTAGAAAATGTCCAGGTTATCTTACCATTTGCATATACTCCACCATCTGATATCTCAATAGGAGATGACACTACTTTACTATCCAATGTATCAACAATACTCTTTATCTCTCCATCTCCATCACCTGTGTTTTTTACTGTAATTGTATATATAAGTATTCCTCTAGGATCTACTGCATTATTATCAGAGTAACGACATAAGGATTCTCCAGATTTTGCAACACTTAAATCTGCTGATTTTGGAGGTGCTGGAGGTTCCTCAACATCAACAGCTATAATTAAGAAGTAATCATTAAAATCATAATCTCCTTTCCATTCCATCCAATCCCCCCAACACTGCTGACTAATTATCCTATGCCCTGTACTTTGTACCCATTGGATGTCTGAAGCAACATTAAATTTCGCATATCTACAACATTGGTTCCCTTGAGGTGGTCCCCAAAATCCTGAGCCACAAGTATTATCACTATTTGGTTTTATCCAACCAAGAGAAGCACCCTTATTCCAGTTCGAACCATGACAATTTTTTGCAAAATCTTTATGGATCTCAGGAGCTGTTTTAGAACTTAAAGTAAAAGTAAAAGGCTCTTCACCATCTAGTACTATACCAGTCCTAATAACCTGCCTTCTGTTACCATCTAAATTTGACATGTGATATTCAGTATTGTCACTATCATTAAACCTGAAGACAGCCTCCATAACCCCATCCAGACTCTTGTAATACAAAACGATTTCACCTTTCACTCCCTCAGGAATAGTTACAACAGAAGGAATGGAATATCCTTTACCAATATCTTCTTTAGAGGAGTCAGATATGTCCTTCATGCTTTGGTTATATGGTTTGTGTTCCCAAGTAGCCAATTCTTCTGGTTTCTGCCCACAACCTCCTCCACACCAGTGACATTCTTGAGTTTGGTCACTAGCCTCACTATCAGTAGGTGCTACTGTCTTCTGTTGATTAACTCTCCATAATAGA
>CAYPAR010000062.1:0-3436 GCA_964408765.1 uncultured Candidatus Saccharibacteria bacterium | reverse complement strand
ACATAATGTGGTGGAATCTAAAGAGATTTTTGGAGAATCTTTTTCAGCTTATAGTTTTATTGTTGTTCATGATTTACTAGAAGGGAAGGAACCAAGTGAGGAACTGCGAATGTTAGGAATAGATAAAACAGGGAAGGAAGGAATTGAGATTTTGCAAAAGGTTGCTAAACATCTACTAGAGTCTTTTAACAATGCAGAGATTAATCCAAAAGAATTGGTGATTTTACAACAATCTCGTCTTGCTCGAGAAATGTTGGCAAACATATCTGGTTTTAAGGAGGGGAGATGGGGTAACAGGAGTGATGCTAATCTACTAAAGAAAATAGATTCTGTATATAGGTCGTATAAAGATGGAATACTACCTACTCTTCCAGAGGGTTATTATCCTAGCAAAGTTTATGATGAAATTTGGAAGCTTGGTGCTAATAAAGAATACACTTTTACTGAAGATATTATTGCAAGATATGCGGTTCTTAGGGATGATATGTTGGGAGCTCTCGATGCAATTAATGAAAAGGATGGAATTGGGAAACTAGTGGTAAATGCTCGACAGAAAATTTCGGATATATATACTACTATCGAAAAGCAAATTGTAGGGATAGACTTAAGTAATCCAAAAGCAAATTTTATTAGGAATAGCTTAGAAAAGAAGAGAGAATTGTTATCAGCATATCTAAATGTTTCTGCCCCAATGTCTCTTCACCAAGGTTTGGATGTATTGAGTAGTTACAAAGAGTTAGAGAGTCCCTTGCGTCAGTTAATATTTGCTGGCGTACTGAGAAAATACCCAGGACAAGTTGAGAATATGTCGAGATTGGAAGTGTCTCCATCTGTAGAAAGTCTTTCTTCATTAGTTGAGTTTGTGAATCACTTAGCAGATGAAGATATGTATTCGGAGTATTTTTCTAATAATAAAAGGCTGGCTAAAGCATTTCAAAAAGTCGTTAGTGTAGAGTCTTTAAGTATTGGTCTAGATAATGCAAGGAGAGATGCTTCTTTAGAAGGAAAAACACGATTGCAGTTTATTCCTGCAAAAGGGTTAATGTTGGAAATCTCTGGACAGATAGCTAATGCTTGTTGGGCGGATAAATCCTTATCGATTAATGAGTCTATGCCGAACATGTCGGTAGTGATAATGAGAGCTAGGCCAGGTGAAAAAACAGAGAGAATAGTAGGAGCTGCATTATTAATCGAAACTTTTTCTCCATCGACTGGTGAAAAAGTCTTGGTATTGAGAGGAACAAATCCAACAGAAAACTATATTAATACAATTGAGGCATCTGGTTTCTACGATGCTATAACCGATTATGTTAAAGAAACAGCAAAAAATCGAGGGATGGTGCCAGCGATTGTGATAGATGGAGGTAGAGGTGGTTCTGCAACAAATAGGGAAGCATTATACTCTGAGATGGCTTTGCGACGAGCAGAAATGAGAAATATTCTTGTTGACGATACCACAACACGGTTTAATAATTATGATATTACTCAGTGTACATATAGGTTAGATTAAGAATAATCTTCCCTAAAGTCTTGTTCTTTAGTATAATTCGGCTAAGGTCGAGTGGTGGAACTGGCAGACACGCGGGACTCAAAATCCCGTGCTAGCAATAGCATGAGGGTTCGATTCCCTCCTCGACCATATTTTTAAGTTAAGTGATATTAATTATGGAAGATGTTGTATTAGGTTTCTTTGATAGAATAACCACGATTGACTTTAGTTTTGTATGGACCCTTTTTGGTATAGCATTAGGAGCTTTCTGGGTAGTTGTGCTTTATTGGGTTTGGCTAGATTCGGGGGATAGAACGACGAACAAAACAACGAGAATAGCGTATGTCTTTCTTGTTCTTTTCCTTTTTGTTGTTGGTTTAATTATCTATCTTCTAATTAGACCAAGCCAGACGATAGAGGAGATATATTGGGCAGATCTTGAGAGAAGGTATCTTAAGTATGAAACAGCTGAACTAGGTGATTGCCCTAAGTGTGGTACACAACTCTATCCTGGTTTTACATTCTGTCCGAATTGTAGATATGTTTTAAAGATGAAGTGTTCAAATTGTGAATTAGAGATGGATAAACAATACAAATATTGTCCATCTTGTGGGAATCAAATGTTAGGTAGAACAGAGCCAGTGGAAGAAGAACATCCTACAAAGGAAGTTATGGAAGAGCAGATTCAAGCATCCAAGGAGGAAGCTGCTGATGTTGTAGAAGCAAAAAGAGTACGATATACAGAGAGAAAAGGAGTAGCTGTCGCAATAGGGGATATGGTTAGAAATTTGCATAGTAAAATTTTTGGGAAGAAAGAGAAAGTAGAAGATATTAAAGAAAATCAGGGAGAAAACTCTGAAGAAAAGAATCAAGTTAGTAAGAAAAAGAAGAAAAAGAAAAGGAGAAGATAGCGTTCTATTTGTGCTATCATATAGTACTTAATTAAGTATAGCTAACATCGGTGTCTGAGATTATTTCAAATATTATTAATTTTGTCCGTAGTATTAACCCACTTATTGGTCTTTTTATCATGTTTTTCATAGGTCTGTATATCTTTTGGAAAGAAGCTGTAAGGAGTAGAAAGAATAATTCTTCTGTCTTTGATGCTTTCATTGTTTCCATAATAGTGGGTGTATTTATAGGAAGAGTTGTGTACATCATTCTCAACTGGTCTGATTTCTCATCATATATTTGGTATTGGCTACCATATGAAAGATATGGAGATCAGATATATCTCTTTAGATTACTACCATGGAGATTTTTTCAGTTCTGGGATGGTCAGATAGATATTCTGTATACTTTCTTAGGTGTACTACTTTCTCAAACTCTCATAGTTGTTTTTAGAAAGAAATGGAGGTGGAGTGAGATGTTTTCTGCTATGTATCTTTCAAATTGGGTTATGATAGCTCTAACATATCTTTTTGTAGGAGTACAGGGTAAGAATGATATATGGATAAAACATGGTATATGGATACTTATTCCCTTTGTTCTTTTTCTCCTTTTACAAGGTATTCTTGTGAATATGTATAAAGATAAAAGAAAGGAAGTTGTAAGAATGATTTTACACAACATCTTTGCTTTAGTTGCTGTTGCAATTATTAGCTATGTATATTTCTCTTCATCTCCTCAGATTGTAACCATAGTGGGTATTGTAATACTTCTTGTTTGGTATATAGCTGGTATTATCATGAATACAATAGACTCCAAGAAAGTTAACAATGTAACCATTGAGAGTGTGTCTTCTGTTAGACAGGTCTCAATACCAGAGGTTACTAAACCGATTAGATTACCAAGATAATATATGGAAAAACGAGTTTCTAATGATGTAGTTGGAGAGAGAGTAGATATATTTGTTTTAAATGTTCTTAAGGAAACTTCTTTTAAACTAGTAACTAGATCTTTTCTTAAAAAATATTGGGATAACTTAGTTTTAGTCAATGGTAAAGT
>CAYPAR010000061.1:0-3528 GCA_964408765.1 uncultured Candidatus Saccharibacteria bacterium | reverse complement strand
AAAGAGATGTCTGATGGTGGTATGGATATTCAATCACATTCAAATACTCATGCATATTTTCACAAGATAAGTAGTGCTGCAATTAATGAAGAGATGGCTACTAGTAAGAGTAAGATAGAGGAGATTACAGGTAAACCTGTTACTCTTCTAGCATATCCTGGTTGTGCTGCTGACTACAGATCTTTTGAAATTGCCAAAAACAACGGATATATAGCGGCATTCTCGTGTGGAAGATATATTGATATTAAACTAGATAAGAAGTACTACATATCTAGAGTCCATGCCTACAATGATATGGAAAGCTTTGTTAAGATGCTCTCTGTTGGTCTTTAGACAACTGTTTCCCAGAGACCGTGAAGATTGCAGTACTCTCTAACTCTAAGTTGACCAATATTTTCAAATGTGAACTCTGCTTTAGGTTCTTCTCCTGGTTTTAAGAATACTTTTTGACTTTCTTCTCCATTGATTACTTCAATCCATTCGATATAGTGTACATCTTCCATAGGGTGAGCTACAGAACCAACTTCTACAATTACTTTGTTTCCTTCTACTTTTACAACAGGTAGGTGTTTTTCATTGCCTTCTTCTTCTTTCTTTTCTTCAAAGAGAACCATATCCTGAGCACAACATACTAGTGTACCACCTCCTTCATGTAATACTTCTACAATATTTCCACAGATATTACATTTGTATACTTGATGTCTTTTTGTCATATATTTTGATTAAGAATTTAACTATAACTAGTATATTCTATTTACTGAGATATAGGAAGATTGGTATAATGTATTGTTAATATTAGAAAATTAAAAAATGAAAAAGCTATATCGTTCAGATACAAACAAAGTTCTCGCTGGTGTATGTGGTGGAATAGGAGAGTATCTTGATATTGATCCAGTAATAGTTAGAGTTATTTTTGTTCTCTTTTCTTTCGGAGGTGGTAGTGGCTTATTCCTTTACTTAATCCTTTTGCTTGTTATTCCTGAAAAACCTACAAGTGAAAGTACAAAGGTCGTTAAAGAAGAACCTGTTTGGGAGGAGAAAAAGGCTAAAAAAAAGTAAAATCTAATTAAAACATAACTTCCTATCCTTAATTAAAACTCCAAGACCAAAAATAAATGATAATAATCCTAGTAAGGTTAAGTATGAATTTGCACCTGTCTTCGGTAATGAGACTGTAGACTCAGAAATATTAGAATCTGATGATACTGTAGCTCCAAGTATTTTCACTTCTGTGCCAACAAATTCCGAAGTAGAACCAGTAGAGACATTGCCTAATACCTCGTTACCTACTATTGATACACCTTTAACATAAGCGATATCTTCATACACTCCTGGTTGCAAGTCAGCAGAAGCATGAGCAATATATTCTAGTGTAACAATTTCCCCCTCTACCATATCCCCAATACTCCATTGAGCCCAATCTGTATCATTGTATAACGGTTCAGGAATGTTTAAGATTCCCCTTCTAGAAGAAGTCACCTTCCAAGTTCCAGTTTTATATGTAAACCCTGGAGATGTTTTATCATATACTATGACATTTTTTGAAACAAAATTGCCATCTTTGTTATCCGAAGGAGCAGTCACTGTTAAAACAAATCCTACATCACTATCTGGCCTTATTCCATCTTTAAGTGAATCATTACTTTTTACAACCTCTAAATATGATTGAGATATAATCTGGTTATAACAAGAAGAAAAACAATCATCACCTCCTTGGAAATCAGAGAGGTCAAATCTTAGTTCTTTGAAAAGAGGCGGCAAATCTCCCATAGAAGCTGGTGCAACACAGAGAATTTTAGTACAACCTAAAAAACGATATCCATCTTTAGGAAGCTCTGTTAGAACATACCCTTGTGATGAACTAAGATTCTTAAAAGTAGCTGTTTTCAAAGAAAACGGGTCATCTTCTGAACCACAAGTCATGGTATCCGTATAGACCCTGTTATCTTTCAAGTCAACAAGACTAGCGATAAAATAGTCTATTTCATCCTCAGCTTTTAGAAGGACATCATTACCATCATCATCTACAAGGACTTTCATTACACCTAAATTGTATAGCCAATCAATATATGTCACAGTACATTTAAAGTTATCTGTACTTTTAAAGATAGCCGGAAATCTTAACTTTATCCAAGGACGAGAAGCATCGTAGCATTGCATATATAAATTATAACCATCTATTTTTGCAAAATTTCCAAAGTTATATTCTGGTCCAACTGTTACAGATGGAGTTGCAACATAATAATCTCCCGCGGAAACAAAGTCTAAGGGAAAAGGTATATTATTTTCAAGCAAAGTTATATTGGATGCTGATAAAGCTTCCTCAACACTAAGAGTTCCAAGATTTCTATTATAAACTCTAAACTCTATCCTAAAGGTTGGTGTAGCATTGATTCCTGCCCCAAGACTCTTTAGAGAAGGAGAGAAGAGCTTAACATCTGCAATTTGATTCTCATCAGGTAGTACCCCTAGCATATTTTCTTCTGAAACCTCTTTAGATTCTACTGTATTGTCTGTCTTGACTGTACCAACATTCTCCTCTTCTGTTTTTGATTCAGTCTTGTCATCTAAAATAGGTTCTACTATTTCTTCAGTGGTTTCTACTTCTTCCTCTTTATTTTCCAAGAAACCTTCTTCTGTATCAGTAAGGTCTTCTATTATTTCAACATCCTCTTCTCCTTTAACTAAGACAACAAATTTAGAAAACTTTCCTTTATTTAGGAACAACAAAATCCCAAAAGAGAGAAGTAATAGTAAAAGAAAAGTAAAATAATAGTTTCTTCTATTCATGAACTAAGCAGTAAACTTACATATATATATTTTACAAGAAAAAGATATAAATGCAATACTCCTTATTTCTTAAAAGGCTCTTGGGAATCCCTGTATGCAATAACTATAGTTCTCTTCCAGTCTGTACCTGCTGGATAGCAAGTCATTAAGGTTAGTGTATCTTGATCAGAGTACTTACTTAAGTATTTTACTTCTTCTCTGTTTACAATCTTTACTTCAGAAACAATATATTTGTAAATTACCCCATTGTAGCTTACAAATACTTCATCCCCTTGTTCTAGTTCTGTAAGAAGATAGAAGTAGATATCATATTTCCTTCTTTCATAGAAGTTTACTGCTGAATGAGCAAAGAGAAATACATTACCTTGTTGGTCTGGTGTGTTTGTTCCTTTTGCATGAGCTATACCTTTTTCTAATGCTGCTATGTATTCTTTCTCATTGGTAGGATTTATATCTTTTAATACTGATGCCGCTATTCTAATCTTAGGAATGTATAGTCCAAAGTTAGAATCAAGCATTACTGTTTCAGTATCTTTAGTGATTTCTTTAGTAACTTGAGTAGAATCATCAGTTATCTCTACTCTTGTTTCTGCTACATAATTACGATTTGTGTAGTGAATATAGTACGACTTAAGGACAGGCCAGTAGGTAATAACTAGGACAGTGAGGCCTAGTAGGAGTAGTATTACTCCTACTAGAACCTTTTTGTTAATTCCTCTTTTGTCTTCTGACATAGTA
>CAYPAR010000060.1:0-3562 GCA_964408765.1 uncultured Candidatus Saccharibacteria bacterium | reverse complement strand
ATTTCATTAAAAATAACAGACAAGGCTGGAAACGAAACAGAGCTGACACAAGAAAAAGTTAAAAAGCCTCTCTCTGGATATGTGTATGTAGATAAGAATAAAAATGATATTAAGGATAAGAATGAAAAAGTCTTTGAGAATATAAAAATAAAAGTAACAACTAAAGAAAATGGCAAAGAAGAAATAGTAGAAGAACTTCTAACTGATGTGAAAGGAGAGTGGGAGACAACCCTATGTCCAGGGAGATATAACATAACTATAGATACAACAACAATTCCTAAAGGTTATAAACTCAATGGAGATTCCACTGTAGAAGTAAATATTTTAGATAATTCGGAGAGATTAGTACAACCATTTCATCTTTCTGAAACAAAGTCATTTATTCAGAAGTATTGGTGGATTCTGCTATTAATCATATTACTACTTACAGGATTAGTTGTATCAAAATCTAAGAAAGAGAACGAATAGAATTCAAAAGTCACTAAAGGATAGAGTGTACCATCCCATAGATGGTATACTCTATATATGGACTCAGTAAAAGATATCCTTACTCAACTAAAGACACAAACACCCCAAGTTAAAAAGAAAAAAGGTTCCCAACAAGAACTCTTTGATGTTGATCAGTTAGCAACTAATCCTAAAAAAATATTTGGTGATAGAGGAAAATATGTATCAACAGAATATCAAAGATATGGATTAAGGTTAGCAGGTAAATTAGATGACAAAAAGAGATTAACAATGTATATCAAATGGGCAAAAACAAAACCAAGAGCTATACTAGAATCAGCTCTCAGTTTTGTATCAGACTATCCTAATGCAGAGAGTAAATCCAAATTATTTATGTGGAAAGTAAAACAATTAGAAGATGAAAGAGAAGGGAAAAAACAAAAAGATACTAAGTAAACAGATACAGATGTATTTCAAAAGAGAACTTCAGTACAAAGGGCAAATGATTGCTTGGATTATTGCAGACATTATCAAAATATTTGGACTCTGTTTCATCTGGTTAGCAGCATCAAGAGTAAGTAATGTAGTAGATCAAGAATATATAGTTTCCTATTATATCCTAGTAATGTTTGTTAGTAAGTTTACATCAGATTACACAGTAGAATTTGGTGTAAGAAATATTTTAGATGGAAGATTCTCAAACTTTTTAGTTAAACCATATAACTATCTTTTGGAATATCTGGGAACTAATATTGGTAGTAACATCCTTAGGATAATTCTGTTTCTTCCTGCATTTATAATTGCAATATATTTTGCTTGGGTAAATAACTTTTGGATAGTAGAATTTAATCCATATCTCATACTTCTCTCGTTAATCGCAATTCTCTTAGGTTTTGGGATTAGTTTCCTATTGGGAAATATTATCTCCCTTGCAGCTGTAAAGATTAAAGAGATGGATGGTATTAGAATATTTTACTACAACATTGCATCTTTATTCTCTGGTGAATTTATACCAATCCCTTTTTTACCACAAATTGGTAGGTTTTTACTTGAACTTCTTCCTTTTAGATATACTCTCTCTTTTCCTGTTGAAATATTACTTGGGAGACTAAATGATTATCAGAAAGAAATTGGTTTTTTAACTGCAACTGTTTGGTTAGTTATTCTTTTTATCATATACAAAATTGTTTTTAAGAAAGCTATTAAGAAATATGAAGCAGAAGGAATTTAAAAAAACAAAAAAGAAAAGAAGAGGAATGTTTTACTACTTAAGAGTATGGAGTAGGGTTTTTAAAGGAGGAATGAAAAGAAGCTATCTTTACAAAACAGATATATTTGTAAGGATATTAAGAACAATGTTAGTTGTTGGTATTCAGGTTTTTCTTCTTAACATTCTTTTTGGTAAGAATGAATTGTATGTGGGGTGGAGTAAATCCGAGGCATACTTAGTGATAGGAATATGGAATCTTCTTAACTATTTAGGTTGGTCTATTTTTTCAACAAATCTTTTGTATTTAGAATCTAAAGTGGTTGAGGGTAAGTTTGACTACATACTTCTTAAACCAATTTCATCTGATTGGTATGCATCATTCTCAGATTTCTTTATTACAAACTTTATAACAGCTTTATCAGGAATTATTTTAATTGTTTACTACATAATTGTAGAGTGGGGGAATATATCTTTAGTAAATGTTTTAGTTGGTCTTGTAGCAATATGTATAGCACTTCTGATTTGGTATGCAATCTATCTTTTCTTTGCTGCTTTTACAATCTCTAATCCTAGAAATGGGGTTCTTTCAATCGCAAAAGAATTACTTGGTTTAACTAAATATCCTATTGATGTATTTGGAGAATCAATGAAAGTGGTTTTCTATACTGTTATACCAATTGCTTTTTTAACAACTCTTCCAGCTAATATTATTATTGGAAGAGGTAAGTATGAATTTATATTGATAGGGTTAGGTATTGGATTAATACTTCTTTTAATTGCAAAGTTAGTATGGAAGATGAATGTAAAGAAATATTCTAGTGCGAGCAGTTAATATTACTTATACCCCTCTGCTTGCAGTTTGTAAGATTTACTGTAAACACCTTTTTTCTTAACAAGCTCATCATGACTACCTTCTTCTACAATTTTTCCTTTTTCAAGAACAATAATTCTATCTGCATTCCTTACAGTACTAAATCTATGAGAGATAATAATTACAGTTTTGTTCTCAAAAAAATCATATATCCTATTAAATATCTTGTATTCAGACACAGCATCTATAGCAGCTGTAGGTTCATCAAAGATAGCTAATGGAGCATTTCTGTAAAAGAATCTAGCTATTGCAATCTTTTGAGTTTGTCCAGTACTAGGTCTAATACCACCTTCTATCTTCTCCGTCATTATCTGATCGTATTTGTTTTTGTATTCCATTATAAAATCGTGAGCATCTGCATTCTTAGCAGCTTCAATTACCTTCTTCTCATCTACTTCTTCTTTAGGTTTACCAGTTATAATATTTTCTTTTACACTTAGATGTGCATAGAAGTTATACTCTTGGAAAAGTACACCAAGATTCTTATACCAATCGTTTATAGATAAATCATTAATATTTATTCCATTAATTAAAATTTCACCACTAGTGACAGAATATATTCTTGCTAACAGTTTTACGATTGTAGTCTTTCCAGCACCATTATGTCCAACCAATGCAACTTCTTCTCCACTATTGATTTTGAAACTTAGATTTTCAAAAACAAACTTCTTTGCTTTTGGATATTTAAAAGAAACATTTTTAAATTCAATTTCTGGTGGAGTTTCTAAATATGGTAATTTAATATTCCCATCTTTAACAGCAGGCTTCATTTCAAAAAGAGCAATCAAGTCTTTCATTTTAATAGAGAATTCATTCATGTATGTTACAGAACCTAACATACTATCTAATGCTCCAGAAAAAGTATCTAAAGCTCTCATTTGGAAAGATGCAGTACCTAATGTGAACTCTCCTATTATAAACTTATGAAAAATTACTCCATATCCAGCGACTCCAATAATATTATCAAGAGTCATTATAATGAAATTGACAATTTCTCTCTCTTTAATTATTTTCAACAATCCGTCATTAAACCA
>CAYPAR010000059.1:0-4140 GCA_964408765.1 uncultured Candidatus Saccharibacteria bacterium | reverse complement strand
CCTGCTATTGAAAGGCAGGGTGATTTAGCAGCGATATTAACAGGTTTAAAGAAAAATGATGTAATTTTCATAGATGAAATTCATAGATTACCTAAAGTAGTAGAGGAGATTCTTTATCCAGCTATGGAAGATGGTATGTTAGATATTGTAATGGGTAAAGGACCAACTGCAAAGACGATTAGGTTAAGCTTGGAACCATTTACTTTGATTGGTGCAACAACACAAATTGGTAAGATTAGTTCTCCTATGAGAGATAGATTTGGGTTAATACAGAGGTTAGACTTCTTCTCTGAAGGTGATTTAGTTGAGATTCTAAAAAGGGCTTGTAGATTATGGAATATTGAGATTGATGATGATGCTCTTAAATCTCTTTCTACTATTTCTCGAGGTACTGCTAGAGTAGGGTTAAGACTTCTTAGAAGGTGTAGAGACTATGCAGAGAGTAAGAAAGAGGGTAGTATTACAATGGAAACAGTCAAAAAGACAATGAATTTACTCGGAATAGATAGGATGGGGTTAGAGAAGATAGATAGGGAGATACTTTTTACTCTTTTGAATAATTTTGCTGGTGGTCCAGTAGGGGTATCTACTCTTGCAGCTTCGATTTCTGAGGATGAGGGGACTGTTTCTGATGTACATGAACCATACCTTATGAAATGTGGTTTTATCAAACGAACGAGTAGGGGTAGAGTACTAACACAGAAAGGATTAAAATATCTAGAGAGTATTGAAGATGAAAAGAGATGAATCAAATGTAGATAATGAAAAAAGAGGTAAGTTACTCCTTCTTGCTGCTATTGTTGCACTTTCTATGTTTATTTACAAAATTATTGCCAGAGAGAGTTTGCCAATATGGAGAGTATTTCTTGATGGAGGTTTGTATTTTGTAGGAGTGTTTGTAGGTTTACTCTTTTCTTTGAATTTTCAGGTTAAAAAGAAATCTATGCTATTTATTACTCAAGCTTCATTATTTGTTCTTTCTCAATCTTTGTTTATAGATTTCTTCTTCTTTCAGAAGTTTAATAGAATATATGAAGCTTTTATTCTTCTTCTTTTGATCATAGTGGTATTTTTTGCTGACTATTTTGTCTTCCTTATGGTTAATACTCTAAATGTTAATCAGTTTAAGCCTATACCTTTAGCACAGGTAGGAAGAACAATCTCTTACCTTTCTTCTATCTTTATGGTCTATGCTTTTACTTTTGCCTTCCTTATTAGTGGTCTACCAGTATATATTATTTTCCCCTCAATAGTTCTTCTATACTTTATTATCTCCCTTTTACATTATATTAATATTGAAATAGATGGGGCTGAATTGTTACGAAAATCTTTGATTACAGCATTGATAATGTCTATTTTGCTTGCTGCTGTAGTGTTTTCAGGCAACTTTCATGAAATTATCTCATTTGTACCAGTAGTAGGGTACTATTTAAGTGTGAATACAGTGACACACGAGAAGTTATTTAATGGTCATGTAGAATACTTTAATCGTTATATATTCTTATTAATCCTTATTCTTTTCCTTATTTTGTTTTTTAATATAAAGGGATAGGTAGCATAGGGGAGTAGGGGGTTGCTAGATCTGGGAACCTATAGCGTTTCACAACCTATAGTAATCAGTGTGGATAAGTAATTTAATATACTTAATAAAAAGATTTCGTTGTGTGTTTGATAGAAGAATGGAGATCATCCTGAGGTTGACATATGTGTACCTGGTGGGAGGGGGTTCTACTCTCACCAGATATATGTTACAATTCTAAGATATACAACCGAGTATAATCACCCTTATATGCGGTATAGATATATTAAATTTAGAAAACCTTTAATAATGCCATTCTTATCATCATCTCCTTATTCATCTCAACTGACACATTCACCTTATCTATTTCCATTCTTTTATCGTTTCTACCCGTATTTCTCTTCTATCCCAAAATTCAAAAAAATGGCCCCCTACTCTGATTTTCAAATTTAACTTTTACTGTTAATATAGATTATGGAAATACCAAAACTAGATGATCAAGATGACTTCTTAGTTAATCTACAGAACAACAACTACAGTACTCAAACCATATTAAACTATGCTAGAGATCTTTGTATTTTTGCTGTGTTTTTACACTTTAGAAATACTCCTTTTATGAAAGTAACAAAAAAAGATATTAGTGCATACAAAGGGTACTTAATTGCAGGTCAACATCTTAAAGATTTGGATAAAATTAGGGAGGAATATGCAAGAAACATTGATGTATCAAGCTTAAATAAGGACAAGGCTCTAGGAGGCTCTCAGAGGCCTGTGAATGATTTGACTGGTGTAAACACACCTAGATTTGAGGATGGATTTCTCTCTGATATATACAGAAAGGTATATGGTAGCTTAGGAATCACAAGTCGTCCTAGAAATACTGCTAAGAAAAATTTAGGTTTGGATCCGAACAGTATTAACAGAATGTTGTCAGCTTTGAGATCGTTTTTGAAATTTAGAATTGAATGGGATTTAGATATTCCAATGCCACCAGATGCTATTGGAATGATGAAAGCTGAGAAACGTGTTAAGAAGGTTGCATCTAAGGAGGAATTGATAAAGTTGATTGAATGTCCTATGGAGTTTGAGAAAGATGAGAAAGTTGCATTGAGAAATAGATGTATGTTAGAGATGCTATTTGCAACAGGTATGCGTATTTCTGAGCTTATGAGTCTTGATTTAAAGGATATTAATGCTGAAGGAAAGCTATATATTTTAGGTAAAGGGAAAAAAGAGCGTACAGTATTTATGACACCAAGAAGTCTTTTGTGGCTTAATAATTATCTTAAGATAAGGTTGAGGTTTGCTAATACTGGGGAAGAGAAAAAGAAAGAACCAGGAAGTTTCACTACCGAGCGTGAAACATTAGAAGGTGAGGATGAAAATGAAAAACCTTCTGATTTGACACTGGAGATGTTTGATGATAGTTTGAAATATATTAGGATTGTAGAAAAGTACAGGGAAAGTGGGTATTTGGAAAAATTTGAGTCCCCTGCCCTCTTTATACCTTTCTCTGGTGGTAGAGATGGTAAACATTCTGAGAGATTATCTACAAATTATTTCCAGGAGAAAATTGCACAGTATAGAAGAAAGTTGGGTATTCAGATACCAACATCTGCACATAGCTTAAGGCATGGTTTTGCTACTTACTTAGCTGAGGAAGGTGCTAGTCCTGTTGCTTTACAGGTTCTTTTAGGACATTCTAGCTTAAATACGACTACAAAATATGTACATGCTAGTGAGAAGTTTGCAGAGGAAACAGTGAAGGAACACCATCCTTTAAAGTAACGGGAGTGACTATGAAGTCGTCCCCATTGCTGCTTCTTGTCTTGCTAAAAGTTTTTTCTCTGTTTCTATAACATCTTTCATGTTTGCGGTTCCTCTTGGATCAACAACCACTTTTCCATTATTAATACTATATTTAACTCCAACTGCTTTCATTGTTTGATCAAAGATATCTGTTGAGAGGCCTCTACTAACGCAGTGTTCATATAGAGCTTGTAATTCTTTAGTGTACTTTTTAATAGTAAACTTAAAGGCATCTGGATTCTCTTGTAGAATTTCTTCCGAGTCTTTTCCTCTCAAGCCTTTGTTATCATCAAAGGAGCTATACATATGTAGAATTGGAACTCCATTCATATGAGCTACAAGTGCTCTTCTTGCTTCACCTTCTAGTCCAAAACTTGGAGAGTAACGTACCTTCTCATTACTTTTTAGGTTTCTTACTTTATGACCAATATCTAAATCTTCTCCGAGTAAGAGGTATGGATTATATCCTCCGATTCCTGCAAGAGTCCTTGCTTTAATAGCAGTGTTTCTTCCTATTGTTCCTTCAACAACATTTTGTGTGTTCCTAACAATGTTATCAAAAGTATTCCATGTCCTCCATGCTGCTAATACTGCTGGAGCTTTAATTAGTGTTTTTCTAGATAGATGGTTTCTTCCAGCAAGAACCTCAAGATTTGGGTCTCTTTCGAATCTATTAATTATATTGCTAATATAGTCCTTAGTCTCAAAGGATTGTAAATCAGCATCTTGAGATACTATGATATGGTTCTCCTTCTTGTTTTCATCAGACATCTTCTGGACTCTTTCTAATATGACATCATTTAAGAACTTTC
>CAYPAR010000058.1:0-4161 GCA_964408765.1 uncultured Candidatus Saccharibacteria bacterium | reverse complement strand
TCATTATCTTTGTTTACCAACCATTCATTATGTACCCAATATTTCACAACAGGGTGTCCAAAAGCACCAATATTCTGTGCTCTTTCATTTGCATGATGTACTGGGATATGATCAATACCTCCTGTATGGATGTCAAAGGTCTCACCTAAAATTGCTGTACCCATTGCAGAACACTCAATATGCCAACCTGGGAATCCATCTCCCCATGGAGATGACCAATTCATCAAATGATCTTCATACTTTCCAACTTTTTTCATCCAAAGAACAAAATCTGCAGGATTTCTCTTGTCAGGATCAACTCCTACCTCTTCCCTTACACCAATATTCTTCTCTTCCAACTTCTGACCTGTGAAGATTGTATAGTCAGGAACCTTTGTTACATCAAAGTATATCGCTTGATCTGTCTCATATGTATATCCCCTCTCCTCCATTCTCTTTATTATCTCAATCATCTCTTGAATATATTCAGTTGCTCTAGTCCATCCATACTCTGAAACATTCTCATGATTCAAATCTTCAGGAATCTCCTCTCCATTCGGAGCAAGGATATGTAATGCTCTGTAATCATCAAGAACAGAATTAATATATTTATTTGCAATATCAATTGGTTCTACACCTTCCTTCTCTGCCTGTCTATCCATCTTATCCTCTCCAAAGTCATCACCAAAATCATCTTGTGATGTCATATGTCCAACATCAGTGATATTCATCACCCTATTCACCTTGTATCCTAAATACAACAATGCTCTATGAAGAATATCCCAGTTTACATATGCTCGAATATTCCCTAGATGCATACGATAATAGACAGTAGGTCCACAATTATACATAGATATCACACCCTCCTTATTCGGCTCTATTTCAACAATCTTTTTATCTAATGTAGAGTAAAGTTTCATTAAAAATCTCTCCTTCTTTGTTATTATACATGATAATTATGTAAAGGTGGAAAACAAAAGATTAAAAGGGTTTGTAATATTCAGAAAGATCTTTCTCTCTCTGAATATTTATATCTGGATATTGTCTTCTTAGTTTGAACAGCTCTTCATTACTAATATACTTTCCTATATACACATGTTTTACACCCTTTGGAAGGTTCAATCCTTTTGTACTTCTTAAGTTAGAAAGAGAAAGAGCCTCTTTTACTACTCCATCTGGGATAACTAACCCCTTTGCACTTCTCAAACCATTAAGTTCAAGATTTCTACCTATACTTTCTGGCAAAATCAAATCTTTCGCATTCTTCAAACCACTAAGTTGAAGATCTCCACCTATACTTTTTGGGAAAACCAATCCTTTTGCACTCTCCAAATAATCAAGTGTAACATCTCCACCTACATTCTCAGGAAGAACTAAGTCTTTGGCTCTGGTTAAACCATTCAGTCGAAGACTTCCTTGTATATTCTCTGGAAAGACAGAATCTTTGATCTCGGTTAAATTATTCATTATAAGAGTTCCACCTATATTCTTTGGAAAGATTAAACCACTAGCAGTAGTTAATCTGCCAAGTGTAAGGTCTCCCAATATTCTTTCTGGAAAAACTAAGTCTTTAACCTCAATTAAATGATTAACATCAAGACGACCATGATAATACTTAATATCACCTCTTAATGCTTCCTCCTTTGTCAAACTTATTTGATTCTCACTACAATTAAAAATATACGCTAAATCCTTCCTTAAATTCCTCTTTGAAAGTATTGCTTCTATTCTAGGATCCTTCGTAAACCCAAAACCCTCTATTCTCCTATCAATTTCATACAAAAACCAAAGATCTTCTTGTGTTAAATCTTCACCTGCTTTGACCTGCTTATCTATCCTCGTCATCCTCTTCATATCCTCTACTCTCTGATAATATTTTGCACTCTCAGCACCAAACTCCTTAAGCTTCTCTTCCAAAATACCTGATTCTAAAATATAAGAATCTAATTCCTGATCCTTATCTATGCCTCTAATCTCACCTATTTGACCCCACTCCATCTTGATAGCTATCCTAGGGTTAACTGACATACCTTCAGAATTATTAGAAAAATAAATGTAAAAATCGCCCTGCCCCAATTGTTTCTCAGCTGTACTTTCTCCTTCTGTACACCATTCAGTACCAAAACCCTGAATAGCTTCAACAAGTTTCTTAGGATCCGAACCCTGCGGGAATTTCACCCATTGACCATCCACAATTTCTTTTTCAATATACTTAGTAGCTTGAACCTCATTGTAGGCATAAGTGTAAAGCTTTGCAAAATCCTCATCCTTTATATCTATATTTGTAAACTCCTTTGGAACTCCCCGCTCTTCCAAAACCTTAGATCTTTCGTTGGTTAAATTTTGCATCTCTTCTCTAATTTCGTTACTAGATAAATGCTTTAATTCCTTCGATACGGTTACTTCTTCTCGCATTCTCTGCAGATCTCTCCTCTTAACATTCATAACCTGACCTGTCTGCTCATCTTTAACTGTAATATTTTTACCACTTACTTGTTCTAAACCTTGTTGTTCTACCAGTTCCAATATCCTCTTCTTTCGCTCTAATGACTCCGCACCCTTGAGTCGAGCATGTTTCTCTGTGATTCTATCTGTTAAATCAAAATACTCCTTACCATATTTAGCCTGCAATATATCAAGTGTCTTTGCTAAAGCAGCTCGGTTTGGATATATAAAATTAGAAACTGTGTCTTTCATCCTAGGCTCAAACTCCTTCTTCTCCTCATTATATCTAGCCAACTTAACCATCCCATTAAAAGCCCAGTACTTCATCCAAGAAGGAAGATGGTTTGAATCAGGAGAAGCAAAATAATCTATCCATAAGTCCAATGATTGCTTCTGGTCTTTTTGCTCCATATCCATATACTCTCTCTTAAGCGAATCTGTCAGTTCAGCATTACCACGCCCTTCCTCTGCTGCTGTTCTCTGTCGATTGATAAAGTAGCTTTCTGGAAAATCTTCATCTTTGATTACATACTTATCATAATAGTATTGCTTAATCCTATCCACCACCTCAGAACTATCCCTATGTTTCGTATATATATCTACCACAGTATCAGTCCAAGAAGACACTTGTTCCGCAGGAGAAGAATCATGTATATCTTTCTGCTCAGCATTGTATTGAACAGGTTTAGAGCTTACAAGAGTATCTTCGTTCTCACTTAAAAAACGACCTCCTAGTGTATCCATTATCAAGCAAGTTTAAGTTAAAAATCTCTCCTTCCTTCCAATGCTTTCTTTAAAGTTAATCTATCTGCATACTCAAGGTCAGCACCTGTAGGCAACCCCATTGCTAACCTTGTTATCTTTAGTTTACCTTCTTTTAGTTGAGTTTTAAACAGGTCATATATGTAACTAGCTGTAGCCTCACCTTCCAAGCTAGGGTTTGTTGCAATGATAATCTCTAAGCTATCTACTCCTTCTAACAATTCCTCAACCCTTGCCTTCAATTCTTTGAATCTTAACTCTTCTGATGTAATACCATCTGCAGGAGAAATTACACCACCAAGTACAAAATATATTCCGTCATATACACCTGAATTCTCAAAAGCTACAACATCCAAAGGTTCTTCAACAACACATATCCTATCCTTTTTTCTTAATGGACTAGAACAGATATTACACTCTTCCTGATCGGAAACATTAAAACACTTCTTACAGTTCACAACACTCTCATCCATCTCCACAAGAGCGTTAGCCAACTTAGTCGCATCTTTGTTAGGAGACCTTAGATAATGATATGCCATCCTTGATGCAGATTTAGGTCCAACACCTGGTAGTCTTCCAAACTCCTCTATTACTTTTTCAACACTTTTGGGTAATACTGTCATATTCTATTTTCCAAACATACTTTTTAGTTGATCTAAATCCATATCTTGTACCATCTCTTTCTGTAGTTTCTTTTGATAGTCTTTGAATGCCTCCTTAAAACCTTTTTTAATCTGATCCATCATATCTGGGTCTAGATAATCTTCATCAATATATACATCCTCAAATTCCTGTGCTCCATTCATATATATTCTAACCATACCGTTTTTAGACTCACCTTTTATCTTCTTCTCTCTTAATCTGCTCTGCATTTTTTTAGCTTCATTCTGCATCTTTATTAGTTCTACTGGATTTGGTAACCCCATATGTTTAAAAACAAAAAATTTATATATCCATGGGTATTATACATGAAAA
>CAYPAR010000057.1:0-4285 GCA_964408765.1 uncultured Candidatus Saccharibacteria bacterium | reverse complement strand
GACCTAATATCATCACTTTCTTGTTCTTGAATATCTTCAACTGGTTCAATTTCTTTGAATAGTTCTTTTGAAAACATTATGCTATCTCTAACAGATGCTGATTTGTTTTGTGAATACAATGATTGTTGTTGATACTGTTTAATATCTCTAGAACCAGTAGTACTAGAAAAAGAAGGTTTAGATCCTTTGGTATTGTAGGTATCTCTCATTGATTTAAAATCAACATCTCCCCCAACCTGCCCTACTTCTTCAGTTTTTTCTTTTCTGTAGGAAAGACTTTTCTCTAAAGTATGCCTAACAGCCTCCTCTATAGCAGAATATATTCTAAATGGGTTCTCAAACCTAACTTCTTCTTTCCTTGGATGTACATTTACATCAACTAATTCCGGTTTAATATTAATATTTACAACAAAATCTATTTTTTGCCCAAATGGAATATATCTGGAATATCCTTCCATAATTGATCTAACAATTCCTCTATCTGTAATTGGTCTGTTGTTAATGAAAATATATTGATTACCTGTTTTTGTAACATGTTTTGAAGGATGTGAGATAAAGCCAGTAATTTTTGTACCAGAACCATCGTAGAAAAGTTTAAGCATTGAATCACTAAAGTCTTTTCCTAAAACCTCATCAACTCTCTGTTCAAGTAACTCTCCTGGTTTAGAATTCGGAATAGATTTAATATTTACTACTGTTTTTCCATCTTTTTCTAAAACAAAAGAGATATTTGGATATATTAAGAAATACCTATTCAACAACTCATATATCTTCCTGTACTCTGTGTTAGCTGTTTTAAGATATTTTGCTCTAGCAGGAATATTGTAAAAAAGATTCTCTACTCTAACTGTGGTACCTTTCTCTTTTGCTACAGTTGATATCTCTGCAATACCTTCTTCATTAAAAAATATTGCATTTGCTTTCTCTTCGCCTTCATACTTTGACTCTGTTCTAACCTTTGCTACAGAAGTAATTGTAGGAAGGGCTTCACCTCTAAAACCCATACTAAGAAGTGTGTTTAAGTCTTCAATATTATTTAACTTAGAGGTTGTATGTGATTCAAAAATACCTTCTAGATTCTCTTTTGGAATACCAATACCATCATCAGAGACTTCAATCAGATCAATACCGCCATTTTTAACCTTAATTGTAATCTTACTAGCACCTGCATCAATTGAGTTGTCAACCAATTCTTTTACAACAGATGCTGGTCTTTCAATTACTTCTCCAGCTGCAATCTGTCTTACAACATCCTCTGATAGTCTGTTTAACTTTACACTTGCCATAATATACATTCTAACATATTAATATATTTGGTAGAATATATGAGAATGGAAACCTTTAATCTCATTTCTAAATACAAACCTTCTCCTGATCAGCAGAGTGCTATAGAGAAAATTATTGAAAATATCGATACTCATCCTAAACAAACTCTCCTTGGTGTAACTGGTTCAGGAAAAACCTTTGTAATGGCTAATATTATCGAAAGGTTAAACAGACCTACATTGATAATTTCACATAACAAAACGCTTGCTGCACAACTATATGAAGAACTAAAGGAGTTTTTTCCAGAGAATGCTGTTAAATATTTTGTTTCCTACTACGATTACTATCAACCAGAAGCATATATCCCAGCTAGAGATCTCTACATTGAGAAAGAATCTGAAGTTAACAAAGAGATTGAGAATCTAAGATTTGGAGCAATGAATGCAATAGTAACAAGAAGGGATACTGTAGTGGTTGCATCTGTATCATGTATTTACAATATTGGTCAGCCAGAAAACTATGAAAATAGATCTATCTCTTTCTATATTGGACAGAAGATTGAGCTTTCAGATGTTGCTTTAGAGTTAGTAAATATGAGGTATGAGAGAGATACTTTTGACTTTACAAATGGTGTTTTTAGAATTAATGGTGATATTTTAGAGATATTTCCACCATATGATGATGTTTCAATTAGAATTGAACTTTTTGGTAATACTGTTGAAAGAATTAGTAAGGTAGATCCAATTTCAAAGAGAAGAATAACTGAAGAGAAGGAGATATTAATATTTCCTGCTACATCATTAGTATATTCTAAAGAGGTTATTGATAATGCAATTGGGAATATTAAAAAGGATTTAGAACAGAGAGCAGCTTTTTTAAGAAATATTGGTAAAGAACTAGAAGCTCAAAGACTAGAACAGAAGACTAGCTATGATATTGAGATGTTGCAAGAAGTTGGTTACTGCAAAAGTATGGAAAACTACAGTATATATTTTGATGGTAGGAAATCTGGTGAACCACCCTACACTCTTCTTGACTATTTTCCTGAGGACTATCTTCTTTTCATTGATGAGTCACATATTACAATTCCTCAGATTGGAGGAATGTACAATGGTGATAGAGTAAGGAAGGATAATTTGATAGAACATGGGTTTAGGTTACCAACAGCAAGGGATAATAGACCGTTGAATTTTGAAGAATTTAGAAAAAAGCAAGGAACAACACTGTACATGTCTGCAACACCCTCTGATTGGGAGCTACAAGACAGCAACATGGAAGTTACAGAGCTTCTAACAAGGCCTACAGGGCTTCTAGACCCACATTTAGAAGTAAGACCAACCCTGAATCAGATAGACGATGTAATTAATGAAATTAGAAAAAATACAGAGAAAGGACAGAGAGTACTAGTTACTACATTAACAAAAAGGTTTGCAGAAGATTTAACTGATTATCTAAAAGATATTGATATCAAGGTACAATATATTCATTCAGATATTGATACAATTGAAAGAGTTGATATTCTACGAGATTTAAGATTGGGAGAATATGATGTTGTAGTGGGTATAAATCTACTTAGAGAAGGTATTGATCTACCAGAAGTCTCTCTTGTGATAATACTGGATGCAGATAAGGAAGGGTTTCTAAGATCAAAGACAAGTTTAATACAAACAATTGGTAGGGCTGCTAGACATGTAGAAGGAAGAGTTATTATGTATGCTGATACAGTAACTGAGAGTATGAAATATGCAATTGATGAGACAAATAGGAGAAGAAAGTATCAGGAGGAATACAACAAAAAGCATAATATTACTCCTAAAAGTATAACAAAGGAGATTAGAGGAAGACTTGTTGAAACGGAAGAAGAAAGAGAAGATGCAGATATTGAAGTTGAAAAGATGGATGAGAGACAGAAGAAGATGTTAATTAAAGAACTTAATCAAGATATGCTTATTGCTGCTGATAGATTACAGTTTGAAAAAGCTGCAGAATTAAGAGATAGAATAAAAGAAATTAAAATGAGTATGTAATTAAAATGCAAAGAGGAATATTACAATTAACAAAAGAAGAGGTTATTGTTTTAAATAATGCTTTTCATTGGGATATAAATGGACACACTATTTTAGCCTCAAAGCTACAATATGCTATGGAAAATCTACAAGATATACATAATATTGAAGTATCTGAAGATGATTTAGAGCTTCTTCTTGATGATATTATGCCTGTAGATGAAACAAACCCCATACTAAAAAATGTTATGGAGAAGGTAGCAGAATTACTTAGGAGATTAAGGAATGTATAAAAGATATTGCGGGACATGGATTCGAACCATGATTCTCGGCTTCAAAGACCGGCATCCTACCATTAGATGATCCCGCAGGAGCATATATATTATACAATATGCTATTATATTAATCATGTCCATATTCAAAAAGAAAAAAGGAAAAGAGAGAAAGACAAGTTTCACTAAAGTATATATGCCTAAGAAACCCACTGTTAATCCTGTTATTGAAAGGAAAAAAAGAAAGAAAACAATATTTAAAAAGAATAAAACACGATATAGGGGAAAAGTTAAACTTTCATTAGGTTTACAGAGAGGTATATTTGCTCTTTTCTTAATTGCTTTACTCTTAAGTTTTCTCTATCTAGCATTTGTTTTTGTTACTAGAATTAGGCAAGGGACTTCTATTTCAGATATGAAAACTGAGAATGTAGTAGGAATAGGAGATATACCATCATATCCTAACTCCTTATTT
Source organism: uncultured Candidatus Saccharibacteria bacterium (assembly GCA_964408765.1). Lineage (GTDB taxonomy): Bacteria > Patescibacteriota > Dojkabacteria > SC72 > SC72 > UBA5232. Next base: position 266 of record CAYPAR010000057.1, on the reverse strand, counting down.
ATCTTTAAAGATCAGATGAAGGATGAAGTTGTTGCTAGATTTGTTAGTAAAGGAAATTCTGCTTACAGATTACCTGTTGGTACTAAAATTTCAGATGTATATGAGTACTATAATGAGAAACTTCCTGATTTAGGATGGACTTTCTCCATATCTGTACCTATTGGTTCTGAAACAATGAAAAATGGGGAATATTGGGTAAAGGAAGATAAAGGGTTAAGAATATTTTCCAAATTTAATGATGTTTGGTATGAGAGTATTAGTGTAAA
>CAYPAR010000056.1:2572-4296 GCA_964408765.1 uncultured Candidatus Saccharibacteria bacterium | reverse complement strand
TTTTTAGAAAAGATCTAAATATTGCCACCATTCGTTCTGATTCATTATGGAACAAGATGGTTGTACATACTCTTTTACAAAACTGTTCTACAAAACAACCATCAATTAATGCGTATTTAGGTGCAAGGTATAGTAGGTCTTCTGATTCAATAATAGATATTGCATCGGAGATTATAAATAGTGGTAAAGATGCCTCTGAAAGGTTAGAAAAGATATTTGCTGGATATGGGCATAAGTCTGTAGGGGATATGGCAGAATTATTTGTTTGTATAGAGAATGTTCCAATTATTACTGGAATGAAGTTCTTCTATATGAATCCTGTTATTGCAGGTCAAGAGCGATCTACTAGATATCAAAATTTTTCTGATCCTAATTTTGTTAAAATTCCTGCAGAGGTATGTAGTAATCAATCAGTAAGAAAAGAATATGAAAAGATAATATTTAAGCAGCTTGCAGATTATAAGAGACTTCTTAAGATTACGCGAGAAGAATTATCCAAGATTTTCAAAATTAACGAAGAGAGTCCTCAGGAAGTCTCTGCTTTAAAGGCAAGGAGTTTTGATGTTGCTAGATATCTTCTTCCTGTGGGATTGAGTACAAGTGATGCTATGGTGATGTCTGCTCGTTGTTGGTCTGAGTTTATCGGTTTCCTTGGAGGGAGTGATAGTGTTGTTGATAATGAAGTAGCTGATTTAGTATTGAACTTGTTGGGAGATTCTAATGTTGATACTAAGGGATATATTCGAGAGGCAGATAATTTAATTCGTCATACAGAGTCAAATAGTAGTAGAGGTAATTCTACAAAAGAAGTTTTAGAGTATATTGGTAAGACATTAAGTAGAGAACAGGTTGATTCTATACCTGAGAGTGAAAGTGAGTCTGTTTCTGTAAGTTACTCCCCTGATTTTACAGAATCTTTATTCTCTCATTACGAAGCTTTATTAAATCCTTTAGGTTCTGTTGATGAGTATGAATTTGATGAAGAAGATCAAGAAAACATTAGTGAGATAATTTTTGAGAATCATAATCATCATAATACGATTGGGAATGTTGGACAGAGTGGTGCGGTTAAAATAGAGGGGTTTGCTACATTAGGGACATTGAAAGATTTAAATAGGCATAGGAGTTTAGAGAGGTTTATACCTTTATTACATGATGAGGTAGATATGGATCAGGAGTTGGATAGAAGAAATGATGAATGTTTTTATCTCTGTAATTATCTTGATATTTCAAGCTTAAAGAATTTAAAGTCTGAATACAAGAAAGCCTTGTCAGAGACATATGAGATGATTAGGAACTGGAGGAATAAAGCTAGAGAATACCTTTCTAAGGATGTTTGTGATGAGTTTACTAAGTATCTTTTACCGCATGCTCATACTACTAAGTACATAATGTATGGCTCTTTTGATGATTTACAGTATGTTATTAACCTACGAATAAGGAATGGGGGACATATAGCGTATAGAGTAGTTGTACATGAATGGTTAAAGGAATTAGGAATGCAAGACCCTATATGGAGAGGGTTACAAAAGAGACTTAAAGCACCAAAGGTTGATGATAAATTTGAATTTGTAGACAGATCCTAGTTTTTCTACATCTGATTTGTTGGTATATTCTCATCAATAGGGGCTTCGCCTATTTTTGCGATACCATTTATCTCTTCTCTTACCACATTTTGTAAATTTTGTAAGTCATTATCTATACCTGTATTAGTATCAGTAGGT
>CAYPAR010000056.1:0-2472 GCA_964408765.1 uncultured Candidatus Saccharibacteria bacterium | reverse complement strand
CTGTATTAGTATCAGTAGGTGACACCTCTATTACAGGAGGTTGTTGCTCTGTATCTGTATTTAAAGGTGTTTCTTCTTGTTCTTCTACAGATCCAATCCTGGGTAGACCTCCCTCAGACACATTTGCAGAGTAGTTATTAAGGAGTCCATTTGTTGTAGAAGGTGTTGCAACTGCTTCCTGTATAGGTTCTTGTGGGGTAGGTTGAACTGATTGTGAAGGCATTGTATTTGGAGCTTCTGTGGGAGTATTTATAGCTATGCTAGGATTCTCACTTCTCAATAGTGCTTCTAAATCTGCTTGTTCATTTGGTGTAGTAGAAGCAACGGGAGGAGTTTCAGGAATAGCAGGTATCTGTTCTGTGGGTTGTTCAGGGGTTGGTTCAGCGGTTGGTGCTGGTTGATTTATCATCTCCGCTAATGTTGGTTTTGGTTGAGAGATATTATCATGCATTGTTTCATTTTGTAGGTCTTTAGGTATATTATCAAAGTTTACAGGTTGTTGAGGTTGTGTCACTGGTTGTGGTTCTGTAGAAGGAGATGCAACAGCTGTTGATGCTGGTAAATCAGTCAAAACAACATCATCTTTCTTTCTTGTCAAAATTAAAATAATCATACTTACAAAAAAGATTCCTGCAACTCCTAGTAATATATATGGTAGGTATGTCATGAGACTATCATTTGTATTAGTTGCTAAGGTACCTGTTGTTGGTGTTGTTGTTTGTGTCGTAGCACTAGGTGTAGAAGAATCTTCTCCCATATCAGTTGTTGTAGTCTGTGTGTTCAATCCAACATTTGTTACATTCTCTATAGTTAAATTCCCAACTTGTGAATCCTCTTCAACAATTGTGAATGTATAATCATCTGAAGTTGAAGTAAATAGGATTTTAGCAATAAGGCCTTGGATTGGTTGACTAGAAGGTAAGCTACAGATAATTTCTGAATTTTTTGATGTTGGTACATAGGAGAAAGTAGAACAGGCGATATCTGATTCTATTATATCTGTAATAGTTACATTTGGAGAATTCTCGATAACGATTTTTACATTCTCAGTTACTTCTTCTTTCGTGTTTATAGATACAGCTATAGATTTCTCCGTGGGACTTGAAGTATCTTGTAGTTTAATTTCTGCGGCAAAACTTATACTTACAAAACTAAATAAAAAGAAAATAGCAAATAGAACTGTAAATTTTTTCATTTAAAAGGCAGTTTAAATTATCTATAAAAGATTATCATGGTAAGGGTATAATGTCAAAAGAAACGGAATGTCTCATAATGTAACAAGAAAAATAGCATATTAACTGAATATTTTGTTTGTTGAAAATTCCTTTTGTATTTCATATTATTTGTTTATATAACTTTTCATATAAATAATCATGGATAAGAAAAAGGTTTTCAAAGTGGGTGGAATAGTCCTTCTTTCTATCTTAGGGATTTTCATAACAGTTGTTGTGGGAGTGGCTATTCTAAAACATTTTGTTGTAAGATCAGATGTCTCATATGACTCTAGGCAATATTATGGTAATGAATTTGTTGCTCCAAGTTCATCTCTTGGTTCTGATGGTTTCTTAGCTGATACTTTTGCTTCAAAGTCAGTAGGTGTAAGTAGAAATGAGATGAAAACTGAAGAAATAGCAGAAGATCAAGTTACCAATACATCTCAGAAAGATAGGAATATAATTAAGAGAGGAGACCTTAGAGTCTATGCGGATGATATTGATGATGCAATACAAGAGATTGATACCATTGCGAAAAAATATCAGGCAGAATCTCAAAATACATATGATAGTGGTAAAGGAATAAATAGGAGAGTTAATATTGAGTATAAAGTAAAGGTTGCTGACTTTGAAAACTTTTTTAATGACTTAAAGAATATGGATGTGGAAATAGGGTCTGCATCTTCAGGTATTACTGATGTTACGAATGAGGTAATTGATTTACAGGCAAGATTGAAGACATATAGAAATACTGAAGCACAACTACTTGAGATTCAAAAGACTGCTAAAAATGTTACAGATACAATGGCTGTATACAAAGAGTTAAATAATATTCGATATGAAATAGAGAGGATTGAATCTCAACTTAAACATTATACAAATCAAACAGAATATTCTACAGTTACAATATCTGTCGCCCAGAGTAATGTAGGAGCTGTTATAGAAGATGATAAGTGGAGACCATTAGGTGTACTAAAGAATGCATTAAGAGCATTTGTAGGTGTTCTAAAAGGTTTAGGTTCAGCATTAATATGGTTAGTGGTATTTGGAACTCCTGTTGTAATAATAGTTCTTGTCATCAGATACATTGTTAGAAAGAGGAAAAAATAGTATAATATAGGTGTATAAGTACTATTAGATGGTTGCATCTACCCTTCGGGAGTAGATGAGGAAAGTCCGGACTTCGTGTCAGTCTCGAACATATCGAGATAAGTGCCAACGAGAGTTGGGAGGGAGTGATCTTTCGGAGAAAAGGGCA
>CAYPAR010000055.1:1232-4306 GCA_964408765.1 uncultured Candidatus Saccharibacteria bacterium | reverse complement strand
CTCCATTATCCGATTTTGATCCTGGGGAATCGAAATCCTTTACATATTCGATAAGCGTAAATAAAGAATACTTTGGAATCTACCAGAATACTGTAGTTGCTACCCCCGACACCTCTAGTAGGGATTCTTCCAACTTAGAAACATCTGCCAACATTGAAGCAAGATGTAATATTCCAGGAGAACCTGTTCAACCCGAGACTGGACTCTTTGATGACTCCAAAAATATTGTAATGTTAGGTGCAGTATTACTCTTTGCAGGTTTAGGGTGGTCATGGATTACCGATTCCTTCGGTACTATGAAACAAAAAATCTCATACGAAAGTAAAGCAAGATTTGAAAAAAGAGTATCAAAAAGATAGTAAAAAAATTACATAGTGTGGTATAATCACCCTTAGTATTATTTAAAGGAGGTAAATATGTCAGTTATAGTACATTCTAATGAAAATATAGATAGTGCACTCAAAAGACTTCATAGAGAAGTACTAAGAGAAAAAATTCTTGAAACATACAAGAACAAAACATACAGAATCAAAAAAGCAGATCTTGAAATTGCTAAAAGAAAAGAATGGGCAAAAAGGAAGAGAAGAAGAAGATCAGCTGCAAGAAGAGCTAGATAATTTTAGCTATATACATCACAATGTCTTTGTTAGAAACTTTAAGAAAAGATATGTTTTCTGCTACAAAAGAGGGGAAGAGTACAAAAGCAGATATCCTCAAAATGGCAATTGCAGCTATTAAGAATGCTGAGATAGAGAAGGGTGGAGCTTTAGATGATAAAGAGATAGTAAAAGTTCTTAGAAAAGAAGTTAAGAAGATACAAGATTCAATAGCTCAGTTTACTACAATGGGAAGACAGGACCTTGTAGATAGAGAAACAAAGCAGTTAGAAGTTCTTCAAGAGTACTTACCTAAACAGATGAGTGAAGAAGAGATAAAGAAAGTTGTAAAGGCAAAGATAGTGGAGCTTGAAGCAGAGGGTATGAAAGATTTTGGTAAGGTAATGGGAGTAGTAATGAAAGAAATAGCTGAGCAAGCAGAAGGTGGTATCGTAAAAGACATTATTGAATCTCTTCTTGACACATAGATATGTTAGTAGAAATCTCTAATTGGAATACACTTAAAAAGCTTTTTCCTAGTCTTACTTTTTCATCTTCAGATATAGGAGAAACAATAAAAAGGGTGTTTTCTGAATACAATATTTCTAGTGTGGGTATAATCTTTACTAGCAAGGGGTACATACAAGACCTTAATATGCAGTACAGAGGTATAGACTCTGTTACAGATGTGTTATCATTCGCCCTTAATACAAAGCCATTAGTTGGGGAAGTATATATTTGTCCAAAATATATTCTAGAAAACATTCCTGTTGAAAAATTCCAAGAAGAAATACTTAGAAATATTGTTCATGGAATATTACATATTTTAGGATATGACCATGTAGGAGAATTTACTAAAGAAAATGAAAAAGAAGAAATGTTTGTAAAACAGGAGAATATATTGCAGAATATACTTAATGAAATTAATAACAGGGCTGGGCAATCCAGGTAAAAAATATCAAAAGAATAGGCATAATGTAGGTTTTCTTGTATTAGATAGATTAAGAGAAAGATTTCTTTTTCAAAAAAACTACAATGTAACTGATTGGGAAGAAGAAAAAACATTCATGTCTGAGATGGCCTTTCTCAAACAAGGCTCCAGAGTTATAGCTATACTCCAAAAACCTCTCACATATATGAATAACTCAGGACAAGCAGTAAGCAAGGTTATTAAAAAATATGACATTGAGAAGTTAGAAGAGAACTTCATACTAATTCATGATGATTTAGATATTCCTTTTGGTAAATACAAAATACAAAAGAGTAAATCTCCAAAAGGACATAATGGAGTAGCAGATGTAGAAAGTCTTCTTCAAACAACTAAGTTTCAAAGAGTAAGAGTAGGAATTGAGAGTAGAATTGAAAAAAATATCCCTGGGGAAGATTTTGTATTGATGAATTTTACAAAAGATGAACAGATTGTACTTGATGAAGTAATTGATGATGTTGTAAATACAATTCTTCCAGAAATACTTCTGTAATTTCAAATATATGGATAGCTTAAGTGAAAAATTAATATCTAATACTAAAGAGTTAAAGCAGGATATTCTAGACAAAAAGGTTGTAACTGGTATTGATGAAGGTTACTTTGAGCTTACAGCAGAGCTTTTAGGTGTACTTCTTGGTAAAACTGTGTGGCTTTCTACCTCAGAAGAATCAGATGAGAAGGAGAAGAATCTTCTTTCTGTTAAGGTAGGTGATACTTTCAATCCTTCCTCATTTGTAGATTTAGGATATACAAGAGTTGAGAGAGTATGGGATGAAGGAGAGTATGCAGTATTGGGAGATATTGTCATTGTATGGCCTTTTAGTATGAAGAATATTGTAAGACTGAGTCTGTTTGGTAAGGAAGTGGAGAGTATAGATATTGTGGAGAGTACTAGTAGAAAGAAGATAGAGAGTGTACAGAGTAAGTCGTTCATAGACTCCACAAGTCATCTTCTTGTAGGAAATGAGGAGGCAGAGGATCAGGTAAGGATTTCTGTGAGGTCTGACCTAGGTCTGACCTCTGGTGAGGCTGTAAACCTTGGTATCAGAACCATTCCAGGTATAGAGGTGTTCTCGTCTGTTCATGTTACTCAGGAGATAGTCAAGAACTTCAAAACAAGAGGATATGAGGTGATATATCTGACAAATAATCTAGATAGGTATGAACTTGAGGCAGAGAAGTCTCTAAAGGAGTCCATAGATGAGGTTTTTCTTTTGAATGATAGATACAAGAATATTGTAAAGAAAGGTTTTGTATTTAATGCAGGTAAACTTCTTGTTTTAACAGATATGGAGGTGTTAGGAGAATTAGATCTCTCGGAGTTCTGGGAGAAGAATATTAATATGGATCCAGGTTCTGTTGAGATACTTAAGAAAATTATTCCAGGGGACTTTGTTGTGCACGAAGATCACGGTATTGGCAAATATGTAGATCTACAACAGCGAGAAGGAGGCTACTACATTCAGATAGCGTATGCAGGAGAAGATAAG
>CAYPAR010000055.1:0-1132 GCA_964408765.1 uncultured Candidatus Saccharibacteria bacterium | reverse complement strand
ATTGTAGGAGAGAAGGAGAAACAAAAGGTAATTGAAGAATTAAAGAGTGGAGTTGTAGATATAGTTGTTGGTACACATGCTTTGTTAAGTGACAGTGTACAGTTTAAAAACTTAGGTTTACTTGTAGTAGATGAGGAACAGAAGTTTGGGGTAAAGCAGAAGGAGAAGATAAAGGGGAAGAAATTGAATACTAATGTACTCTCTCTTACGGCTACACCGATTCCTAGAACCTTAAATATGGCTTTACTTGGAATTAGGGATATCTCTGTGTTAGCTACACCTCCTGCAGGGAGAATTGAGATAGAGAATCACTTTGGAAAGTTTGATTGGGATGTTGTTAAAGATGTTATTACAAAAGAACTAAACAGAGGTGGACAGGTTTACTTTTTACATAACCGAGTAGAGACAATAGATAATGTGTTTGAGAAATTGGACAAGATGTTCCCACAGGCTAATGTGACTGTGGTTCATGGTCAGATGAATGTTCAAACTTTATCTAAAAATATGCAGAGATTTGTAAGAGGAGAGTCTAAGATATTGCTTTGTACTACGATAATTGAGAATGGTCTAGATATCCCAAATGTTAATACTTTGATAGTAGATGATGCTACTATGTTAGGTCTTGCACAGATGTATCAGATTCGTGGAAGAATTGGTAGATCAGAAAAGCAAGCCTATGCCTACTTCTTTTATAATTCTCTTAGAGGTAATTCTGCTCTTAGGTTAGAAGCTTTGAAGAATTCGCAGGAATTAGGATCTGGTTTTCTTCTTTCAAACAGAGATTTAGAGATTAGGGGAGCTGGAGATATACTTGGGAAAAATCAATCTGGAGCTATTAATTCCGTTGGTTATGGTCTTTATTCACAGATGTTAGCAGAGGCAGTGAGTAAGTTAATTCAGTAATACTTTTTATATAACTTTCTACTTGTAATAGGTTGTTAGTTTGTGTACTATGTTGTAAGGAGAAATAATTTTGACCATATATACTATGGCTAATATGAAGTTTAGTGGGAGTAGGAAAACAACTATTATATTATTGTTAATATTGTTTCTAGTAGTAGGTGGCACAGGTAGTTATCTATTATGGAGAGTTAATCAACAGAAGACAGTAGCACCTACTGATAGTGAGGCT
>CAYPAR010000054.1:0-4327 GCA_964408765.1 uncultured Candidatus Saccharibacteria bacterium | reverse complement strand
TTCAGTTCTAATTGGAGGAACAACAGGATACGGTATTGGTAAAGCTTTACAAAATGTTATAGAAATGGCAAAAGCATTTCAAAGCCGAACCCCCACAACACCAGAACAACCTCCAGTAGATAATGTTGGAGAGCAACCTGCATTTGAAGGAGGAGAACCAGGTGCTGGCACTCCAGAGGATCTTTTCGGAGATATGCCTAAAGTCCCAGAAACAGAGACAAGTTGGTTAGGTGATGCTAAATTCTGGGATACATCTAAATTCGGATGGGATCCAAACAAATATGGTTGGAATAGTTCAAATATCGCTTTAGAAGGAAGTACATATGGAGACTTACAGGGTTCTCTGCTAAGATCAATTAGTCAAAAAGTCCCAGAATCAGCATTTTACAAAAAAGGAGCACAAGACCTTCTACAGAGAGCTTTTGCAATAATTTATCAGAATGGAGCAGGAAGTGTTGAAGCAGCGTCAAACACTTTTGTAGAAGGAATACAAGCTCTACCATAAAATTAAATAAACTATTAAATAAAAAAAATGAACCAAGATATTTTACAAAAGATAAAAGATTTAGGTGTTCCTGAAGAACAGACTGAAGAGTTCTATGAATTACTCTCTGGACAAGTATTAGAACAAATCTTTACAGATTATGCTGATAAAGCTACAGATGAAGAGTTAAAAGTTATGGAAACACGCTTACAAGAAAGTAAGTCAACAGAACATCTACAAACAATATTAAACGAAGTTGCTCTAACAGTATATGGAGATGAGAATCAAGCTGCAGCAGCAATTACCAAAACATACAATGACAAACTAGAAGAAGCAAGAATACAAATAGAAGAGACAAGAAACCTCCTACAAAGAGCACAAGCGGGAGATCCAGAAGCAACAAGAGCAATAGAAGAAGCTCAGAAAACAGAAGAATACCAAAGTCTAATGAATGATAATTAACATGTAGTTAGAAGTTTATGGACTATACCACAGCCTTAGAAGAGACAAGAAAGAAGTTATTAGATTTGGGCTTTACAGAAAAACAATACGAGGAATTGCTTGAGGAGGCTGCTGAGGAAATGATTAATCTTGCTCTTCTAAAACTAGAAGAAAAGGATTTAAATATCTTACAAAGTTTAGAGAATCAACTTATACCAGAAGTATCAACATTAGAAGAAGCTGAGAAGAATATTGATTTAATATTCTCAACTGCATATGGAGAAGAGTCTGAAGAGATGAAAAAGAAAATGTTGTACGAGTATTTACAGAAAACATTAGAGCAAACAGCCTCAAAACAAATCTAGATAAAGTTAAAGACTGTTTGTGTTGATATATCGGCATATAATATGGTATAATACGGTAGATAAAGGATATTAAATTTTAAGATATTTATAAATTATAAAGAACTGCCATGAATACACTTTCCAATATAAATATTTTTGAAGTAATAGGAGTTGAGGAAGCTCCAGAAGAGGAGAAAAACCAACACCTAGCAAGATTATCGAAAATCTCTATTGCTAGGGCCACAGAGAGAGCAATGGAAGATGGAACTTTAAGTATAGACAGTGCAGAAAGAATCTATCAGGAAGTAACAGATCCAATAGAAATACAGAATAAATTGGTCGAATTATGTCCATCTTTACCACAATATGTAGAATATGAGATGAACAAGATAAAGATAGAAATACTACAAAAACAGGTAGAAGATATAATGAATAGGTATTATGATAGAGAATCTTTACAAGAGGCCACAGACTTAGGAAGCTACCTTAATCTCCCACTAGAAGAAATGGATGCAAACATATTATTAGATAAAGTCCGAGCTTTCAGAGAGCTCCAAAATAAATTATTAAGGCAAACAAACATAAATGGCTAATCACGAAATTCCAAATAGAGGAGTCGAAGGTCTTGCTAGAACCTCTGATTTAACGAGTTTAGGAGATGACAGATCACAAACTCTTGCAGAAGTTGCTACAACAGAAAGACTAAGTTCTCTTTACCACATGAATACCCGAATACTTTACAATTATCTAGATGAAATAGAGAACCGTCAACAGGTCTGGTCAAGAGAAGAAGTAGAAGGAAAAGGTAATGAAGGGAGCAGAGCAAGAAGAATTGGAATGGCCTTGGCGGAAGCAGCAATACCAACACTAGCAGGTGTAGCTGTAGATACTACACTAGAAGCCGTTGGAGCTGCAGGAGGACCTCTTGTTTCAGCCGCTGTTGGTGCAGCATCTGGTGCAGCTAGAGCAGCGCTAGAATATCGACACATTGGAGAAGATGGTAGACATGCTGCAGAACTCTGGCAAAGAAATGTAGGTGAAAGAGATAGAAGAACAAGAGAAGGAAATATTTTCCAAAGAGGATGGGGACACATTGCAAGATTCTTAAAGGGTGGAAGCTATTTAGGTTTAGAGCATGGATTTAAAGTCAAGAGAAGAGATCAAGAGATAAGAACTTTCATGGATGCCCTAGATATCCGAACAAACGCCAACCAAGAAACACTCACAGATCCAACTACAGTATTTGATAAATTAGAGCAATCATTTCTACGAAACCCTCAAGAATATCAAGCATTTGTAAAGAAATTAATGACTCAATCTATTCTCTCTAACTTCTCTGAGCAGAAAACTCTAATAGAACAAAAACAGATGTCTGATTTATTTGCCATAGCAAATGCTGTTTTATACAAAAACGATTATTTACATGGCCATTCTTATGGATACTCAGCAGAATATAATACGTATGGCGGATATGGCTATCCTGGTGGAGCAGACAACCCAGCAAATGCTACTATCAACAGACTTTGGTCAGAAACAGTATCTGATGTAAGAGAAATCGTAAAGAAATCACGAACAAGTTTCATCGTAGGAGCAGCGGCAGAGAGGGCTATTAAATCAGTTGTAGGGTTCTACGCATTAAAATGGATAACAAACGGTATTAATAAAGTCAAAGATCTTAAACAGGTAAAAGTAGAAAATACTAATGAAATAGAAGACACAAAAAATCTTCTACACTCTAAAAACTCTGAGATTGAAGCTGTAAACAAAGATATCGACTCACTAAAAACACAGATAAACGATTTAAATATACCACCAGGAGAACAAAGAGTTGAAATTGATTATGAAAAAATATTAGAACCAGCAGCAAGAGCTTCTGGACAAGATATCTCTAGATATCTAAGTATTACAGAAAGAGCAAATGTCATACGTGACCTACCAGAAGTATCTCAAGCTTTACAAGACAAAGAAACAGTTGATGCAATTATGTCTTTAAGTAAAAGCTTAGGGAAAACACCTGCAGAGATTTTGCATAGTGGAATGCTAAGATGGGTATACGACAAGAACAGATATAGTAGTATTGGAGAATTCTTCAAACAAGCAGTTAATGGTGATACACCTGCTATCTGGAGTATGAATCAGGCATTAGGAGCATCTAGTGGAACTCATCCAGCGTGGAGAGATTTAACCGAAGCCATTTGGAATAATACTCCATCTGGTGGTAGTAAGTTGGAAATACTACAAAAACTACAAGACCAATTACTGGACAAAGAAGTCCTGTTAACAAACTTAAAGACTCAAAAAGGAAATATTCAAAGTAGTCTTGATTTACTAGATTTACAGGGTCAACAACTCTCAAATCTTATAACAAAAAACATATGGAACGCTGGGAAAAGAGGTGTTATTGGAGCAGCAGGTGCAATTGCTGATGTTGTATCAAGTGCACAGCCAACGGATTTCATGTATGGCAAAAAGGACAAACCTGGTGGACAAGGACCAGAATATACAATGCACTCTTCAATAGAAGACAGTGCGAGTTCCGAACCAGAACAGATTAACAACTCCACTATATCCAAAGTAACAATGTCTAGAGAAACATCATCTGCTTTCAACCGTCTACCTAAGACAGGATACAACAGAGGTGGTTGGAGAGACTCAGATAAAATTAAGAGCGATGCATCACCCACATACCTAAATAATGATAATGGTAAAACAACTGAAATCATCAAAGAGTATTTCGATAAACAAGAAACTCTTCACCCAAGCTCATATAGAGATATGATCAAAGCAACAGCTAATAACTTAGGACCAATTAAAGATGATTGTAAAGTAAGTATTGCAATTCCAGCACTAGGAGAAGAAAAAAGCATAAAACATACCTTAGAACAATTCCTAACATTAAAACCAGAAGATAGGAAACTCTTTGAGGTTTGTATATTGGACACCCACCCAATCAATTCAAAAGATAAAACAGAAGAGATTGTAAGAGACTTTATGACTAAGAACCCAGATATGAATATTGTGTACATAAAGAGAGATGTAGAGATAAATACAAATGTTG
>CAYPAR010000053.1:0-4461 GCA_964408765.1 uncultured Candidatus Saccharibacteria bacterium | reverse complement strand
ATATATATGGATAAGGATTTTAGGGTAAGGCTTGCAACTAAAGAACAGGGTGATTTACTACTAAAGTTATTAAGGGATGCTAGAGATAAGTAAATTACTGTACTACTTTTATAAAGATTCCACTCTGATCTTTAATTTTTAATTCTTTCCCATATATGTCGTTTTTCTCATTCTTTATTGTGTATTCAAAAAGACTTTTACTATCTTGCCACTGTCCTATCTGTTTTATCTTATTAAACTCTAGATTTTTTAATATTTCATATGATGTATATCCTTTGTTATCAAACAGATAGGAAGGAACTAGATTCCATCCTGACAACTTTGATATATCCAGACTTGCTCCTCTATAGCCAGTTAAATTAAATTCTGCTTCTTGTAGCGATATAACCATATATGATTTGTTTGAATCTAATTCAAAATCATTGCCATATATTTTTCCATCTTGATACTTTACAACTTGAATCCATTCTCCTGATTTGTATTCTCCAACAGCAATAGCTCTTTTATCTGACATATTGATTAAATCGTATGCTGTTTTAGGATGTAGTGTCTGAGTAGTATCTAATACTTCTACTGGATTAATGAAGCTAACCCCCTTCTTAAGTTGATATTTAGCATTTGTGTTCTTACAATTTGTAATTGGAATATCTTCTCTAAGTACTCCATTACAATCGGATGGCATTTTTACGGAGAGTTTATTATCTTCAAAACAACATATTTTTTCTGTTTTTATGATTTTTTTATCTACAGTACATGTATATCCATGTTCAGCTTCTAATCTAGTTTTGTAATTATTTCCTTCTTTATCGTAGAGACATATACAACCATCATGATCTGCACAATATCTATCTTTATCAGTCACGACCATTTCGTCTTTAATACCATCTCCTCCAGAAGGTATTGGTTTATCTGGGTCTGTTGGAGTGGAGTCTGTTGATTCTCCTGAGCATGTTCTATACTTTCTGTTTTGAGTTTCTTTAGATCTATCACATGAGTTTGCATTAGGTGGAATTCTCCATGGCCATTTGGGTAATTCTTTACCAGTCATCTGATAAAACATCCACTCTAAGTATCCAATATACTCAACTCCAGCACCTATTCCATCGTTATCTTCTGTACATACATATCCTTTCCAGTATTTTGTTGCCCATATATGTTCTGGACTATATTTTTTCTTAAGTATATCTATTTCTTGGTCTGATTTTTCACCTCTTCTTCTGCAAGCTTCCTCAAACCAATCATCTGCATATGACTCTATAGCAACATTTTTAAGAAAATAATTAATTTGTGTAGTAAAATCATTCTTCCATTCTGCTACATGGATTCCAAAGTCTTCAACTACAGGGAATTGTGCATACATGCTAGCAGCAGATTCGTGCATCCAAACAGTTAATGATATTGCAGGATTAAGTCCAGCGTTTATTGATTTACAATAAGCATCAGCATAACATTCTCTTAAATAGTCTCCTTTACAATATGAAAAACGTTCTCCTTCTGTAAGTGCTAATGATTGTTCTAAGGTAGGTAGGTATCTAGTATCCTTTATTACAACATTCGTCATACAATTAGCTCCTGTAGCTGCATACACATTGTTTTTTAGTGCAGTATTTAATTTTCTCTTTAATTCAAATTTTGGAATATATTGTGCATATTTAATTTCTTTGTAGGTTTTACCTTTTAAATCTAGTGCCCAGTTTCTGTTTTTGTTAGCAAAAACCATATACTTCTCTCCTTCGGCATCAATTAGAATAAAGTCACCAGGGTCAGAGCTTCCTGTTTCTATCTGTGGTAGTTTAACTTGTTCATTAATATTTTTAGTTATAAAAGTAAGATTATAATCCCATATGTGTTGTGGAGAATTAATTCTAAATGTATATTCTGTATTCGGTTTTAGATTTGATATTGTTGATTTGTATAAGTCTTCTTCATCGGAAATATTTGTGTATATTCTAAAATCATTCTCATACTTGTATGGAGCTGTACTTTCTTTTTCTTTGTATGTTAGAACTTCAATATTTTTAGTTTTGGTTTTCCAATATACTTCTGCTTGATTGGTTGAGATATTAGCAACTATTATGTCATAGGGTTTTTCTTCTAAAATTTGAAATGTTTTTCTGTTTTGAACTATTAGATAAATATTAGCAATTACTAATAAAAGACCAAGGAGAAAGAAGTATATAATATTTTTTGATTTTCTAGTTTTTTTCATTTCTCTATGATACCAAATATATATTATCTTGTGCACATTCTTTTTAGGGTGATTATAGTAGCTAAGCTGGGAATGGAAAAAACCATACCACCTACTTACAAATTCTAATGAAAAAGGAAGATGGCTCCGCGACCAGGACTCGAACCTGGAACCAAACGGTTAACAGCCGTTCGCTCTACCATTGAGCTATCGCGGATTAACAAGTCTATTATATCCCCTTAACCACTCTAACTGCAATAGCTCTTCTTCTTTAACTTCAAATATCTCTTTTAAAAGCTCTTTCCCATCTTTTGTTCTAGTAGGTAGTGTCAATATTTTACACTTTTTCCCATCTATCTCAATATCCTTTTGTACAATAATATCCTTAATATCTTCCCTTTTTCTCTTTTCTTCTTTTAATAATTCTCCATATATAAAGAGAGTTTCATAATCATTTAAATCTAAATCCCATACGTTTACTTCTTTACTGATAATCCTTGCAACTATGTTATCTACAATAAAAAATCTTTGTGTTGGTTTTTTATAATCATAAGATTTTTCTAGATATATGGAAGCTTCATATTCAGAAGGACAATCTATTTTTTCAAAAAAATCACCATACTCTCTCATAACAAAGATGGAATCATCCTCTATATAATCTCTACAAGCATTGCAATAGGGATATTCATCATAATCTTCATAATCTATTTTACTCATTGGACACAGTATTAAACTTAACTATATAATGTAACACATCTAATTTAAGTAGTACAATAATGAAAAGAGAAGATGTTAGATTTACCTTTCTAGGTATGGATTCTAGTAATGCTTTAAAAGAATATGCATTAGATAAGATATCAAAAAGAGCAGATTTATTAGATAAAGCTATATCCATGGAAGTCGCTTTTAAAGAACATAAAGCAAGTAGGGGAGTAAAGAATGACTTTAGGGTAGATATTTCCGTAGATTTACCAGAAACGCCAATTAGAATAACAGAGAGAGGAGAAGAGATGTATGCAAATATTGATAGAGCTGTAGATGTTCTTGTAAGGAGATTAAATAGGTATGTAGATATGAAAGATCATTGGGGTGGTACTAAAGCATGGGAAGTAATGGATATTGATACAGATACAGAGGTAGAAGAAGATCAATATTCAAACTATGTTCCTAAAATAGCTAAGAGAAAAAAGATAGAAGATATGTCTCCACTTGAGGAAGGTGAAGCTATTGAGAGAATGGAGATGTTAGGATATGATTCATTCCTTTTCAGAAGTAAGGCAACAGATAAAATATCATTGGTGTATAAAAGAAAAGATGGTTCATACGGAATAGTAGAACCATCTTAACCTTAGAATCTTTTTAATAACTATTTCTTAAAAAGAGTTCCTAATATTTTCAAGAAACCATATTTTGGTTTTGCAGTACTATTGTTTTGAATTTTATACTCTGTCCTCTTTTCTGCTAACCAATCAGCTTGGATTGATTGAACTTGACTGATTAGGTATTGTTCTTTGGTTTCTTCTTTATGCTTCTCGTAATCTAACTGTTCTCCTTCTTCTAATGCCTCTGTTTCTGTTGGGAAGATGATACTACTGTATTGATTGAAGAACTCTTTTAAATCATCATCTGTATATTTAACCTCTGGTCCTATAACTTTAGTATACAGAGATTGAGTTTTCAATTGTTCTCTTAATTCTTTCTCAGTAACATTACTTGCCTTAAGAGCTGCCTGATATGCTTCTTCACCACCAATTCTTTTAATTACAGTATCAAGCTTATCCTGAATCTCTTCCTCTGTTACTTTAACTTCCATCTTCTTAGCTTCTTTTTCAATGATAGAGTCATTAATCAAGGTATCAGCAATAGATGCTCCATATGCATTTTCTAAAGTTTCGTGCCATTTTGCTTTTGAGATTCTCTGTCCATTAACAACAGCTACACTATAATCGTTGTTAAGATACTGTACTCCTAAATCTAAGAGTGTTACTACTCCAATTATTGCAACAACAATTCCTAATATTTTAAAAATCTGTTTATAAATAGGAGAAGATAGTTTAGGCTTTTTAATAGTAACTTTCTTTGTTACCTTCTTTGCAGGAGCCTTTTTCCCTGTTGTTTTCTTTGGGGTAGTTTTTGTTTTGACAATCTTTTTAGTTCTTGCCATGTAAATATGATAAAAATAATTTAGATTATATATCTTGTAGTTTAACTAAATATTTAGAAATAGGGAAGTGGAAAGATTATTATTATGGATTTGGTAACTTTTGTAGGTG
>CAYPAR010000052.1:0-4587 GCA_964408765.1 uncultured Candidatus Saccharibacteria bacterium | reverse complement strand
ACCTCCATCATTACTATACTGTACTATATAGTCTGTTACTCCTCCTCCTTCATCTGCTGGTTTATTCCAACCTAAGGTTACCTGACCATCTCCGTAGGTAGCTACTAAGTTAAGAGGAGCAGATGGAACATCAATCATAGTAAAACTAAATACGGAAGAATACTGACTAACCGCCCCATTATTATCCCAGAACCTAATTCTCCAATAATAGGTAGATCCATTCAAAGCGATCGTACTTCCACCATATGTAATATTTTGACTTTGTGATCCATTAGCTAAATTGGGCATACTTATTTGTCCACTATCCCACATAGTAGTTCCAGTAAAAGAATTATTCGTATTTACCTGAATTTGATAATGAGTGCCTACATCACCTGCATCAGGATCATTAAATTTTGCACTAAATGACGGAGTAGTATTTGTAACACCAACTAAAGGTGTTGTACTATTGTTGTCTAACTTAAGATTAGTTGGAGCGGAAGGAGCCGCATTATATTTCTGCTCAGGTTGTAAGGAAGTTGAAGTAGATGTTTTTCTTTCAATAAAGAGTGTAGACATATAAGGAGGATAACTATTATAAGTAGATGTCGTATAAGAAACAGTCCCTTGATGCGTATGTTGCTGGGCACTATACGAACCACCTCCCTGACCTCCTTCATGTCTCCATACCCTATTACTCACACCCTGAATTGTTACAGAACCAGTATGATTGTGACTTGCTGAGCCACCAGTACTACCAATATTAGAAGATCCATAAGGTAATCTTGAATCAAAATTTGTTAGTCTAGACCAACCTAAAGGAGGTACAGAATCTCCCATTGTAATAATTGATGGGATATTTCCATAAGTAGTTAAAGTAATATACCTCAAGCTATAATACGGAGGAAGATTACTTGCTGCATTTGTAGTAGCAGCAGAGACGATATGTGTATGAGTTACAGTAGCAACTAAAGCTCCTGGATCTGGACCAGAACCAGGATGAGTAATCGAACTACCATTAAGAGAAGCTGCTGTTGATGTTGTCTGAGGAATAGAATGGGTATGTGTATTACTACCACCTTGTGTACCTGAGGATGTACTACCATAAGGAAATCTGTCATTAAGAGCAGAATAGTAATTACCTACTGATCCTGTTTTATCCATAACAACAGAACCAGAAAAAAGGTTTAAATCATTAGCTTTACAAAAAAGCATAGTCGTATATGGTGGGAGTGTAGATGCATTAGAAACAGATATCGTTACTGTATGTGTGTGTCCAGTTTTAGAACTATAATCGGTTGCTCCTCCCCATGTATCCATAAATGCAGGTGCATCATTACCTGTTAAAGTAAATGATGGTACTGTATGCCCATGGGTAGAATTACCAGCTTTACTACCATAGGATTCATGACTTAAAGGAAAACGGCTATCAAAATTAGCATCCCTTGTCCAACCTGTAGGACAAGCCGAGGTGGAAAGAACTATAAAACCCCCTGTCCATGGCAATTCAGCATTCGAAGCTGATGGATTCCCATAATACATATATATTGTTTTTCCTGTAGTTGGCAAAGAAGGAATTCTTACCCATACTCTAGTTGTAGTAGTATTACAGCCACCTTCTATCCAATACGATAGAAGTGTAGAATCATCACTATCTACAAAACGAATATCATTACATGAAGACTGCATCTTACCCGCTGTTATCAACGAACTAGTATCAACTATGACTAAAACATCTTCATCAGACCTTCCTAAACCACTATCATTCTCTACCTCAACATCTCGCCTATACTGCCAATTACTACTATACCAAGCCTTCGTCTCAAGATTAGTTTTCTCACTAAAAGTTAATAGAAAGAAAGCAAAGATTATGAATAGTAAACCAAAAAGTATGGAAATCCAATTATTCCTAAGAAGAAAAAACACAATTTGTACTATTCTATTGGGCTTTTTGTATCGTTTCATCAAGCAGTATTTAATAAGCAGTTTACATTCATTAAATCTACCAGATTCTAATAATAATAACAAGTGTTTTCATCATTTTTTAACAAAAAAAAGGAAAGAAAAAACTACAGGGTTAAACAACATCTCCATCCCAGGATATTTCTATATGTTAAATTTTTTAACTCATTCTCCTTTTTGGTATTACTACATTCCCTTACCCTTGGATTACAAATATTTACTAGGTATACATTTCCTAAGCTATTGTACACATTTATCCCCCTCTATAATTATCCATACCTACAACTCTTGTACTTAGATCTATCAGAGTACTGTAATATCCGATTCCATCTTAACACTATCGGTAA
This sequence comes from uncultured Candidatus Saccharibacteria bacterium, assembly GCA_964408765.1. Lineage (GTDB taxonomy): Bacteria > Patescibacteriota > Dojkabacteria > SC72 > SC72 > UBA5232. The sequence continues at coordinate 2,299 of CAYPAR010000052.1, read as the reverse complement.
GTGTATTATCTATTACCTCAACTCACACTCACAACCACCAGACCCATCATCTTCCTCAATACAAATACAAGGATAATCTTCTGGATTACCACCAATATGCACACCTACCCTTTCCTCCCAATTTTGCTTAAGCTTAGCCAAATTCTCTTCACTACCATAAACAGTAACACAATCACCAAACGCATCTCTATAATTCTCTCTAAGTTCTTTTCTCTTCAAATCATCTAGAAATACTTTGTAAATATCTCTAAAAGAGATCCCTTCATCATCTCTGTATACCAAAATATCATTCCCTCTTTCTTCAATATGAACACCAGAATGCTTCTTAGAATACTCAACCTCAATCCTCACCCTATTACCCAAACTATTATCCACTACATAACTCATAGGTCCACTATTCGCTTGTACAATTAAATTATCTCTCATCTCAAACTCCCCAACCTCCATATCAGATGTCAAGGTTGAACCACATGTACGGATAACAGAGAAATACCTAAACTCCAAAAACCCTACACCAGCACTAATACCAAAACCGATAAGGGTAATTAGAAAAACTACAAGAACCTTGTTCCATGCAGTCTTTCTGTTAAAGATGAAATTGTACAAAACCACTATCAACATACCAAGAAATACTATTAATGTAAGTAGGAAAAGAAGAACACCAACAAAGAGAATACCTTCAAAAGCCCATGAGATTGAAACAACCAAACCAGCGATAGAACAAAGGAAGAAGAATACAACAAACAAAGTACAAAATGCTACAAAACACTTAAACAAGAAAAGGGCAGCTTTACCTAAGACTGAAAAAATTCCAAAATCATACTTCACTGTTATATCTCTTTTTCTACTACTTACCTCACTCTTTACTGAGAACTCTTCTTTTTTTACAATCTTCTCTCTGTGATCTATATCATCCTCAATATCATCAAAAGCATCTAGGAATCTCACTTTATATATATACACAAAGGAAACCACAGCTACTACAAGATATACTATATCAGTCAGAAACTCCCAGAAAGCTAATAAAATACTAGAATACTTATTACCTATCTGCACAAAGATATTTGCACCTGCATCATATATATATTGGAAAGGTAACCTCATTATTGCAATTAATATTAAAAGAACACCAATCTCAAAAATAAATTTAAATAAAGATTTAGCATTCATTGAAGTTATCATTCTAATACTCCTATCAACAATACCTGTTACATTCTTTAAGAAGTCATTAAATGTATACTTCCTAGCTTCCTCCAGTTTCTCCTCTTGCATATCTTGATTCATTAATTCATCAAGAGAACAGTCAAAGATTTTACAGATTGAAAGGATTTTTTCTGTTTCCGGATACGCTGCTCCTGATTCCCATTTGGAAACAGACTGCCTAGAAACATCTAGCTTATCTGCCAGATCCTCCTGAGAAAGCTTCTTACCTTTTCTAAGGTATTCTAAATTCTTTCTGAAACTCATATTTAATATATTATTAATTTAATGGCCAATTCTAACAATATATTACCAGTTGCAACCACCAATTTACAGTTGCTTTATGTAAACCTAGGGTTGCAACCACCAACCTGGTCTGTAGATTTATCCTTACTATCAAAGGGTGGAGAGGCTATTTTCGTGTTTTTTTAATCTTACTACGGGACAGATCATTTCCGTAAGACATATTCAGCTATTGCACTAGCATTTTGGATATGAGCAGTTGTAGGAGCAATATCTCTCTTAAGTAATCTTTCAATCTCCTCACCTATCCTTTCTGTATCTCTACCTACAAAAACAAAGTTCTTGTTTCTTTTAATATACTCAACATTTCCATACTCCTGATGTCCAATAGGTCTTGTAAATATTGCTTTCTTGTTAAGTTTCTCTATCTCAACAACACTTACAGATCCAAGCTTAGAAATTACAACATCTACGACTGCCATTAGATCTAAATTCCTATCTGTAAAACCAAGTACAAGGATATTATCTCTGTCCTGGAACTCTTCTTGTAACTCTTTCCGTAAGCTTTCATCCCTGCCTGTTAGAATCACAAATTGATAATTGGAAGAGAGAAGGAATGGTTTCATTGTATTCAGAATCTTCCTAGTAGAAAGTCCTCCTCCTGTTATTAACACAGTAGGTTTATCAGGAAAGAACTTTGTATTTGAGAAGAAGTATTCATATACCTCTGAATATTTCTCATCCGATAGTGGTAGAATCTCACGGTAAGAGAAGTAATCTCTTACAATTTTACACTTAGGAGTAAAATTTTTAAGAGTCTTTTCTGCCTCTTCTGTCGCAACAAAGACCGTATCTG
>CAYPAR010000051.1:0-4672 GCA_964408765.1 uncultured Candidatus Saccharibacteria bacterium | reverse complement strand
AAAGATTGAAACATCCCTAACTCTACCTTCTTCATCCTGTATTACATCACTCTCCAATTTAACAAATGAAAACCTCCAATCCTTTTTATTCTTATGAACATATGCAATTAAAACACCATCCTTAGCTTTGCTTTTTAAGTAATCTAAAGCAAAGTTTCTCTGACGGGTTCGTGCTGTAAATGTAGATTCTGTCTTTAGATATACAATTAAAACATCTACCGTTTTCTTCTGCGAATCTGAGAATTTACCAATTACATCATATGATTCAATATATTGTTTATATGCATCCTTGACATATTGATTATCTGTATGTTTTGATACACCTTGAAACTCTGTTAGTAAATTAGCTATGAATCTTTTAAATCTCTCCTCATCAAAATCATTTTCAAATGTCTCTGTTATGAGTTTCTTTGATTCTTGCTCTGTCATTATTCAAAATACTCACATAATATTACTTCTTTGACATTAGATACACTTTCTCTAGCTTGAGAATGTGTGTCTTTAAGAAGGTTTGGTGAAATTTCTTTTTGAAGTAAACTAACTATCTCTAATGGCTTCACCATATTCTTCATTTTACCCCAAATCCTTCTAGCAGAATTCTTAGGTAAAGCACCCTCATCAATTTTCTGTTTTACAATCTCTAGATATTCCTCTTGTTCTTCAGTAAATCCATCAAATCTTTTTACTGTATTTGCATTTAATCTTTTTAGAATCTTCCTATCTAATGCTCCTGTTCTAGTTTCAAGAACCATCCCACCTTCCTCTGAGGTTATACTTCCAAAGTATTCCTTATTCTTTTTAATCTGTTTGTAGAAACTAGAAGGAATATTTACTCTCTGTGTATCCTCTTTACATTCAAATAGTTTTATAGCTTCAAGGAAACCTAACTCTCGCGGTTCTTTACTGCCAGAGATGATAAACTTATCAAGCTTCCCTTTCTTAAAATATGTTAAAAGTTCACCTGATTGTTGTTCTAATCTTCTAGCAGAACGAGATTTCTTAGGTAAGTTTTTAATCTGACTAAACAGTTCTACATTTTTATCTCGAATATCTTTAATAACAGTTAGATATTTAAGCTCACTATCTTCTTCTGTCTCACCAATAATGGTTTCTTTAGATGATAACTTATCAAACAATTCATTTGATTTTATCTCTTCTCCTTCTGTGAGTAATCTTGCATCATTACCTAAGAGTTCTATAAACATTTGTATCTTAGCTTCTGCTGCTTCTTTTAACTTAAGAATGTCGTTAGATTGCAAAGAAGGGAAGATGTTGTATGTATATATATCTTTGAACTTTGTATCAACACGATTTATTCTCCCAACCCTTTGCATTAGTCGTGTTGGATTCCATGGAATATCATAGTTAATAACAACATTAGACTGATGTAGGTTTACACCCTCAGCTAATACCTCAGTTGTAACAAGAATTCTGTAAATATTCTCCTTCTTAGGAGCTTTAGCATCAAAGTTCTTAATCACATCTGCTCTTAGAGCTGTTGCTGAATCTCCAGTATAGTTAAGTACTTTTTCATTTAACCTCTCCTCTATTTTTTCTGACAGATAGTTAGCTGTTTCTTTGGATTCTGTGAATATTATTAACTTATTATTACTTAGTATCTTATCTGACTTTAATTTTTCAACAAAAGTTTCAAACTTCACATCTCTATCTATATTTTCCCATATTTCATCCAGATTTCTTAGAAGAGATTAATCATACTCTAAATCTTTGCGAAAGTTCTTATTAAAATCTTCACTCTTATAAAACTCTACTTTCTCCTGCTCAATCAAATCCATTAGTTCCTCTATCCTGTTTTCCTCTAACAGTTGAAACACCTTATTTGCTCTCTTTTTGCTTACATATACATTTCCTTTGTCAAACTGATCTATCATTAACTCATACGAACGAATAAATCTTTTGAGCGTTTTCTTAAATGCGAACACACTACTCTCAAACCTCTTAAGTAGAAGCATTTTCATAAATGTAAGCATATTTCTCTGAGAAATCCTTTCTTGCTCCGTCAACTCTCCTGTATAGTAAAGTAATGGGATATAACGACTATACTTAAAATTCTCTATAAAAGAGATTGTCTTATTAAAAGCACCTTCTTCTTCACTATCAAGCTGATAGAATATTGGTTCTGGTTCATGTACTTCTGGAAATTTCAATCCTTGTTTTTTCAAATCATCACTATAATATTTCTCTATCTCAGATCTAGTCCTTCTTACCATCAGATATTTCAAAATATTATTTCTAATATCTTGAGCATTGCTTTTCGCCACTTCCATATACTGTTCATAATTATCTCTTCTACTTAACTGCCCTATTCTAGATTTTAGGCTAGAAAAGTATGCCTCTAGATTGGGTACTCCTGGAATAGTACTTTTCCTGCTGTTTTGGAAGAGCTTAATCTGCGCTAATAAATCACTCGGTTTGTTATTAAACGGAGTAGCACTTACCAAGACAACTTTTTTACCTCTACATATCTCTGTAAGTCTTTCAAAAGACAGTGTCGCTTCATTTCTAAAATTATGAGATTCATCAATAACAACATTATCAAACTTATCAACACCTCTCTCAAGAATTTTTTCTAACATACCAACAGATTCGCACTCAAAACCTCTTACGCCAAAGTCCATCAAAACATTCGTCCACGAGCCTGGATTATCTTTCGCAATCAATGCTGGAGATGCAATCACCAATGTCTTACCTCCCAAAACATTTAACAATCTTGCCGTGATGTATGTTTTGCCAAGACCAACAACATCTGAGATAAAAACACCACCGTACTCCTCTATTATCTTCTTTGCATTAACTACTGCCTGTTTCTGATACTCCAGTTCTAAATATCCATCTGGAATATAGTCTTCTATTTCTGTGTCTGCAGTTAAATCTTCTCTAAAATACTCATAGAGGAACTTAAGATAGAGTTGATATGGAGTAATTTCCTCGTTAAGGTGAGTCTTCTTGGTTATAGTTTCATTGAGGGTTTCAGAAAGTTCTATTGCTTCATCCCACAAGCATTAAAGTTCTCTAATGCAAATTTATAATCATTGCTATTCTTCAGCTCTACATTAAATTCCAAATTTTCCTTTAACCCAGATCTTGTAAGATTACTAGACCCAGTAATTACCCTACCTGGATCTAATTGTCCTTCATTAAATGTAAAGATATATAGCTTTGCATGAAGAGGTGCCTTATCATAAATCTTTATCTGCAATTTCCCACTCTGTAACCACTCTACAAACTTCAACATTCCTTCTTCTACATTCACATCGTCATCTGCAGCTGCAACTTCATCAATATATTTTTTACTTATGCTGTCCTTGACTTTCTTTGCTGATTCGAAAGGTATTTCCAAATTACCTTGTACAGCATCTACCACCTGTGCTTCTGTATTAAGTCCAATTAAAATCCTTATCTTATCTACCTCTTCAAGGTTTTTATATAACTGATAGAAACCGCTTATGTAAAAATAACCAACAAGTATGTCTAAATTTTCTGTTTTAGATACTAATTCATTTAATCGTCCAGAGAGAGTATTGCCATCTTTATTGGTAATAAATTCAGAAATTTGGTTAGTTGGCATTGTATTTATTTCTTATTTTATCTGTACAATAATACAATATTAACAACTACTTTTCCATATTCTCCACCACCCTCTCACATAATTCTTCAAATGATATACCTACTACCATAGCTTCCTGTGGTAATAAACTAGTAGGAGTCATACCAGGTAATGTATTAGCTTCTAAACAAAAAAATTTGTTTTTTGTATCACTAAGTAAAAAATCTATCCTAGAATAACTACCCAAACCCAATACATTATGTACTCTTAATGCAATACTCCTTACCTCTGTTTCTTGCTCTTGGGTTAAGTTACTAGGACACACCTCAATACTAGCTCCCTTCTGATACTTGTTCTTGTAATCATAGAAACCTTTCTTAGGTATAATCTCAATACTAGGTAACACCTCCCCATTCAGTATGCCTACAGAAAACTCCCTACCCTTGATATACTCCTCAAGAAGAATATCATTAGAATATCTCCTAGCCTCTCTAACAGCATCATTTAACTCATCCTTACTTCTTACTATCCTAACCCCTACACTAGAACCACAATCCAATGGTTTAACTACACAAGGGATATCAAACTTAGGTATCTCTTCTCCTTTCCTAAATACAACATACTTAGGAGTAAGAATATCATCCTTAACAAACATATCCTTACTCTTACCTTTATCCATAGCTAACATAGAAGATTTAGAATCACTACCTGTATATCTAACACCTAAATCCTCAAATATTTTCTGTAACTCACCATTCTCTCCAATATCACCATGTAATCCTAAAAATACAATATCACTATACTTACATATCTCCAACACATTCTTCCCTATCTTCTCACTACCATATATCTTTTCTAATTCTTTTAAATCAGGTTCATTCTTAGGTACAACATATTTAAATGGTTTGCCACCTTTCTTAAACAACTTAGATATACCACCCTTAGGAATATCACAACCTAAATACAGATCTAACATACATACACTATGATTATTCTTTAACAAAGCATTACCTATTAATGCACCAGAAGACAGAGATACATCTCTCTCAGGACTAAGACCACCACATAGTACTACAATATTCATAGTTAGAGTATATATTATTT
>CAYPAR010000050.1:0-4751 GCA_964408765.1 uncultured Candidatus Saccharibacteria bacterium | reverse complement strand
ATTGTTTTTACATGTATATATATCAATATCTACAAATATATCTCTGTATATATCACCTCTAACAAGTATCTCTTTGTATGTTCCTCTATCTATAACCTGTGCGGTGAGATTTTCTAAGTTAGGAATATCGCATTGAATCTTTCTCGCACTTCCATTCGTTTGTATATATTTGTATCTACACTCTGTTCTTTTACTTTGAGATCCTTGAACCTCTCTCTGTTCTGTAAGATTCCATGAAAAAGTCTCTTCTTGATTCTGTATTACTTTTTTAACAAATTTTTTACTTCTTTGTTCTACTGATGGACTTACAATCTCTTGTATCTTCTGTTTCTTCTCGTTTGCTTTTTCTTGTGGAATAGTTGTTGGTTCTGTAATTGGATTTTCAATAGGTAGAGGTTTCTCTTTGTAAAATCTCTTGTACCAAAATTCTGGTATATCCATTCCAATACCAAGAACAAGGATATCCGAGGCATATGTATAATCTTTCTTCTGTTCTGTATAGAAGAATTCTTTGTCATAGTAATATACTTGTAGTGCAATTACACTCTCTTGAAATGGGTGTATTGGGAATTCTGTTTCCTCCGTATTATTTTCTGAATGACCCATATGAAATTGTCCTTCTAGGTAGTAGTAATACACAACATATATGTATTCATTCTGTGGATTTTTGTTTCTCCAAGATATTAATATATCTTCTCCAAATGGAAATACATCTCCATAGTTTGGAGAAAGTAGTTCTACATCCTTGTTTTTCTCTATCAACTCTTCATTGATTCCGGGTACTTGAACTTGCTCTTCTTGAGCAATGGATGGAATGTGATTGTAGAGGAGAAAACCTAAAAAGAAAGCGATTAATATAGTTGTAGATATATGAAGATTTTTCTTTTGCATACATAGAATCTACACTACAAAAATTAAATCTAGATTAACTCGGAAAAGTTCTGTTTGGGTGGTATAATCAGAATTGTATGTTCAAGTTTTTAACAAAAATATTTGATTCAAATGAAAAGCAATTGGCTAAAATACAGCCAATTATTAATGATATTAATGAGAGGGAGAAGAGTATCTCTAAACTTTCTGATGAAGAGCTAAAAGCAAAGACAGAGCAGTTAAGGAAAGAGATAGGGGTTGATTTGAAAACAGCTAGAACTGATTTTACAACCCTTAATGATGAGGAACTCAAAAAGAATTTAGATGAAGAGAAGAAAAAGTTGTATGAATTACTTCCTGAGGCATTTGCTGTTGTAAGAGAAGCATCTAAGAGAGTTGCTAATCATAGGCATTTTGATGTTCAGCTAATGGCTGGATATGTTTTGTTTGATAACAAGATTGCTGAGTTATTTACAGGTGAGGGTAAGACTTTAGCTGCTAATCTTTCTTTGTATCTTTATGCTTTAACAGGAAGAGGAGCACACCTGGTTACTGTAAATGATTATCTAGCAAGAAGAGATGCAGAGTGGACAGGACATATTCTTTATTCTTTAGGTATGACTGTAGGTGCAATTAACTCTGGAAAGCAGTATAGATTTGTAGATGATGAAGAAGCTATTAAACTTAAAGGTGATGAAGCAAAGAAGTTGATTAAAGAGAGAGATGTAAAGTTCAAAGAAGCAGGAAGATTGAAGTATGATCATATGAGTGGTGTAAATCTTGTTGAGTGTACTAAACAGGAGACATATGCTTGTGATGTTGTATATGGTACTAATAGTGAGTTTGGTTTTGACTATCTTAGGGATAATATGGCTAGGAGTTTAGAAGAAAGAGTTCAAGGTCCTAGATATTTTGTAATTGTTGATGAGGCTGACTCCATTTTAATTGATGAAGCAAGAACTCCTTTAATCATTTCAACAAGTGCAGATACAGCTAATGACTTGTACAAACAGTTTGCAAGTATTGTTAATTCTCTACAGAAAGAAGTCCACTATACAGTAGATGAAAAAGCACATGCAGTATCACTTAATCAAGAGGGTATGGATACGGTTGAGAAGATGCTTAAGGTAGATAATGTGTATGAGGATGCACAGTTAGCATATCATCTGGATAATGCACTTAAAGCAAAAGAACTCTATCACTTAGATGATGAGTATATGATTAGAAATGGTGAGATACTCATTGTTGATGAATTTACAGGTAGAGCTATGGAGGGAAGAAGGTACAGTGAGGGTCTTCATCAGGCGATAGAGGCTAAAGAGGGTGTAGAGGTAAAGAAGGAATCTAAGACAATGGCAACAATTACATTGCAGAACTTCTTTAGACTTTACACATATCTTTCAGGTATGACAGGTACAGCTATAACTGAGGCAGAGGAATTTTCACAAATCTACAATCTTGATACCATTGTTGTTCCTACTAATAGAGAGGTTGTTAGACAAGACTACAACGATGTTGTTTACAGAACACAGGAAGGAAAATTCAAAGCTATAGTGAGAGAGATAGTTGAGAGACATGCAAAAGGACAACCAATATTAGTTGGTACTACATCAGTAGAGAAGTCTGAAATTCTTTCAGATATGTTAAGAAAGGAAGGAATAAAGCATAATGTGTTGAATGCAAAACAACATGAATTAGAAGCTAAGATTGTAGCAGAAGCGGGTCAGTTAGGAGCAGTCACAATTGCAACTAATATGGCTGGTAGAGGTACTGATATTGCACTAGGTGAGGGTGTGAAAGAAGTAGGAGGTTTGTATGTAATTGGTTCTGAAAGGCATGAATCAAGAAGAATTGATAATCAGTTAAGAGGTAGGTCTGGTAGACAGGGAGATCCAGGAGAGTCTAAATTCTTTGTTTCTTTTGAAGATGATCTGATGAGAATATTTGGTGGGGATAGGATGAAGATGATAATGGGGCAGGTTGGTTTAGATGATGATATGGAAGTATCTGTAGGTGTGATTGGTAAGTCAATTGAGAATGCACAGAAGAAAGTTGAGGCATCAAACTATGATATTCGTAAAAGACTAGTTGAGTATGATGATGTTTTAAATCAGCAAAGAGAGATCATATATACCTTAAGAAGAAAGATTTTGGAGATAGAGCTAGAGAGTGATGTAAAGCTTACGGAGAAGGACTTGGAGAAAGACATGAAGATTATTAAAGAAATAGACATTGAGAGTGTTCAGGATAGTTTAGATGGATTTGCTCTTAACAGGCCAGAGAGTTGGGATACATATGGACTTAGAGATATGAAGTACCCATTTTCTCCTCTTGACAAATGGATTCTTAAGAAGACTTTAGAATATGTTGATTTTCTCATTGCCTCTTCTTTGGAAGATGATATGAAGATTGATAATATTGAGGAGAGGGGGATATATACCAATATTGTAAATCTTTTGACTGAGGATTTGATAGATGTTGCTTCTATTACTCTTGGGTACAAAGATACTGTAGATATGTTTAGAAAACTCTATACTCTTTCTCGAATAGACAGTACAAAAGAACTTAAAAGATTAATCCTTTGTACATTTACTATTCATACTTACTCTATTGGTGTAGAGGCTATGAATGCTCTTTCTAGATATCTGATTCTTCAATCATTTGATAGATTCTGGATGGAACATTTAGATACTATGACAGATTTAAGAGAGGGTATATCTTTAAGAAACTTAGCACAGAAAGATCCTCTTGTTGAATACAAGAATGAAGGTTTTGAGATGTTTGATGAGATGTTAAGAAAAATAGATGACTTTGTTGTAACAAGATTCTTTAAGGTTAGATTAGTCTCTAATGAACCAGTGAGAAGACAACAGGTATCACGAAGTGAGGATAATAGACCAGGTAAGGTTGGTAAACAGAAGACTGTTAAGAAAGGAAACAAGGTAGGAAGAAATGATCCTTGTCCATGTGGTAGTGGCAAGAAATACAAGAAGTGTTGCTATCCTAAGTATGGGTAATATGCTTAAAATTTCTAATCTTTTGTACTAACCTTTATCTCTCCTACACCTCCTGATATCTCTACAGTATGTATACCATTCCCATATATTCCTGATTGTATACTATTCATATCAAGTTTAATATCACCTAAACCTTTATCAATATTAAAAGTATAGTTTTTATAACTATCTAACAGGTTTAGACTTACTTCTCCAACACCTGCATCAATCTTGTTTCTACCTGTTAAAGATAATGTTGCTTTAAAGCTTCCAACACCTAAATCAGCATCTAGATTATTAAGTTTTCCATCATGAATAGTTAATTCTCCTATACCACCAGATAGTTTCATTTCATTTGTAACATTTATCTTGTTTATCTCTACTTCACCTGTTCCTAGATTAATATTTGCTTTTCTACAATTTAACTCATCAATAGATACTCTCCCTGCACCTGCATCTATTGTAACTGAATCTAATGATTTGTAAGCAGGTAAAGTAACAATTACTTCTAAATCTCTGTTATAGTTGTAATAGTTTGGTTTCCTATTATCTCTAATAACTATTGTATCTTTTCTCTCTTTAACTGTTACATCCTTGTTGTTGGTAACCACAGAGAACTGCTCTCCTGTTTTTATAGTCAATCTACTAACAGTAGTTTTAATGTCAAGATTATCATAATCTTCAAAATCAAAACTAATTTCTCTTTCAATTAAAGCTTCTGTTTTTTGATTTGTATCAAAAAAGATACCACCAACAAACAGTAAACCACTAACTGCCAATTTAAATATCCCTATGATTAAAACAATTGCAAATGCAAGAGCAGAATATTTTATAATGTTCTTAGCGACTATCCGTGGGCTTTTAGCCCTCGGCTGTAAAGCTCTT
>CAYPAR010000049.1:0-4751 GCA_964408765.1 uncultured Candidatus Saccharibacteria bacterium | reverse complement strand
TAATGAATATGGTCAGATAACTGATCCAGATATTGCTTTTGAATTGGCTTTGCTTGAGGAGAACGTAGGAATAGATGATGCTAGAAAAAGGGAACGATATTTGTTTCGGATGCATGGAAGAGAACTCTCAGAAAATCAAAAGCAACATATAGAAATGATAGATGAGTTTCTGGAAAAATATCCACATGCTTGCAAAGGTGGTTTACTAGATAGTGGAGAAAAATTCGTTGTCTTTGATAATCCTTGGTTGTATTCTACAGAGGATTTGTACTATGACTGGCTAACAAAAGCAGGAAGAGATAACAAAAGGAAACAGGTAGATGTTTTCAGTCAGCAGCTTGATCGATTAATAATCACAGAGCAAGAAATAATCTCTGTTGGGCGAGAGAAATATACGGAAAGACCTATTAAAGATAAGTTTTCTCTGTTAAAACTATTAGAAGGTTCGAGAACTAACCATTTAGGATCTTTGCTGGAAGCTGATTCTAATCTTGTTTCTGATATAGTGACAGGAGTTCGGAATTATCATAAAAATTTAGAATGGTTTAGAAATGAAGAGGTAGTAAGAGTAACTGTGCTCGATGGTAGAGTAGTATTACCTTGTCTGAGAATTTCAAACTTCTTTAGTTTTGGTCATGCTAATCCTGTTGCTTTAGCAGCTTTTTTTGATGAGCTTGCTTTTCGAGAGCATGTTTTCAAAGATTACGAAAAGTGGTACAACGAAAAGTATGCCATTGAAGATGATTTTATAGATCTTCCAGATTGTTTTAAGAAAAGTGAATATTCTTGGGTGTCCCAGAAGCAATTAGAAGGAATAAAAGATAATTCTTTTAAAAGTTATATTGACCATTTAACAAGAACAGAAGGGAGAGCTGTCGCAAATAAAGAGATTAGCGAATATATCGAAGCCTCGAAGAAAAATATGACAGTAACGGAGTTATTTAATGTGGAAAGGATGAAACAACTACACGAGGCCTATCCTTATGCATGTAGAAAGCTTTTACTTGACAATGGTTAGGAAGTAATTGTTCTTGACAGTGTATATTTTCAAGCAAAGTTTATCGATAATCCCTTTATTGAAGAGATAGTAGGTGAAGAAAAGCCTGATGTCCTAGATTGTACATCTTATATGTTTACAAAAGATGGTCTCTATAGTGTATTCACATGGACGAAAAAAGAAGGTCTGATTTCTATCCCTTTAACGGATGCCTATGTTAAACCTCTGTTGGATTCTGTAGGTCATAATGAGGAGGGAGAATTAGATCTAGGTGGTGGTAAGAAAATTTCCATAAGCTATGATGGTTATAAAGTGTTACAAGATTATACTAAGGAGGAACTTAGGATGCTTAGTAGAGAAATGATAAGAAGAAATGCCGTGTTAGCAAAGTTATATAAAAAAAAGAGGAAAGAGGAAATGATTCAGAATGGAGAACAACTACCAGAGATATTAGAATTGTTGTAGTTTTCTACATATAACAAAAGCAATAATGTTAAATAGCTTGTAAAAATATCTTTTTTTTGCTATTCTTACCTAGTCTCTTTCAAAGGCATCTAGCATAGTAATATTTATATTATTTATGTTGATTTACTAGTCTTCCTTTGGTATAATTCCAAAGATTCCACTAGTGTGGATTATTGACTAACTATGAATGATAGTAAAAAAGTTTTTGAATTTGATGGAGTAGTGAAAGAGAGTTTACCAAATACTCAATTCATTGTTGAGATTGAGGTAAATGGATCTAAACACGAAGTTATTGGATATCTCTCTGGTAAGATGAGAATGCATTACATTCGTATTCTTGAAGGAGATAAGGTAAAGATAGAGATGACTCCATATGATAAAGAGAGGGGTCGAATAATTTATAGATATATGGATTAAAATGAAAGTAAGAGCTTCTGTAAAGAAAAGATGTTCAGAATGTTACACTGTTAAAAGAAAGAACAGGGTATATGTCTATTGTAGAAAGAATCCTAAGCATAAACAGAGGCAGGGTTAATTATTAATTTATTTAATTAAAAAATGGCAAGAGTAGCAGGAATTGAAATACCAAATGATAAGAGATTATGGGTCTCTTTAATGAGTATTTACGGTATAGGTGAGGTAAGTGCGAAAAAGATTTGTGAAGGGGCAAAGGTAGACCCAGTAGTATTTGTAAGAGATCTTTCAGAAACAGAGTTAGATAAAGTAAGGAAATATATTGAAGAAAACTTTAGTGTTGAAGGTGAATTAAGACAAGAGAGATTTAGAGATATCAAAAGATTAAAAGACATCAGAACCTATAAAGGAATTAGACATAAATTAGGTCTTCCAGTAAGAGGTCAAAGAACTAGACATAATGCTAGGACAAGAAAAGGTAGAAGCAGACCTGTTGGAGGATTAAAGAGAACATTAGATAAAACTTAGTACAAAATGGCAGAAGTTAAAAAAACTAAAAAATCTACAAAAGGAAATGTTCAAAGTGGAGTTGCTACTATTTTAGCAACATTTAATAACACACTAATAACCTTAGCTGATGAAAATGGAGAAACTTTAGGACAAGGAAGTCCAGCCATGGTAGGTTTCAAGGGTGCAAAAAGAAGTACAGCCTATGCAGCTACAAAAGCAGCTATGGATGTAGCAGAAAAAGTTATTAAAAAATATGGATTAAAAGAAGTTAAGGTTGTAGTTAAAGGACCAGGAGCAGGAAGAAATGCAGCTGTTAAGGGTTTAGATTCTGCAGGACTTAAGATAACAATGTTAATAGATAAGACACCTATTCCACACAATGGATGTAGACCAAAGAAAACACCTAGAAGATAATTTGTATTTATATATAAATGGGTAGATATACAGGACCAAAAGAAAAACTAAGTAGAAGAGAAGGAGTAGAACTTAATCTTAAGGGTTCAAGATCTTTCTCTGAAAAAGCTGGGTTAAAAAGAAAACCTTTTCCTCCTGGACAGCATGGAGGTAAAAGAAGAGCAAGGCTCTCTAACTATGGATTTCAACTAAGGGAGAAACAAAAAGTTAAAAGAACCTATGGACTAAGAGAGAAGAATATGATTGCTGCATACAAGGAATCAGATAGAAGATCAAAGAACAGAAATACAGATAAAGGTTTAGAATTTTTAAGAATTTTAGAATTAAGATTAGATAATATTCTCTATCTTGCAGGATTAGCTCCTTCTAGAGCTGCTGCTAGACAGTATGTAACCCATGGTCATGTAAAACTTAATGGGGAAAAGAAAACGATTCCATCATTAGAAGTTCAAGAAGGTGATTCTATTGAGCTAAAGCAAGCAAAGTTAGCTCCATCAGAGAAATTATTTAAGACTCCTGATTGGATTGAAACAAAAGGTTCAACTTGTAAAGTTGTAAGATTACCAATTAGAGATGATATGGATGAAGGAATTAAAGAGAATTTAATTATTGAGTTCTACTCTAGATAATTTTATTTTATTATCAAATGGAAGTTTTTAAAGATATTAAAGTTACAATCAAAGAGGAAGCAGAGAATTACGGACTTTTTGAAATTTCCCCATTACCAAGAGGATATGGTCACACACTAGGAAATGCTTTGAGAAGAATCTTGTATTCAAGTTTAAGAGGATCTGGGATTACAAGTGTAAGTATAAAAGGAGTTGATCATGAGTACTCAACGGTAGAAGGTATTCAAGAAAACATGCTTGATATCATTATGAATCTCAAACAGGTTAAGTTTAGTACAAAATCAGATAATCCAGCATTTTGTAAAATTAGTGTAAAAGGAAAGAAAGTTGTAACTGCAAAAGATATTCAAACAACAGGAGATGTAGAAGTTGTAACTCAGGATTTACATATTGCAACTCTAACAGAAGCATCTTCATCTCTCGATATGGAGGTTATGATTGAATCTGGAATTGGATACAAAGCAGTACCAGCAGGAGGAAGAAAAGAGGTTGGTATAATTCCTTTAGATTGTGATTTTACTCCAGTTGAGAAAGTCAGTTTAATAGTAGAGCAGGCAAGAAAGGGTCAAGAGACAGACTTAGATGCCGTTTTGATAGGTGTAACAACAGATGGAAGTATTACACCAAAAGATGCATTACTAGAGTCTGCGAAAATACTTCAAGAGTTTGCAGGTAAAGTAATGATTGCAATGGGAATGGCAGCAAAAGAGGTTGAAGCTATTCAGGAAGAAGTAAATACTCCCGATATACAGGAAGAAGCAGGAGAAACTCAGAATGATGAAATTGGTGCATGGAAGATTGAAGAGTTACCAATATCTAAGAGATCTAAAACAGGTCTTCTTTCAGGAGGATTTAAAACAGTAGCAGATTTAAGAGATACAACAGCAACAGAGTTATTAAATCTCCCAGGATTTGGGAACAAATCACTAAACGAGATATTAGAACTTTTAAATGAGTATGGAATTAATATTAACGGATAATTTTAATGTATAAAGGGGTTAAAAAAGCAAAATTAGGGAGGAAACCATCACATAGAAGTGCTTTGAAGCAGAATCTCTTAAGGTCTCTTTTAGAGAGAGGTCATGTTGTAACTACAACACCTAGAGCTAAAGTTCTTAAAAAAGACATGGAGTCGTTAATAGAGAGAGGGAAAAAGAATAGAGAAGATATTAGTTTTCTAAGAAAGTTACAGTTGGTTTTAGGAAATGACAAACTTACAAAGAAATTCATTGAATATGTAAAAGGTGAGAAGACAGGAGTAACACTAGTAAAAGTTGGTTTTAGAGCAGGAGATAACGCAGAAAAGACAAAAGTATCTCTTT
>CAYPAR010000048.1:2629-4868 GCA_964408765.1 uncultured Candidatus Saccharibacteria bacterium | reverse complement strand
TCGAACCCGCAACCCTCTGTTTGGAAAACAGACATTCTAACCATTGAACTACCCCTGCAAGTAGCTCTATTTTTTCTTTTCTTCTTTTTTATCTTTGTGTACTTGCTCTCTCTTCTCTTCCTCCTTTTCCTCTTTTACTTCTTCAGCAGTTTCTTTTTCTTCCTTAACTTCCTCTTCAACCACCACCTCTTCTTTAACTACTTCAGCTTCTTCTGGCACCTCTACAAGCTCTTCTTCTCCCTCAACCGGTACTTCTACCTCATCTGTCATATATACGTCCTTTACACCACTTACCTTCAATGCCTTTCTTCCTTCTCTTTCTCTAAGATAGAATAGTTTTGCTCTTCTAACTTTACCTCTTTTAACAATCTCTATCTTTAGTAAAGAAGGAGCATGTAATGGAACTATCTTCTCTACACCAACTCCATACGATATCTTTCTTACTACAATATTCTTACTTAAACCTGTCCCTTTAATTGAGATAACAACACCTTGAAAAATCTGTGTCCTTTCTTTTGAACCTTCCTTAATTTTTAAATGTAGCTTAACAGTATCTCCAACCCTTACATCAGGTCTTTTCTTGTAAGAATCTTCTTCTATTTTTTTCAATATATTGTTATCCATAATCTGTACTAAAAATATTTAATTTGAAATGCTAGAGATGATTATAGAATAAAAATGAAAAATATGCCACAATATATGCAACAATCTGCCTATGAATAAAAAGAAGAAAGTTTTGTTATTGATTTTAGATGGTTTAGGAGCTGCTCCTCTTAACCCTGGGAATGCTGTCGTACAGGCCAATCCATCCACTCTATCATCTCTTTGGAGTACCTGTCCACATACATATCTTATCGCATCTGGTGAGCATGTCGGATTGCCTGAGAATGTAAAAGGAAACAGTGAAGTCGGTCATTTAAATATCGGAGCAGGTAGAACTGTAAGCCAAAATTTGCCTAGAATTAATAATTCAATTGAAAAAGGTTTGATTTATCAGAATAATACACTCAAGGAAGCTTTTACCCATGCTTACAAATGTGACGGAAATATCCACCTTGTAGGACTTCTTAGTGATGGTGCAGTACACTCTCATATTAATCACTTTAAAACAGTTATTGATTTCTTTTCTAAATATAATTTCCCAAATAGAGTATTTATTCATGCATTTACAGATGGAAGAGATACAGGAGTAAATGCTGCAGTTACCTATCTTTCAGATATTGATAAATATTGTATGGATAGGGGTATAGGACAAATTGGTACTATTATCGGTAGGTTTTATGGCATGGATAGAAATAATAAGTGGGAGAGAACCGAAAGGGCATATTATCTTCTTGAGAAGAATTTAGGTGAAAAATTCCCTAACTATCATGCAGCAATACAACATAATTATTCACAAAAGATAACTGATGAGTTTATAGAACCAGCAGTTATTAATAAAAGTAATATAAAAGAAAATGATGCTGTGATTTTAATGAATTTCAGACCTGATAGGATGATTCAATTAACAGAAGCATTAATCTCTGATAATTTTACTGGGTTTTTAAGAAAAAAAATACCTAATCTTTTTGTTGCAAGTATGGTTGAATACAGAAAAAACTTCCCTGAAAAAGTTATTTTCCCAAAACAATATATTAATCTCACACTTGGTAATGTTGTTGATGCAGAAGAAAAAACTCAATTAAGAATTGCGGAAACAGAGAAATTTCCTCACGTTACATATTTTTTTAATGGTGGCACTTCAATCATTTACAATAAAGAAGATCGTATCATTATTCCTTCTCCAAAGGTTACAACATATGATCAAAAACCTGAGATGAGCGCACTAGAAATTACAACAATATTACTTGATAGGATACAGAGACAAACATATGATTTCATTGTTGCCAATTTTGCAAATGCAGATATGGTTGGACATACCGGAAATCTAGAAGCAGGAATTAAGGCAGTTAAAGTTGTAGATTTCTGCGTTAAAGAATTAGTAAATAGTTTTACAGCATTGGGTGGTGTTGTTGTGATAACAGCAGATCATGGGAATGTAGAAGAGATGTTGAATGTTGATGATGGTAGTATGGATACAGAGCATTCAATAAATCCTGTCCCATTTATAATCGTAGGAAGTGACTACAAATCGCAACTTCTTCCATATGGCGCATTAAGAGATGTTGCCCCAACAATATTACAGATAATGAAAATTAGTAAACCTAGCGAGATGACTGGAAAGAGTCTTTTACCTTTG
>CAYPAR010000048.1:0-2529 GCA_964408765.1 uncultured Candidatus Saccharibacteria bacterium | reverse complement strand
TTCCATACTTTTCAAAGGCAGTAAATCCTTTATCTAAATCCGTTTTTGAGATGAAAAGATATTTCCCATATTTTTCTAAGAACTTTATAACTGACTTCTCTCCCCATCTCCCTACTAAATAGAATGGTAGAGATCCTAGATATGCAGAGAAGGTAGCTATTACTATTACTAAAACAATATTTAATGTTCCTTGAGATGCTACAAAACCAGAAAAAGGAAGAATTATCTCACTTGGTATTGGAGCAAAGAAACTTTCTATGAACATTGCTAAACCAACACCCCAATATCCAACAGAGTTAATTAAATTTACCAACCAATCTACTAACGAATTAATCATGCCGCCTATTATACAGGATTATCTGAAATAATGTGTACAGTTATACTATGACCCACTTCTACCCCATTCTCTTCACAAAAATTCGCATTGACTTCAAGTACATATCTGTAAGTAGATGAGGAAAGTATGCTAGGACAATATGAATCCGTACATGGAGTATTATTTTCCTTTATATCAACAATAAAACCACTAGAATCAACAAAAATAATATCCAAAGGAATTAGCATATCTTTCATCCAAAAAGAATTTTTTACATCTTCATCAAAAATAAACCACATCCCATCATAATCTCCTAGATATTGTCTATTTGAGAGACCATTCCTTCTTTCTATCTCAGTATTAGCAACTTCTACATTAACTTTTACACTCTTACCTTCTTCCATATATATATCTACATAGTCTTTTTTTGCTTCACTACTTTCCTTCTTTGAATTATTTTCTTTCTGTTCTTCTACCTTAGAAGAATTTTCTGTGATTGAGATATCCAAAAAACTAAACTTCTCTTGTAAAAAGAGAAAGAGGCCAACAAGTACAACCAAAGTCAAAAGAAATTTCAACTGTCCACTCATATTTACATCATACCACAACCTCACCAGGTCTGGCCTAGGTCTGCCCCTGATTCATAACTTTTTAATCCACTCAAAAGGTCTCCTACTACTAAGTAATTACAATATCCTATGTCTCCCTAGACCAAAATTTTTACAAAATAAAAGGATTTTTATCAAAAAAGACTTTTATAAGAAAGGAATATTGATGATTAAATCTAGATTAACGTGGGGCAGACCTAGGTCAGACCTCCAAGATTTCTAGACAAAAAAAGAAAAAGGTTGTATACTAGACAGGTAATTTTCTGCTGAAAACACAATGCAAACCTTTGAGAAATATCTAAACCCTTTATACAAGGATATAGAGGAGGTTGTAGATTTCAGTAAGATAGTATACAAAACTCCTCTAGAAGAAGAGGAATACCCACACTTACAAAAAGTTTCCCTTATCACAAAAAAAAGATTAGATTTCTTACTACCTAATCTAAAAAGACTGGAAGAAGAACTTGAAAGGCAGATAGAAGAAATAGATGCGGAAAGTGATGCTGATGAAAAAAAAGCTGCTAGAAGTATTTACAACAAAATTCTCATTGAAATAGAGATAACTGTTGGAAGAATTAACAATGAACTTGTAGCACTTGACTCTCCATATTTTGGAAAAATTGTCTTTCTACCAGATGATTCTAGAACTAAGGTCCCACTCAGCCTATATATCGGTAAATTCGCAATGGTGGACAAAGATACCCACCTACCCCTGATTACAGATTGGAGATCCCCTATTGCTAACATTTACTATCAAAACTCTGGACCTAAGAAAAATGTTTCTTTTACAGCTCCTGTAGGAGAAAGAAAAGGAGAATTAGTTCAAAAGAGACAGTTTCAAATATCAAGAGCTAGAATAAGGGGAATATATGATGCTAAATCTGGAAATGTTGCTGCAGATGAATTTCTTTTGGTACAACTTCAAGAAAGAATTGGAAAGAAACTACAAGATATTGTTGCAACTATTCAAGCTCAACAAAACGATATTATACGAGAAGATATAGATTTCCCTGTTGTCATACAGGGAGTCGCTGGTAGTGGAAAAACAACAATTCTCTTACATAGATTAGCTTATCTCTTCTATACATATTCAAAGAAAATCAATGATACGAATTCCTTAATTATAGCTCCCAACCAAATGTTCATAGATTATGTTTCAGATGTATTACCCAACCTAGGAGTAAGAAAGGTTGAAACATTAACATATCTCTTCTGGGCAAAGAAAATTCTAGAATGGGATGACTACTACACAGTTTCAACAGAAGAAGAAAATCTAGAATTCAAAGAATTTAAAGGTTCTAGAGAGTTTATCAAAATTTTAGATAAATACTTCCACGATTTTGAAGAGAATCTACTAGAAAATATTCCAAGCAGCATGGCAGAAGTGATAGCTGATAGATATCATCAACTCAAAGAAGAGTATAGTGATATTGATATGATAGAGAGAGTGTCACTAGCAACAGAATATGCTTTTGCTCAAAAAAAATTCAACAAGTATAAAGAAGGAGATATTAAGCTTAGAACAGAAAACACTGAGGAGATAAAAGCTAAGATTCTTGCATACTTTAGGAGAGAAACTAATATATATCAGCTTTACAAAAACCT
>CAYPAR010000047.1:0-5220 GCA_964408765.1 uncultured Candidatus Saccharibacteria bacterium | reverse complement strand
AGTAAAGTAGAAAGTAAAAAATGTTGGTCTGAATAGTGCAAAGATATTTCTAGATGGTATGTTTTGAGTTATTAAATTAGTTCCCTCTCCCATATCTGTATTTATAGTAGCTTCATTGTTTATATCTTGGGATGCAATCATTGGTATGGTTATCATGTACTGGTCACTTCTTATTGCTCGTGGTCTACCAAATAGAGAGTTTGGATCTCTCTCACTTGTATCGAATACAGCCCCTCTAAATATCTCTACTGAAGAACCATTTATTTTGAAAACAGATAACAAAAGAACTAAAAAGATGATTAATAATGGGTAGATAAAAAATTTGTAGTTTTTCTTCATAGAAAAGAGTTTAACATTTAGAATCATTTTATGATAGAGTGAATTAATATTAATCTAAATAAACCATATATGAAAATCTCAATAATAACTACAAACTTTAATACTGATAAATATCTAGAACAAACGATTAAAAGTATTTTAAGTCAAAAAGGTGATTTTGATTTAGAATATATTATTACAGATGGAGGTTCTAAGGATAATAGTTTAGAAATAATTAAGAAGTATGATAAAGAGATACAAGATGGTAAATGGGGTAATAGAGTAACTTTTAGATATCTTAGTGAAAAGGATAGTGGACAATCAGATGGTATTAACAAAGGTTTAAAGATGGCTACAGGAGATATTATTGCCTTCCTTAATGCTGATGATTTATATACAGAAGGAGCGTTAGCAAAGGTAGTTACATATTTCAAAGATAATCCTGATTGTTTATGGTTAACAGGGTATTGTAGGATTATAGATGAGAATAATAAGGAGATTAGAAAGTATATTACTAAGTATAAGAATATAGGTTTAGAGAGACTTACTTTGGATTCTCTCTTGATTGAAGACACAATATCTCAACCAGCGACTTTTTGGAGAAAATCTCTCATGGATGAAATAGGATATTTAGATGAGAGTTTACACTATGCTATGGATTATGATTACTGGGTAAGAATGGAAAAGGTAAGTCATATGCATTTAATCAAGGAGTACTTAGCTGAGTTTAGATTTACATCTGATACAAAAACAGGTTCTAGTGTGGATAAAACATTAGCAGAATCCAGATTAATAGCAGAAAGATACGCAGATAATAAATGGATAGTTTTCAGACAATGGATTAGTAATCTTAAAAGGATTATTGTTTACAAGGGTACAGATGTTCTCAAAAAGATTTTAGGTAAGTCGTAAAACAGAAAAATTATTCGCAATAAATCTCTGTAAAGATGTAGGTAGAATTACTGTTGCTATTAATCTTAATACTAGAAAGATACCATCTGTAAAAGTAAACTTAAAACTATATTCAAAAACAGCTTTCATTTGTATATAGAAAGAATATAGTTGTGTTTGTCTAATTTTCTTCCCTGTTTCTGAGTCTTTTCTTACTCTATACTTAATTAATGATTTTGGTACATTTTCATATTTCCCAAACTTGGATATTCTTACAATTAAGTCATAGTCTCTACAGATAGGGAAGTTTTTACTGTATAAATCTGTTTTAAGTAGAGCATCTTTTCTCCACATAGAACTTGGATGTGATATGGGATCATATTTAACCATTGCTCTTCTAATTTCTTTATCCTTTAAGGGGTAAGTTCTTGTTGTTTTTACATTTAAGTTTTCATCACAGATGTCCATATATCCAGCACATAGTACAACTTCTTCATCTTTCTCCATTAACTTTACTTGTTCTTCTATTCTATATGGATATGCCCAGTCATCTCCATCTAGGATAGCTATATACTTACCATTACATTTATGAATACCATTATTCATATTATCAGTAATACCTAGGTTCTTTTTGTTTTGTGATAACTTTATCCTTTTATCTTCCTTAGATAGTTTTTCTAATATCTTCATAGTACCATCGGTTGAAGCATCATCAACAATTACAATCTCAATATTGGTATATGTTTGATTCATGATACTTCTAACAGTATCCTCTACAAAATCAACAGAATTATATGTAGGTATGAGAATTGAAACTAATGGATTATTTTTCATCTTTCTTCTTTTCAATATCTTTTAAGGCTATTTTCCTAGATAACATTGTAATTTCTTTCTCAATTTGACTAATTCTAATTCTCTGTCTAAGTGAGAGATAGAGGAGAAGAATTATAGAGGTATATACAAGTCCATCAATACTTCGTTCTACTCCTAGAGCATTACCTATTATTCCCATTAGATGTGGAAACCATATAACTACTAGACCTGCTAACCAAAATACTGCCCATATGGCAGCACCAAGAGGAGTCAGGTTGTTTTTCTTGTATGAATTATAAAGATTTGGAAGTATGAGGAGAACTATAAATATTGTAGCTAAGATTTGTATAACCATGTCTATTTAATTATTTAAATAATGTTTGTTCTATCAATCTAATTACCATTTTTATTCCATTTAAGAAGTTTTGTGCAGGAACAGTATCTCCTTTGTATTTGTTTAATGAGTGTTCCGTGTATATAACCTTGATAGGGACTTCCTTTACTTTAAGTTTTGCTGCTTTTATATGTCCTAACATCTCTGATTCAAACTCATATCTATCCATATATGAATATACGGAATTAGCTGCTTTATTAGAGTATGCTCTAAATCCTGATTGACTATCTGAAGACATAGCTCCAAAGAATATATAGGTAACTAAATTTCCAATCTTGTTCATCAAGACTCTAGATTTTGGAATATCGTTAGATTCACCTACAAATCTACTCCCAATTACTACATCAGTTTCTTTCTTTTGTATAGGTTCTATCATTGCTTTAATATCTTTTGGATTATGTTGTCCGTCAGAATCCATTGTTACAATGATATCTGCATTTAGAAGTTTAGCAGCATCTATACCTGTTTGAGTTGCAGCTCCCTTTCCTCTGTTAATTGGGTGTTTTACAACAATGACACCTGTAGATAATGCTTCTTTTGAGGTATTATCCTTACATCCATCATCTACTACTATGATATTATTAAAACCTTCCTTCTTTATACTCTGTATTGTTTTCTTTATTACTTTTCCTTCATTGTATGCAGGGAGAACTATGTATGTACTCATATCTTCATTATATTAAATTTATAGTTTGCTGTATACCCATAGGAAAGTATTTTCTAAATGAAGTTTTTGTAGAAAAATGTATATCCATACTATCATTCTTATAGATAAGACCTCTCCTTTAGGTCTAAAAGGTGATATATTTTTGTTTTTAGAATACTTAGGATAGTTTTCTCTAACCCAATTAAATATATGTTTAGCTTCTGTCTTTAGTGTTGTATATTCTGTTTTTCTTCCAGAGTGTAGAATGTAATAAATAGCTGTTTTAACAATGAAATATTCTAGGAGACTCTCTTCAATCTTAGATATCTTTGTTGATTTTGAATACTCTTTTATTTTTTCTAAAAGAGGTATGAAGTCGACATTCTTTTTCATTCCTTTGTGTAGAGTATTGGATGTTGAGGTCTTTTTATCTACCCAGTTATAACCAGTATAGGGGATTGTTTCTACTTTTAGTTTGAGATTAGCATTGATATTTAAACCTACGTCTTCTCCAATATTTAGATTTAGGAAGGAGATATTATTTTTAACTAAAGCATCTTTTCTGTATACTCTTCCCCAAGGTGTAATAAACATATATTTGGACCAGGGAGAATCAATTGGTTGTTTCAGATAGAGAATTTTTCCTTCTTCTGTTACTCTTCTATATCCACCAATAACAACATCACACTTTCTTTCTTCTATTTCATTTACAAAAGTTTCTACATAGTCAGGATCTATATAATCATCATTGTCTATAAAGAATAGATATTTTCCAGATGAATACTTTATGCCATTGTTCCTAGTAGTAGCAATACCTGAGTTTTTCTGTGTGTATGCTTTTATTTTATTAGGATATTTCTTTTTATACCTCTCTATTATCTCTTGAGATTTATCAACAGATCCATCATTTACCAATATAATTTCAAAATCTTGATCTGTTTGATTTAGAATACTATCTAGGCAGTAAGATAGAGTTTTCTCTGCATTGTAAACAGGAATAATAAAAGAAGTTTTCATATTATTATATTAATATTATTTGTGACTTCATTATATCAGAAGTCTATTACCAGTTTTAATAATCTCTTTGTTAATTGATTAAGAGGTTGGAATTAGAGAGAATTTCCAATATAATAACTTAGTTATCTTACCAAAACATATATGAAAAAAGTATCAATAATAGGTCTTGGTTATGTTGGATTACCATTAGCTCTTGCAATAGAAAGAAGTGAGAAGTATGAAGTTGTAGGTTTTGATATTAGTAAAGAACAAGTAAAGAAAATATTGTCAAAGAAATGTCCCATTACGGATAAACTAGCAGAGAGAGATCTTAAAGAGTTAGACCTTCATGCTACAACAGATAGTGATGAGTTAGAGGATACAGACATTTTCATTATCTGCGTGCCTACACCAGTTCTTGATGATCATACTCCAGACTATACTCCAGTTATTAATGCAGGAGAGACAATATCTAAATATCTTAAGAAAGGTGCAACAGTAGTTTTAGAATCAACTGTTAATCCTGGTACATGTGAGGAGATTTTAGTTCCTGTTTTGGAGAAGGGAAGTAAATTAATAGCAGGTAAAGACTTTAATGTTGCTATGTGTCCAGAGAGGATTAATCCTGGTGACCCTAAGTGGAATGTTTACAATATTCCTAGAAATATTGGTAGTTTAATAAAAGAGAAAACGAAAGAGATTGCTGATTTTTACAGGAGTTTCTTGGATGCAGAGATTAATGAAGTATCTACAATTAAGATAGCTGAGTCTACAAAGATAGTTGAGAATGCATTTAGGGATATTAATATTGCATATGTTAATGAGCTTGCTAAATCTTTTGATGCTATGGATATTGATTTAATTGAGACTCTAAAGGGTGCTTCTAATAAACCTTTTTCTTTTATGGTACATTGGCCAAGTAGAGGAGTTGGAGGACATTGTATTGCAGTTGATCCATATTACTTAATTAAGAGGGCACAAGAGGCTGGTTTTGATCATAGGTTTTTGAAGATAGCTAGAGATATTAACAACAGTATGCCAGAGTATACTGTTTCTAGATTGCAAGAAGGACTTAATGAGATAGAGAAGTCAGTAAAGGGTACTAAGGTTGGTTTGTTAGGTTTGAGTTTTTATTTCTTGTGGCATAAACAGATAAAAGTCA
>CAYPAR010000046.1:0-5302 GCA_964408765.1 uncultured Candidatus Saccharibacteria bacterium | reverse complement strand
GGTATGGAAGCAATAATGAAAGATGTTAAAGATGGAAAGATTGAATTTGATGTAGCTATTGCTACTCCATCAGTTATGCCAAAGATTGCAGTTTTAGGAAAAGAGTTAGGTCCTAAAGGTTTAATGCCTAATCCAAAGAATGGAACAGTAACAGATGATATTGCAGAAGCAGTTTCAGAATACAAGAAAGGTAAACAGACATTTGCATGTGATCCATCAGGAGTGGTACATATGAATGTAGGAAAGATTGATTTAGATGATGAGAAGTTGATAGAGAACATTCACATTGCAGTACAAGCAATTGCAGATGTTATTGGTAAAACACCAGAATTAACAGTAGAAAGAATGCATCTTGCTCCTACAATGGGACCAAGTGTAAAGATTATTTATAGTAAAGAATAAATCTAAAATTCATAGTGAGTCCACATTCTGTAGACATATACAACTTTCTTTTTGATATCAACAGAATACACTAACCTATGCTGTATATTTATTCTTCTAGAATAATACCCTTCTAACTCCCCTCTTAAACTTTCATATCTAGGAGGAACTTGAAATGGATCTTTAGAAAGTATGTTTAATAACTTCTTTGTTTTAAGTTCTAATCCTGCTTGTTTAAGTAGTTTTCTATCCTTATATGCTTTTTTAGAAAGAAAAATCTCATACATTACCACTCCTCCTTCTCATTGTACTTCTTCCATTCATCTTTCTTACCACTATTCATCTTCTTAACATCTTTTACAAAATTAGGTAAAGAAGTTAGAAACAGTGTCTCCTGAATATCTTTCCAGTCTTGTTCTGATATCAAAACAGCACTACCTCCCCTATTATTAACAATCGTTACTGGATTAAACCCACTATTTGCTCTCTCTACTAAACCGAAGAGATTTTTTCTAGCTTGTGTAATATTAATAGTATTCATAATTTCATCTTATTTATCTTACTGTGTACATAATAGCGTACACTCTATGACATGTCAAGAGACTTCAATATAGGGTTGACTATCTCCCTATAGTTTGCTATACTATTAGTACAATATAACGCCTTGCACAGGAATGTGAATTACAACCGGCCATTGTAGGTCGGTTTTTTGTTAAATCGACCTCTAGCTCTAGTAGCAGCGGATCACTGCTACTAAAGCCTATATATCCAAGAGGTCTGATCAACCTCAAAGATATATAGTGCAACTCTGCTGAGTAGTATGGCACTAGCCTACTAAGCACCAGAGGGTTGATCACTCTCAGGTGCATCTCAGCAGAGAATTTCATTTGACTACTTCTTAGAAGAACATATAATGGAGATATGATAATAGTAACAGGCGGATCCGGACATATAGGAAATGTGTTAGTAAGAACCCTACTCTCTAAGGGTTACAAAGTAGCAGTCATAGACAAAGACCCTAAGGATAAAGCTTTAGACGGACTTCCCATTGAATACTACCAAGGAGATATCAGAGACCTAGATTTCCTTATAAAAATATTCAAAAAAGCAAAATATGTGTGCCACCTAGCAGGAATAATATCAATAGCAACAGGAAAAGAAGAATTAATGTATACTGTCAATGTAGAAGGTACAAAAACTGTCATAGAGGCATGCAAAAGAGCTAAAGTACAAAGACTACTCTACACAAGCTCTATACATGCACTCTACGAACCTCCAAAAGGTACACCCATTACAGAAACACTAGCAAAAATAGAAGATACAGAGAATGATTACGCAAAAACAAAAATACTAGCAACAAAAGAAGTACTAGAAGCATCCAAAGAAAGATTAGATACAGTTGTCGTTTATCCAAGTGGAATAGCAGGACCATATGACTTTAGAAATTCAGAATTCGGTAGTCTCATTAAAGATGCCAGAATATACTCCAAAGTATTCTACATAGAGGGAGGGTACAACTTTGTAGATGTAAGAGATGTAGCAAACGGTATAATTCTAGCATTAGAAAAAGGTAAGACAGGAGGAAGCTATCTACTTGCTGGACAAGACATATCCATATTTGAACTCTTTCAAGCATTAGCAAAAATTACAGAAACACCAGGGCCTAAAATTAAAGCTCCTACGAGTATCATCAAATTCCTTGCCCCAATTGCAGAATTCTTCTACAAAATATTAAAAAAGAAACCTGTATTCACAAAATATGCAATTGAAGTACTACACTCTAACCACCAAACAGATAGTAGTAAAGCAGAAAAAGAATTAGGATACAAAACTAGAGATATCCACGAAACAATCAAAGATACATTAGATTGGTTTGAAGGAAAAGATGTTGGAGTTCAGTAAACCAACAGACCTGGTCTGCAAGTTTTGATTGATATTCCAATCTTTTTCTAACAAATTTTAAGTTTTTTAATCTTACTATAAGACTTTAAATAGAGCCTTATAAAAAGTCAATCAAAACCGAAAATGTATTAAAAAGCCATTTCTACTCCTCCTATAGTAAGCTAAAGATTCCGTTAAAAACATCTTTTTATACACTTCTGGTAAGCACTTTCTTGCAGACCAGGTCTGTTGGTCTATTTTGCTTGACCTCCCCTACTTCATAGGATATAATCCACCTAGTTATTTATCCAAGAAACAAGGTACAAAAGTAAATCCTTGTGAGATAAATATAGATTCAAATTAATTAAATAAGTAAGTGTATGGCAAAAACTCGTTCTCAAAAAACAGAGTTGCTAGAAAAGTACAAAGATATTTTGAAGAATAAATCTGGATATCTTTTGGTTAACTCTGACAAAATTGATACTGCTACAGTTACTAAGCTAAAGGTTGAACTAAAAGACCTTGATGCTAACTATGCAGTTGTTAAAAATAGTATCTTTAAGGTAGCACTACAGGAAGAAAACCAACCTCTAGAGGCTCAGAATATAGATGGTCCTACCGCAATTATCTACTTTGAGTCTGATCCTACTGGTCCTGCAAAGTTAGTTAAAGAAACACAGAAGGAAACAGAATTACTTGGTGCTAAAGGTGGTGTATTCGAAGGTCAATTCCTCTCAGAAGAGAGAGTTATGCAATTAGCAGAGATTCCATCTAAGGAAGTATTACTTAGTAAGTTGGTTGGAAGTATATCTGCACCTCTATCTGGATTTATGAATGCTGTAACAGGCAATGTTAGAGGTTTAACTATGGTTCTTAAGGGCATTTCTGAAAAGAAAGCTTAATTAGAAACAATTATTTAATTTAAAATATTTACAAACATGGCAGAGGAAACAAAAACATTACCAGAGCTATCTGCAGATGGTAAGAAAGTTCTCGAGATTGTTGAGAAGATGTCTGTTTTAGAACTTGCAGACCTCGTAAAGGTTATGGAAGACAAGTTCGGAGTTTCAGCAGCAGCACCAGTTGCAGTTGCAGCAGCTCCAGCAGAAGTAGCTCCAGCAGAGGAAGAGAAGACTATGTTTAACATCATTCTTAAGGATGGTGGTGCTAACAAGATTGGTGCAATCAAGGTTGTAAGAGAGATTACAGAACTTGGTTTGAAGGAAGCTAAGGATCTTGTTGATGGTGCACCTCAGACAGTTAAGGAAGGTGTTAAGAAGGAGGAAGCAGAGGAGATTAAGGCAAAGTTTGAAGAGATTGGTGCTACAGTTGAATTAGCATAGTTCTTCTTAAATGGGACTTTGGAAAGACCACCGAAAGGTGGTCTTTTTACTACCAGTGGGTTGTTTCTCCTTTTACAGCAGTTATTGTATTTCGTCCTTGGTAGTAACCTGGAAGTGTACCTGGTGGGATAAATACTCCCCACCATGTATTCTTACTTACTGCTGTAGTACTAGTGGGTTTAGCAAGATTGAGCTCTACCTCTACAGAGGTATTAGTTAATGAGATTGCTGTAGTTGGAGTAGAATAAGGGGTAGAGGCTGTTAATGAATATTTCTGATGTGATAATACTATCGGAGTTCCTACTGTACAGGTTGGATAGTCTGTACACATTCCTATTTCCTCACCTTTGTGTTCTTGATCTAGTCCTACATTACCTGTGGCTGTAGTAGTAAGTATTCTATCAAGAGGATTATTTAATCCTCCTACCAAGAGATTCCCATAATTTAATGTGCTTGTGACACTAAATGCTGTTAAGGAATTCATCTCTACTCCTGTAGTTACTTCTGTACTTGTTGATAAATCTCCACTGTTGGTTGCTTTAATTGTTGCTAACCAATTCTCAGAATCATACTGTGTGCCTGTATCTGTGGGATCAGCAAAGTATTGAACACTAACGGTACAAGTATAATCTGCGGTATAATCTGTACTACCTGTACAACTACCAGTATCAACTGAACATCCAATCTCTGGGTAACAAAAGTTACCATCAGCATCTTCTGAATTATTACAATTTGTATACCCCTTACCTGATCTATACAGATATCCTTTTACACTGGTGATCTCTGTACAACCAGTATCATTAATTACTTGGGCTGTTAAGGTTACTGATTTAGTATTACCCTCTACTAAGGTTATTGCATTACCTCCATTAAGTGTAACATTTGTTACTGTTGGTAGTGGATTCACAGGGGTTGCTGTTACACTAGAAGTATATGGGCCTGTTCCTATATTATTGACTGCAGCTACTCTGAAGTAATATAAGGTTCTATTAGTTAAACCTGTTACTGTAGCAGTAGTATTAGTTGATGTTCCATCATTGAAGGTTGTCCATGTACTATTATCTGTACTATATTGAATTATGTAATCCGTTATACTAGATCCTCCATCTGAACTTGGAACATTCCATGTTAGAACAACTTGGGTATTACCTGCTGTAGCCCCAAGGTTAAGAGGTACTGTAGGTGGACCTTGTACTGATATATCATATGTATCATATTGACCATCGGGATTAGTTAGTTTAACTGGTATAGTTCCTGCTCCAAGTGTAGGACTTACTGCACTCATGGCTGTAGTTGAGGTATATGTTGTTGAGGTGGCAGGTGTACTACCAAATTCTATAGTTGGAGATTTGACTATCAGGACATAGCTAGGAGTCGTCCTGTCATTTGTTTCATCATTTCCCAGTTGACCAGAGCTATTCCTTCCCCAACAGTAACCTTCGCCATTACTACCAATTGCACAGGTGTGAGAATGTCCTGCACTGATACTAATAAAAGTGACTCCTGTACCCCTTGCTCCCGGACTGACTAATACTGGTGTGGTACTCTGTGATGTGCCACCATTACCTAACCGACCATAATAGTTATATCCCCAACAGTAACCTTCGCCATCACTACCAATAGTACAGGTGTGATAATATCCTGCACTGATACTACTAAAAGTGACCCCAGTACTCCTCTCTCCTTGACTGACTAAG
>CAYPAR010000045.1:0-5416 GCA_964408765.1 uncultured Candidatus Saccharibacteria bacterium | reverse complement strand
TCGAACCCGCGACCTACACATTGGCAATGTGTCGTTCTAGCCAACTGAACTACTCCCGCATGGTGCCGAGACCCAGACTTGAACTGGGGACACCCTGTTCTTCAGACAGGTGCTCTACCAACTGAGCTATCTCGGCATATGGTATGAAATAATATCAAATATCAATATCATTATCAATAATTATTCCTTTTTCTGTTTTCTCCTAACCTCAAAGAGATCTGCTATACCTATTGCTAAAAAAGCCAAACCTATTGGCAAATATGTCCCTCCATCAGGCATTATTGAAAGAAGAGAAAAAGTAAGACCTAATATAAAGAAAACACTAATATTTACTGGAATTGGTTGTTTACCAATCTTTCCTTTATCTTTTTTCTCCATAGATATATAAAAATAAAATTATTTAATTAAAATACCATTATCAACTAAGAACTTTCTAAATTCTTCTTTAAAACCCTCTTTATCACTCATCTGTCTTGCACTTCTAACTATCTCATCATAATTCCAACTGTATTTTAAGAATTTATCAAATATCTTCTTAAAACCCTCTGTTGTTCTCTCATAAAAAAACATACCACTTAAACCTTCCTTCACAGTTTCTAATGCTCCTCCACTACCATATGCTAACACAGGTGTCCCACAACTCATAGCCTCTACTGGAAATATTCCAAATTCCTCTATTCCTGTCATAATATATCCTTTTGCTTTAGAGAAAATTTCGTATTTTTCTTCTTCCGAAACCCACCCTAAAAACTCAATATTCTTACAATCTTTATACTTCCTCTCTAGCTTCTTCTTTAAATCACCTGTCCCAATAACTTTCAAATCAAACCCTATCCACTTAGCACACTCAAGAAGAAATTCCCCTCCCTTATTAGGTTCAAACGGGGCACCTGATACAAAATATTCTTCCCTATCTTCTATCAATCTACCCTCATACATATTTATAGGTGGATAGATAACAGCATCTATATCCCTCTTCCAGTACTTTTGAATTCTTTTTGCTACAAATTTAGAGTTAGAAATTATAAAATCCGCTCTACTACTTGCACTTGTATCCCAGATCCGAAGAAAATGTGACGCTATTCTATAGACAGGCTCGGGAAATCTATCTTTAAAATACAAATCACACATATCCCAAATATATCTCATAGGTGTATGAACATATGCAACATGTACTGTATCAAGTGGAGTTATAACTCCGTGTGCTACAGCCCAAGAAGAAGATATTACTAAGTCATAATCAGAAAAATCAAACTTCTCTATTGTAAAAGGCCAATTAGTAAGAGTATATCTGTAATATTTATGTACAAAAGGTAGTCTATTTAACCTCGAACCATATATCTTGTGAGAAAGAATACTAGGAGAAAGACTCTTCTCCATCTGTTTTTTAGGAAGTGTAAAGAGTGTATATATATCTGCATCTGGAAAGAGTTCTGCAAAACACTCCAAAACCTTAGAGCTACCAGCCATTCTAAAAATGGAATCTGTAACAATAGCTACTTTTAGATTATCTGTTTTCATCGTCTCCAATAACTACGATTGTACCTTTACCTCTCCTGTAAAAATTAGGTCTAGTAAATATCATAAAACCACCAAAGAGTAGAAGAACAGCACCAACAACTATTAAATATTTAGAATCAAAGATACCTGTTTTAACATCTGGCTTAAGAGTACCACTACCAATTTGGAATGTTACAGCTGAAGGTTTTTTAGTCAAAATATTCATAGGAGGACTACCTTCTTTCATAATATTGGTATCAAAAACACCATTGTTTGTACCATACTCCCAATCTAAATATGTCTCCCCCTCTTTGAGAACCTCAAATGTAAGTCTAGCTATAATGTCAGGATTGCCTGAAGTTTTATATGGAGAACCAGTACTACTCTGTGTAAAACCTCCCAACATAACAACTCCGTTATCATTATCTATAGACGATTCCTCTTCTGCCCATTGACTAAAAAGTGTACTATTTCTCTCTGCTTTAGTTAGTCTTAAAACAGTAGGATCAAAAAGGACAACAAACTTTGCAGACATAGCTTCCTGTCCTGCTGTATCTATCAATATATCTACTGAGAAACCTTTAGATTTATCTACAACTATCCCTCCAGCTGGGAAAAAAGAAAATGATGGTTCAATTGCAAGAATAGCCGAACTTGAAAAGAAAAAGAAAAACAGAAAACTAAAAACAATTGTTAAAAATTTTTTGACTCTCATCTTGCTTAATATTATCATAAATGTATGGAAATATTAAAATATTTAATTATTGGTGTAATACAAGGGGTTACGGAACTACTACCTGTATCTAGTTCCGCACATATATTGCTCTTAGGAAAATTGATGAATTTAGAGGTTTCTTCATCATTACTTATCACTTTCCATCTTGGAACAACACTAGCTATTATACTTTTCTTTTGGAATAAGATTTTTAAAGATTTTTTTACAAAATCAAAGCTTAAATTTTTCTCAAAAATCATTGTTGCATCAATTCCTGTTGGGATAGTTGGATTTTTCTTTGACAAACTCATTTCAGAAAAATTACGAGCTGAATGGATAATTGCACTCTCTTTAATTGTTTGGGGAGTTGTGATGATAATAATTGAAAAGAGATATACAAAAAATGAAGATGAAAAACTTGGAAATGTTGAAGACTTATCATGGAAACAGGCGTTAGTTGTCGGAAGTTCACAAATATTAGCCCTAATACCTGGAACATCTCGATCAGGTATTACAACAATAGTAGGAATCTTAATGGGTATGAAAAAATATGTAGCTTTGAAGTTCTCGTTTTTCTTAAGCATACCTGTATTGCTAGGTACTTTTGTCCTGCTAATTGTTAAGAATCATACTATTGCTAGCTTTACACAGATTGTTGGAGAACCCATTTTGCTTAATATGTTAGTAATAATTATATCAACACTTCTGTTTGGAGTTATTACACTACTCTCTCTTAAGATGGTAAAGAAAAGTCAATGGTTAACTATATTTGGTGTGTATAGAATAGTTTTGGGAGTTGCAATATTACTACTTTTCTATCTATAGAACAGATCTTAAGTCTATCCCAGTCATACTTGATGGAATATCCATCCCTAGAAGACCTAATACGGTAGGAGCAACATCCGCAAGAATCCCTGTTGCCCTTGCTTTTGGACCTGTTCCAATCTTTAACTGTGGTACACCTTGATGAGGAGTTATTTCATTTAAACTATTTGCAACGACTAATGGTACTGGATTATTAGTATGAGCAATATCTATCTCTTTTGTTGCCCTATTAATCATAGTCTCACAGTTTCCATGATCCGCAGTTACAATTAAGCAACCACCTGCTTCTATCGTAGCCTTACCTATTTTCGCACAACACTCATCAACTATCTCATTACCTTTAATTGTCGCTCTAAAGTTACCCGTATGCCCTAACATATCTGGATTTGCAAAGTTAAGGAGAATAAAATCAAGAGGGTTCTTTTCGATACTCTGTATCCTATTTATTGTCTCCTCAGTAATAATCAATGAGCTCATTTCTGGGACAGAAGCATAGTTATCTACTCTCTTTGATGGAATATTAAAGAAGATTTCTCCTTCGTGTGGTTGTTCAATACCACCATTAAAGAAGTATGTTACATGCATATACTTTTCTGTTTCTGAAAGATGAATCTGCTTTTTACCATTATCAGATAGATACTCTGACAAAGACTTTTTAATCTTTAGAGGTGGAAATACTACATTAGCTGGAAGGTTTTCTTCATAACCTGTCATAGTTGCAAAATATAGTCTCTCTGGGAAGTTTCTCCTTGCGAAGTGAGGGAAATCTTTAAGAACAAAAGCCTTTGTTAGTTGTCTTGCCCTATCCTCTCTAAAGTTCCAAAAAAGTATAGCATCGTTATTCTGCACTGCACCAACCGGTCTTGAGTTTTCATCTACACAAACCCGTGGCTTGAAGAACTGATCATCTTCTCCTTTACTGTAAGCCCTCTGTACAACCTCTACTGGGTCTGTGAATGTATCATCTGAAAGGCCAACCATCACATCATATGCAAGTTTTGTTCTCTCCCATCTACTATCTCTATCCATACCATAGAACCTACCCATTATTGAAGCTATTTTCCCTTTCCCTACCTCCTTAATCTTTGCCTGTAATTTCTCTACATACAGATGTCCCTCTTTAGGAGGAGTATCTCTACCATCTAACATTACATGTATATATGGATCTATACCACTAACAGCACAGAGATCTAATAAAGAGAAAAGGTGTTTAATATGTCCATGTACACCTGCTGGACTAAGTACTCCTGTAAGATGAAGTTTACCCCTATTTTTTCTAAGATACGAAAACATCTGCTTTATAACCGGATTATTATCCAATTCATGAGCACTAATTGCATCATTAATCCTTGGAAGTGTTTGATATACAACCTGTCCTGCACCTAGATTCAAATGTCCTACCTCAGAATTACCTGCATCTTCTCCTGGTAAACCTACATGAGTACCTGCTGCATGTATAAGAGTAGATCTTCCATGTGTCCAAATAGTATCCAAGAATGGAGTTTTAGCTGCCCATACTGCATTTCCCTCTGCATCAGGAAATACACCAAAACCATCTAGTATTATTAAAGTAACAAATCGTCTAACATCAAGTACATTGTTAAACCCACTTATTCCTGTATTTTCTTCTTGTATTCCATTTGACATACAAATTCTCTAGATAAATGATTAAGAGTTCAATATAATATACATGAATGGAAGATTTAAGTAAAAGAGATATAGAAGATTTAGAGAAAGATTGTAAAGAAACCATTAAAGCATTGGGGCTGGAAGAATTAAAGGCTGAACTTTTCTCATTAGAAAAAGAAAGTATAGAAGAAAATTTCTGGAATAATCCTGAACATGCCAAAAGAGTGATGAATAGAATCTCACACCTGAAGGACGTTACTCAAACAGCTCAGAGGTTAGAAAAGGATATATCTTCATTAGTTGAACTTTTTAATTCAATAGAGAAAGAGACTGAACAGAATGAATTAATTGAAGAGTATGAGAAATTAAGAAAAGAACTTGATGAGTTTTCACTCCAAAGATTTCTTTCTGGTGAATATGATTCATATCCTGCTGTAATGAGTATCCATGCAGGACAAGGTGGGACAGAAGCAAATGATTGGGCTTCTATGCTTTTTAGAATGTATACTATGTATTTTGATAAGAAAGGATGGAAATATTCAGTAACAGAAAACATTAAAGGAAGTGAAACAGGTATCTCAACAGTTACTATTGAAATATACTCTCCTCTTTCATTTGGAATGCTAAAAAAAGAGCATGGTGCTCATAGGTTAGTAAGAATATCACCATACAATGCACAGGGTTTGAGACAAACAACATTTGCAGGAGTTGAAGCCGCACTATAAGGATCACTGCCAGCCGCTAATT
>CAYPAR010000044.1:0-5481 GCA_964408765.1 uncultured Candidatus Saccharibacteria bacterium | reverse complement strand
GAAGATCGTATCGTTAAAAATTTTAATTTAGAAAAATCGAGAAGCGGAGAAGGGTGTTTGCTTTTTTCAAAATACATTGCCCCAACCGATGAAGAGAAAATTTCAAATCCTCGCTCCGCTTCTGCTAAGTTAAGAACATTAATTAAAAATTAGGTGGTTAAATCGTGAAAATTATAAACAAAGCAACTCAAAATATAGCAGGAAGCATTTTCGTACTAGCAGCAATTGCCTTTGTTGTATGCCAACTAGTTATCAACTCCATACTTGCTCCTTTAGGTGGAGAACTACAGAGTCTTAATCAAGAAAAAAACTACTTAATAGAAGAGAATAGGGGAATGGAGGAGGAAATGGCAAAAAGCAATTCAATAACAGTAATCCAAAAATTAGCAGATAAATCTTTAGCCCTCTCTCCCACAAATAACAAAACTGTGGTATACATACAGGAAGAATCTATTGTCGCTAATAAATAGTTATGGCAAGTCTAGCACATCTGCACAAAGCAAATTTAGGTAGAAGATCAAGAAAAAAATCAGCTAAAAAAGAAAACAATAATAAAGCTAATAATTCTTGGTTTCTATACATAATCACATTTTTTGCATTCATTGTCATTTTCCAATCTTTTAGATGGCAAATTCTACACGCTGATAAATTTAAAGACCTTTCAGAAGAACAATACAGATCAACACAAATCTCTATTGCCCCAAGAGGAAAGATAACTGCTGCGGATGGGACAGTTCTTGCAGTTGATGAACCTGTATGGAATATTTACGCTACTCTTAGTAATAACAAAGAAGAAAGAGATAAATTCTTTAATGATAAAGATAAATTTGTTTCTGAAGTTTCAGGTATCTTAGGTATTGAAAGAGAAGAGATAGAATCAAAACTAACAGATGACTTTGTATATGCACCTCTTAAAAAAGAAGTTTCTACAGAAAAGAAGAAAGCCCTTGAAAGTGCAGAAATATTTGGACCAGGTACAAGAGGCTTTGGATTACATTTTGAAAAAGAAGAGAAAAGAATCTATCCAAATGACACACTAGCAGCACATGTATTAGGATTCATAGGAAGGGATAGTGAAGGAAAAACGATAGGACAATATGGTATACAAGGATATTACTTTGGAGATATCAATGGTAGATTCGGGTACTCATATGAAGAGAAAGACTCTTATGGTAATGTTATCCTAACATCAGAATATCAACCTGTACTCCCAAGGGAAGGAAAAGACTTTCAACTAACAATACAACCTAACTTACAAAGTAAAGTTGAAAAGATTCTTGAAGAGGGAGTAAAAAGCACCCGTTCAAAAAGTGGTAGTGTAATTATAATGGATCCTAAAACAGGAGCTATATTAGTTATGGCAAACTTTCCAACATACTCACCTGGAGAATATTGGAGAGCACCAGAAACATCTGTTTTGAAAAACAAATCAATAACTGATGTCTATGAATACGGCTCTATTCAAAAACCTCTTACAGTTGCAATAGCTTTAGATGAAAAAATAATAGATAAAGATTTTAAATGTCACGACAAAACTGGATATTTAGACCTATACCAAGCAACTGGATATGCTGATCTAAAGGGAGCTAAAGTGTACACATGGAACAAAAGAGCTGCAGGAGAATTGGATATTGCTGAAATATTTAAGACATCAAACAACCCATGTACCGCTCAAATAGCTCTAAAGGTAAACGCCCAAGAATACTATTCTAAGCTACAAGAATTCGGTTTAGGCAAATTTATTGGTATCGGTTTGCAAGATGAATCATCTAACTACTTAAAACCTTTTGACTACTGGACAAAGTTGGATGTAATAACCTCAGCATATGGACAAGGTATTTCTGCAACAGCCCTTCAAGCAATTTCAGCATTTAGTGTCTTTGCTAATGATGGTATAAGAATGAAACCTTACATAATTGAAGAGATAAAAGATGAGAATGAGACAATTAAGATAAAGCCACAAGTATTATCACAACCTATTACAAAAGAAAGTGCACATATAGTACGAGATGCACTCCACACAGCAGTACAGAGAGGATCACTAGGTGGATTGGTAAAGGAATTAAAAAACTACCCCGTCGCAGTAAAAACAGGAACTGCACAGATTGCAAAAAAAGATGAAGCTGGATATAAAAGCGACTATACAAATGACACAGTAGTAGGTTTTGCTCCCCTTGATGATCCAAAAATGATAATGTTGATAAGATTAGAAGAACCTCAAACAGCTGGGTTCTCTTCTTTGACAACCGCACCTATCTGGGAGGAACTTTTCTTAGCAATCTCAGATGACCTAGGAATTAAGAAAGAAAACTGAGATAATAGATAAATAAATTATTTTCTACCACATATGACAGAAATATTAAAAAAGAGTATAGAACTACTTTTCATCTCTATACTAGTATCTGTTATCTTTGCACCAATAATGATCTCTTTCCTTTACAAATTCAATCAAGTAAGTGGAATTAAAAAGTCAAAAATTGGAGGAGGAGATGGTGACAACACTCTTTTTATGAAAATCATGAAAACTACAACTACCAATGGAACTCCAAATATGGGAGGATTAATGATTTTAGTAATTGTACCAATACTCGTTCTACTTTTTGTCCCAGTAACAGAGGTCGTTAAAGTATTTTTAATTGGATTTGTTCTCTTTGGAACATGGGGGTTAATAGATGTGGTTGTCTTTACAAATGGATTTAAAAACAATGAGAAGATGAGAGCTTTCCAAGAAACTTTTGAATGGAGACTTGGAAAACTTCTCTTCTCAATTATGTTAAATATTGGTGTAATGTTGCTCCTACAAAAAACAGGAGCAATTCAAGAAGTAAATATTACCAACAGCTTAGCTATTAACTTCACTCCAATTATTGCTGCATTAAGTGGAGTAGTAGGGCAGTTTGCCATATACTCAGCAGAACTAACAGATGGAGCAGATGGCTTGATGATAGGTATAATGATGATAATAACAGTAACATTCTTCTTTCTTTTAACCGTCCAACAGAAATATGAATTTCTACCAATACTTGCAATCTTACTTGGAGTACAAATCGTCGATCTCTATTTTAATATTCCCCCTGCAAGATTTTGGAATGGAGGACCAGGAGCTATGCCTCTTGGCTTTACAATGTTCTTCCTTGCTATTGTGACTAACAATTTAATACCATACTTCTTCATGTCTTCAATTACCTGGTTAATCATGCTCTCCAGCCTTATACAAATAGTTAGTATGAAATTTTTCAACAAAAGAGTTTTCAAAATTGCACCAATACATCATCATTTTCAAGCAAACGGATGGCCCCAATATAAAGTAGTTATGAGATTCTGGTTGTTTACACTAGCAGTCTGTATACTAGGTTTCTACATAGGAATACTTTAAAAATTTCTACTTACATTCTACAAAACCATTACTACAACTACACAGTTGTCCCGCTTCAGGGCCACTAAATATATCGTTACCTCCAAATAGTATACCATTGTAAAGACAAGCTTCTAAATCTATCTTCTTTCCATCTTCGTTTTTGTAAGAAACAGTATAATTTTCACCTTTCTGCACCTCAAAAGGAGATATTATGAAAGTGTTAGATATTAAACAATTTTGAGTATGTACTTTCTCATCATATGCACTCATAGTTGAAAATGTAATTCCTTCTGAATTCATTTCATAATATGCAATTTGACTTGGTGCTTCTAAATTCGTATTACACCAACCCTCCCTCTCTATTACAACTTTTAATTCATTATCTGTCTCAGTAATATCTACAGTTTTTATCTTTGTGAAATCTGCTTTGTCCGAAACCAATGTATTTAGAAAAGAAAAGGAAAACTCTAAGTTATCAGTCCTAAAAGAAGATTGGACAATATTCTCTTCATTAGTCCCTTCTTCACATATCAAAACGCCATCCTTGGTGCAAATACAAGGAGTGGTAGAACCTTCCTTCAATACTGTTTGACCATATGAAATAATTTCCCCATTATACTCACATACATTCCCTTTTGAGGATTCAATAAGTTTGTAAATAACCACACCTATGGATAATAGGAACAAAAAAACCGTAATTATTAACAACCAATTCGTATTTCTCTTCTTTACCATCTCTGTATGATTTTACCATATAACACCAAGAATTGTGTAGTTTGTGATAAAATGAAATATGCATGACTCACATATTCATATGGCGATGGAGCCACTAAAAAGTAATGTTCAAGAGATAGTAAGAGCCTTCCTTAATGATGCAGGGAAATATATCCTTACACAAGGGACTGATATTGCAGATTTCAACGAGAATTTTGAAGTCACTAAAATTGCAAACATGATAGAAAGTAATTCTATGCAAGTAGCTATTGGTCTACATCCAATATATTTCGAAGAGATTACTCTACAAAGAGGTATTACTGAAGATATATTTGAAAAATCACAGAAAGAGATAGAGAAGTTTCTAGAGATTTTTAATAAAAAGAAGGAAACGATAAGTGCAATAGGGGAATGTGGTTTAGATTACTATCAATTTACACTTAACCAAACATATACTGAAGATATGAAAGAGCAGCTAAAAGAAGTCCAGAAGATTATGTTAAGAAAGGAGATTCAATTAGCAATAGAAAATTCATTACCACTGAGTATCCATGCAAGAGATCCTATGGGTGAGCATGAATGTATGAATGATACAATTAGAATAATTGCAGAAGAGGGGAAAGGTTTAGTAAAAGGATCTTTCCATAGTTTTACAGGAACTATTGAACAGCTACAACAAGTGCTAGATTTAGGTTTCCATGTTGGATTTAATGCAATAATTACATACAAAAGTGGGGAGAATGTAAGAGAAGTTCTAAAAAACACACCAATTGAAAGAATACTCTTTGAAACAGATGGACCATTCCTTCCGCCTCAATCAGTAAGAAAGGATAACAAGATAAAGCAGAAATTTGCACAACCAAAAGATATTAGAGAGATAATGCAAGTAGCTACTGAAGTTAAGAATATCAGTATAGATGAACTAGAAAGAGTTACTGATGAAAGTTACCAATCTCTCTTTATCTAAACACACACACAAATTCACCATGTGGATTCTCATCAAATTTTCTTTCTTCTAGTTGTTCTAAAACATCAGATATCTTTCCACTAAAACTTTCTTCTCTCATCTTTGATATATCTTTTGCTAAATACACATCCATATCCCTAAACTCATTCAATATTAATTCCAAAAGCCTAGTTAATCTCTGTGGAGATTCATAAATCACAATTGTATTTTCTAAATTCACATACTGTTCTAATAGCTTCCTTCTCCTTTCATCACTTTTTGGTAAGAAACCTAAAAATACAAACCTATCTGTTGGTAAGCCACTAACAGAAAGAGCAGCAATTACTGCAGATGCACCAGGTATTGATACTACATCATATCCTTTCTCCCTTAAATCTCTAACTAACTTAAAACCTGGATCAGAGATTAATGGAGTACCAGCATCCGAGATTAATGCCAAATA
>CAYPAR010000043.1:0-5589 GCA_964408765.1 uncultured Candidatus Saccharibacteria bacterium | reverse complement strand
AATAGAATGAAGATGAGATTTACACCACAGAAATTTAATAATGGAGGGAAATATGCTCTTACATATGTAAAACCAATTAATGAAAATGAGTTGTTAATTAAAATTGAAACTGGAAGAATGCACCAAATTAGAGCAACACTTGAATACTTGGGAATTAACATTGTTGGTGATACACTATACTCTACAAAGAAAGGTAAGGGAGGAGTTCCTGATAGTATAGAATTAACTTCAGTTCTTCTCTCCTTTGAAAATATGAGAGGAGAGAGAGAAACTTTTAATCTTTATAAAAATGCCCAGAAGACGAAGAGTAAAAGAAAAATCTAGTAGTACAAAAAAGAAAATTTCATTTTTGAAAATTCTTTTTTACATTGTTTTAACATTGGGAATCCTTTACTTAATATATTCTCTTGTTATAGTTTTCTCTGTAAAAACTAAGGATATTACAACAGAGTTTTCCTCAAGTGGATATATATTATCTGAGAGAGTAGATTCTTTGAAAAAGACTTTAATTATTCTAGAAAAAGGAAGTGGAGAGAACAGAAGAATAACTGATGTATATGTATATTTGACTAATCCAGACAAACAATTTGAGATAGTTATATATCTTCCTGCTCATATTTACTATACAGGATTAGAAGAGAAATTTGGTAATGAGATAGCTGTTGCTTCTTTTAGATATGCAGGAGATTTCTTAGAGAAGGGTAGAGGAGTAGAGTATGCAATATGGCAAATTAATCAGTTGTTAGGTTTTAAGAGTGATAAATATATTTACTTCTCTTCTGAATCATTAGAAGCTATTAGTTTTGATTATGATGGTCCTAATTTTGAGAATATAAAGAATTTAAATAGCCATTTAGGTTTCTTACATATGCTTAGATATGCTAGTTCATTAGGAAGTTTAGATGAGAAGATTTACTCTAATATTCCTTTCTATGATATTAAACTAGAGATTCAAAATGCTGGTTATGGTAGGAGCAAATATATTAGAAAAATTATTAATCTAGGTGAAGATGACTTTTTAGTGGAAGGAAGTTTGGTTACAGGAGATAAGATTAAAGTTTTAAATACTGCTGAGTATGATAAGGTTTTCCGTGATCTGTTTGAAAAGGTTCTTGATAGAGGGTTGGAGAATGAAAGGGTTAGGGTAGAAGTGTATAACGGGAGTGAGCTTACAGGTGTGGCATCTAGTTTTGGAAGAAAAATTGTTAATACTTGTTGTGATGTTGTTAGGTATGGGAATGCTCCTAATACTGAGGAGAAAACAAAGGTGTATGTTTCCAACATGGAGAAGTTTTCTAACACTTACAGAGTGGTTTCTGATGTAATTCCAATAGAGTTTGAGACAGTAGAAGGGCGACCTGACTTTATGACAACTGGGGATATTGTTGTTGTTCTAGGAAAGGACATTAAGTCAATGTATAGTTTCTAGTATATATTTGATTAATAGTTCTGTTTATTTTAAAATTTTAAAAGTATGGAATGGGCGATAATTTTAATAATAATAGGGGCATTACTTTTTGCAGGAGTAATATTCCTCTTCTTTAGGCAGAAACCTGAAGAGGAGGAGGTATATAACGAGGTTAGAAATCCTTTGGTTATGCAGATACTTGTTCCTAAAGAGAATGAGAAAGCGTCTCTTGCAGCTGAACAGATGTTCGCATCAATTCATGGTATTTTGGGTGGAAACAAAAGAGGTGAGGATGTAATTAGTTTTGAAATTATCTCTACAGATGCAGATGGTATTAGATTCTTTGTTGTAGCTCCTCAGCATCTTTGTCGCTTTATAGAAGGTCAGATATATGCTCAATATCCAAATGCAGATATTGAGTATGTTCAAGACTATACAAAAGAACAGAGTGATCAGGAGGTTTTTGTTACTGCAGGTGAAATAGAGATGGAGAAAGATTCAATATTTCCAATTAAGACATTTAGAAGTTTTGAAGTGGACCCTCTTGCAGCAATAACTGGAGCTATGTCCGAATTGAATAATCATGAGAAAGTTTGGTTACAGGTAATTGTTAGACCAATCTCTAATACATGGCAGGAGAAGTCTAAAGAATATATTACAGCAAT
This sequence comes from uncultured Candidatus Saccharibacteria bacterium, assembly GCA_964408765.1. Lineage (GTDB taxonomy): Bacteria > Patescibacteriota > Dojkabacteria > SC72 > SC72 > UBA5232. The sequence goes on along the minus strand of CAYPAR010000043.1, from coordinate 3,516 downwards.
TAAAGAGGGGAAGAGTTTGAGTGGACCATCTTTTGCTGAATTAGTATCAAAGTTGGCTAAAGGTATTGGGGATGCACTTAATACTGATCCGGATGTTAAACCAGCAGCTAAAGAGATAGTGAAGCTTCTACCAGGGCAGGAGGAGGAGTTGAGTGAGATTTCAAACAAGATGTTGAAAGTTGGGTTTGAATTTAAGATTAGAGTAATCACTAAAGCGGAAAATCAGTTTAGATCAGAACAGTTATTGAGAGATGTTGTTGCTAGTTTTAAACAATTTACTACTGCTCATCTTAATAACTTAGTGTATGCTGAGCCTACAAGTACAGGAAAAGAGATTTATGACAGCTATATCAAAAGAGATATTGGAGATCAGAGGGATATTGTAAATATCGAGGAGTTAGCTTCGTTGTATCACTTACCGAATATATCTGTTGAGACTCCTAATATCGCATGGAGTAGGTCTAGGAAGTTAGAACCCCCTATGAATTTACCAAGAGGTACTGATGATGATGTTACAGTTTTTGGTACTACTGATTATAGAGATGTTAAAGTGGAGTTTGGGATAAAGAGAAGAGATAGGGTGAGACATTTCTATCTTTTGGGTAAGACAGGTACTGGTAAGTCTACACTGTTTAAGAATATGTTTATCTCTGATGTTTTGGCTGGAGATGGTGCTTGTTTTGTTGATCCTCATGGTGATACAGTAGAGGAGCTTCTTTCATATATTCCACCAAACAGAGTACAAGATGTGGTTTACTTTAATCCTACAGATGTTGATCATCCTGTTGGATTTAATCTTTTAGAGCTTAAGGATAAGTCACAGAGAGATTTGATTGCTGATGGAGTAGTAGAGGTGTTTAAGAAGCAGTTTGGTGATTCTTGGGGGCCTAGATTGCAATATATTCTTACTAATACTGTAGCTACTGTTATGGAGGCTCAGGGTACAACTCTTCTTGCCGTTATTAGAATGTTAACAGACAAAAATTATAGAAAATTCATATTAAAGCAGGTTAATGATCCAATTCTTTACAAATTCTGGAATGAGGAATTTGCACAGATGGCTGAGAATAATAGGTTGCTTGCAGAGGCTATATCTCCAATACAGAACAAGGTTGGTAGATTTATCTCTTCTGCTGTTACAAGAAATATAATTGGCCAGGTTAAATCCACAATTGATTTAAGAGAGATTATGGACAACAAGAAGATTCTTCTTGTTAATCTTGCACAAGGAAGACTAGGTGAGGAGACAGCATCTCTCCTTGGGGGTATGATAATTACAAGGCTTCAAGCTACAGCTATGGAGAGGGTAGATATTCCTGAGGAACAAAGGACAGACTTTTACTTGTATGTTGATGAGTTCCAGAACTTTGCTACAGAGTCTTTTGCAAAGATTCTTTCAGAAGCTAGGAAATACAAGCTTAATCTAACTATGACAAATCAGTATATTGATCAACTACCTATTACTGTTAGACAAGCTATATTTGGTAATGTTGGTACTCTTGGTTCTTTTGTTGTAAGTCAGGCTGATGCTAGTATTTTAGAGAAGGAGTTTGCTCCTGTTGTTTCTTCTGATGATCTTGTTTCTTTGGATGCATATGCTATGTATATTAAGCTTTGTATTGATGGTATGACTTCTGTACCATTTAGTGCTAAGTCTTTGCCTGTTAGGTTTGAGAAGTATAATCTTAGAGATGAGATTGTATTACATTCTAGAGAGGCATATGGTATGCCTAGGGAAGAGATAGAGGAGAAGATTATGAAGTGGAGTACACAGACATATAGTGAGAAGGGGAATAGGAGTAGTATGAAGAAAGAGGAGTCTGTTGAGAAACCCAAAGCGAAGGAGGAGGTTGAAGATTTGAAACCTAAAGTTAAAAAGAGAGTAGGTAGACCCAAGAAGAGTGAGTAAAACATTGATTGCTGCCCCATAGTATAGTATAATGCGGCTAGAGAATAATTTAGCTAAGTTATAACTTTTAAATAAATGGTAGAGTCTTGGAATACTGCCGAAACAGAGTCCTTTATGGGAATGCAAGAAGCAGAGGTTTTAGGACATAAATTTTACATATACCCTTATTCTGAGGATGCAGCAAATTGTATACAACCTGTAAAGTTAGTTGATGGACATAGAATAATTGTTTGTAAATGGGATGATGATTCTCAAGCTGGATATATTGTAAGTGAGAGTGGAAGATTTGTTAAAAGACATCCGTTATTAGATATTTTTAATAATTTTGAACATTTAGAGAGAGTCTCTCTAGAATCTGGGAGTGGAATTTTCGTTGATAAGAAATCAAATTCTTCTTGGGATAATGCCTTTGAAGAAGTGGGAGCTATAATTGAGGTGGCTGTTGTATAACAAGAAGTTTAACTTAGCGAAATATAACTGTAATAAATATATGATAACACCTTCATGTGAAGTAGATTGGGTAGGTGATACAGAACAAGCGATATTAAAGATTGCAGGATATCATTTTTCTTTATCTGATACAATGAGTGATGCTATTTGTAAGGGAGGTGTAGAACTAGTTAATAATTATCGAGAGATAGGCTTTGTGAATGATGTTTATCTATTTATCATTGATAGTCAAGGGAATTTTATTGGGAGTGAGCAATTAAAAGATATTTTCGATAAACAAGATATTCTTGATAATTCTGAACATTTAAAATCATTTCATTTTAAGAGAGATGGAATATCTTGTATAGAGAAGTTTGATGATTCTCCTTGGGATGATGCTATTATTAATATGATAACAATAGGGAATATGCTTCTCGTTCCTAAAAAGGAGTTAGAAGATAATAACGATGTTAATCTGATTTAGAAGAATTGATTACAACCCCATAGTGAGATATAATATAAATAGATATCTGTTATCTTAGTATGTAGGTATTGTTCGTTATTTTCAAACCATATTCTTTGTGTTAGAATAATGTTAGTAATATAATGTTTCTAGTATATGTCAGGACATTCTAAATGGGATACAATTAAACATAAAAAAGCTATTAATGATGCTAAGAAGGGTAAATCTTTCTCTAAAGTATCTGTACAGATAACTCACGCAGCTAAACAAGGTGGTGGTGATCCAACTATGAATCCTACATTAAGATTGTATATTGATAAAGCTAAGGCTGTTGGTTTTTCTAATGATAGTATTGAAAAAGCAATTAAGAAAGGTACAGGGGAGGGTAGTGATGGAGTTATCATTGAAGAGATTACATATGAAGGATTTGGTCCATATGATGTACAGTTAGTTGTTGATGTACTTACGGACAACAAGAATAGAACTGTGGCTGATTTAAGACAGCTTTTTGATGAGATAGGGGGGAAGATGGGTGATGTAGGTTCTGTATCATGGAATTTTGAGACTAAGGGATACTTTGAAATATTGTGTGGACATATGGAAGAAACAGAGAAGTATGGTGAAGAGGATAAGTATGTAGAAGATGATCCAGAAGAAGTAGAACTTAATATTATGGATCTACCAGGAGTTTTAGATATTAATGAATTTGAGGATG
>CAYPAR010000042.1:0-5742 GCA_964408765.1 uncultured Candidatus Saccharibacteria bacterium | reverse complement strand
TCTCATCTTTGATATATCTTTTGCTAAATACACATCCATATCTCTAAACTCATTCAATATTAATCTCAAAAGCCTAGTTAATCTTTGTGGAGATTCAAAAATCACAATTGTATTTTCTAGATTAATATATTGTTCTAATAGCTTCTTTCTTCTTTCATCACTCTTTGGCAAAAAGCCTAAAAATACAAACCTATCCGTTGGTAAACCACTAACAGAAAGAGCAGTAATTACTGCAGATGCACCTGGTATTGATACCACATCATATCCCTTCTCTCTTAAATCTCTAACCAACTTAAAACCTGGATCAGAGATTAATGGAGTACCAGCATCAGAAATCAGTGCTAAATCTAAACCCATATCTAACTTCTCTAAAACCTTACCTATCACCCTCTCATGATTTTGATCTCTGTATGAAATCAGCTGTGTGGGTATTTCATACCTATCAAGAAGCTTCTTACTCTCTCTTGTATCTTCAGACAGAACAAAAGCTACACTCTTTAATACCTCAATTGCTCTAAGAGTCATATCGGACAAATTACCAATTGGTGTGGCAACTATATATAGTTTTCCTTTTTGCATTTCTTAATCTTCTAATTTTAATCTCTTCTCTAAAACTTTTTCTTCAGAAATATCCTTTGAATTGAGTGCATCTTTTACATTGTACTCTCCAATCTCACTCCTTCTTAATTCTACTGCTGTGGCAAATGTACTAAGACACTTGCCTAAATCATCAACTAGAGTTCTTACATATGTTCCTGAAGAACATTCAATCTCAAAACTTACAAATGGCCATTCATATTTAACTATTTCAAAACTATGAATATTTACCTGCTTTGGCTTGATCTCAACTGTTTTCCCTTCCCTTGCTAATTCATATGCTTTTTTACCTTTAATCTTTACAGCAGAGTAGGCTGGTGGTGTTTGCTCTATCTCTCCCAAAAAGTTCTTCCCTATCTCTTTAATTATTTTTTCTTCAGAAATCTTTTCAATATTTTCTGAAATATTAATCTTCTCACCAGTACTATCCTGTGTATCTGTAGCATATCCAAATTCTGCTTTAACCAAATATTTTTTCTTCAATTGTAAAATACTAACCATCTTCTTAGTAGCTTTACCCAAAAGGATAATTAGAAGACCAGTAGCAAAAGAATCAAGAGTTCCTGCATGACCTATTTTCTGCTTTTTAGGTAAAACTTTCTTTAGTTTTCTAATCACATCATATGATGTTATATCTCTCTGCTTGTCTATTAGTAAAATTCCGTCTATCATATATCTAATTATATATTATTCTACTACAAACATGGGAAATGGAATAACAATGGGAATAGTTATTACTGCTTTACTGTTTTTTGGTGGCATTATTCTAACAGTTTTGATTAATGCTTTACTTGCTCCAACAGTTAAAACTCCACAAAAGGTAATCTCTGAGATTCTTGACATTATGAATTTAGATCAGAAGGATATATTCTTAGATTTAGGTTGTGGGGATGGTAGAGTGGTATTAGAAGCATATAGGTATGCTAAGTGTAAGTGTTTTGGATATGATATTTCTCCAATTATGATAATACTTGCTAGAACAAGAAGAATTTTAAGTTTTCCTATGTCAAAAGATATTGTATTTGATGCTGATAATGTGTTTAGTGTTGATTTGAAAGATATTACAAAGATATATTGTTATCTTGATCAGAAAACAATGAATGCTTTAAAAAAGAAATTTATTCCTTTTATTAAGAATGGAGGAGTGGTATATAGTTATAGATATGGTATTAAGGGTATGAAAGGTGAGAGGAAGATTAAACTAAGTAATGATGAGTATTTGTATATTTATAGTTAAAGGATTTTAAAGGGGAGTAAAAAAAGGTTGAAAGCATTAAGCTATACCAAATTACTCCCCCTAAAGGGTTCTACTAAAATAAAAGAACATATTTACTTTATTAGCCCAAATACAAGGGCTAAGAAAACTACTACTAGAATAGCGGCACCAAAGGCGCCGTAATTGGCGACTGATTGGGATTGCTCTTTTGGAACAATTCCTTTTCTGCCTAGGGCTCTTGCCCCGGCATACAATAACAAAAAAATCAATACACTTATCAATAATTTTTCCATTTTTTATCTCCTCTCTTTTTTTTAGTAAAACCCAATATATCCTCTAAAATAGATAGAGAACATATTGGGTTTACCAAACAGAAAAGTACGTAGAACCTTTTTAAAGAGCAGAAAGTAGCATAATGCATACCCACTTATATTATACTATAAGCCACTCAAAACCTCAACAGGTCTGACCTAGGTCTGCCCCTAGTTAAGAAAATTTTAATCTCAAGGATTATGCTCTCCACAAAAGGTCTCCTAACCCTCGGTATTGGTAGTATATACGAGTTACAAGTACAGACACAGGGACAGACACCTCAAAAAAGGTATGTCAGCAGTAAAGATTTTGGGCTTCTGAAAAGTTATGAACCAAGGTCAGACCTAGGTCAGGCCTATGTAGTATAATCAGGTATGAGTAACGAACCACTAGCATCAAAATACAGACCTAAAACTCTTGAAGAGTTTGTAGGACAAGAACACCTAGTAGGAGAACATGGTCCCATAAGGAAGTTTTTGGAAACAGGAAAAATACCATCCATGATATTCTGGGGACCACCCGGTACAGGTAAAACAACCTTAGCATACATACTTTCCCTTAATCTCTACTACGACTTTCACAAAATGCAGGCTGTAAATAGTGGAAAGGAACATCTTAGAAAAATCATTAAAATAGCAATTGGTAATCAACAATATGGTAAGAAAACAATCCTCTTTCTAGATGAAATACACAGATGGAACAAAGCACAACAAGATACACTACTACCATATGTAGAGAAAGGTATCATTACACTAATTGGTGCAACTACAGAGAACCCATCATTTACTGTAATATCTGCACTTCTTTCTAGAACAAAAGTATTCGTATTCAAACAACAAACAGAAGAAGATATATACAATCTACTAAAAAGAATATCAAAGGAAGAATATCCAGATATTAAAATATCAAAGAAAGTACTAGATCAGATGGCTAATCTCTCAAATGGAGATATTAGGTCTGCATTAAATATATTGGAGATGAGCTCTACACTAGCAAATGCAAAAGATGGAGAGAAGAAGGAGATAACTACAGATATATTAACAACTACAGTACAAAAACCAGTATACTATGACAAAACAGGAGAAGAACACTACAACATTATCTCCGCCATACACAAATCAATGAGGTCATCTAATCCAGATGCTGCATGTTACTGGACAAGTAGAATGTTAGCAGGAGGAGAAGACCCACTGTACATCGCAAGAAGAATGCTAAGGTTTGCAAGTGAAGATATCGGTAATGCAGATCCACAAGCTGTCATATTAGCAAATGCAGTATACGAATCTTGTCAGAAGATAGGAATGCCAGAGTGTGAAGTATTCCTCATGCAGTTAGCAATATATCTCTCCAATGCACCTAAAGATAATACAGCATACAGAGTAGAGGGGGAGGTAAAGACAGATATTGAGAAGTATGGTAATCTTCAAGTACCTATGAATATACGAAATGCACCTACAAAATTAATGAAAGAGATAGGGTATGGTAAAGGCTATGAATATGATCATGACTTACCAAGTAAGAAGTCAGATCAACAATGTATGCCAGATAAATTAAAGAACAGGAAATATATTAAGAAATAGGCATATTCATTGCATCATCAATCTTTTAATTGTATAATTCGCATATAAACTCCCCATATTATATTATTTTAATAATCTAGTAATATGGATTACGAGTTTGAACAGAGAAAGGATACCTTAAATTATGTTGAAGAATACGAGGAAATTGTAGATCTTGCAGAAAAGTTTAATGACCCTAAGTTGAAGCAAGATTACATCGATAAACTACACGAAGAAGCTTTTTGGGAAGAAGAGAAACAAAGGATTTCTCAAGCTCTAGTAAATGAAGATAATCCAGACCATGAAAGATACAATGTGATTAGTTACTTGTCTGAATTTGAAGGGAGGCACACATTATACTATGCTAAAGGGAAATGGAGACAAGATAAGTATGTAGTAATGTTAGCCGTCAAGGGAGGATGTAGTTTGGAACATGTCTCGGAAGAATTAAGAGACGATGAGGAAGTTCTATTAACAGCTTTAGCAAAAACAATAGATGTTGATGATCTACAATATGTTTCTGAAAGGTTAAGAGATAATGAAGAGTTTCTTACAAAAGCTATGAATGTAATGCAAGGTTCTTTCCTACGATACCTTTTGGAAGAATCAGCAAATATAGATAGAAAACAACGCCCCTTCCTACCACATTTTTCAGAGAGACTTAGAGACAACAAAGAATTCCTTATGAAAGTCATAAATATGACTCAAGGACCTTTTTTACGATATGTCTCGGAAAAGTTAAGAGATGATGAAGAAATTGTATTAGAAGCTATAAGAAAAGGAGGAATACTTGAACTAGCAAATGCTTCTGAGAGGTTAAGAGAGAACAAAAAGTTCTTTGAAAAAGCTGTGCATGTGATCCAAAGCTTCTTTGCTAACCATATTATCCCAGATGGGCTACTAACTGGTGATAGAACTCAAAGAGAAATAATCTTGGAAATAACACGAAATACTTCTATACATGTTATTCCAAAGAAATTACTGAGGAATAAAAATTATATGATGGGAATTGCGATGAAGAATTTCCATAACCTAAGGTATTTTCCATTAGAACTTAGAAATGATAAAGGGTTTATGATTAGTCTAATTAAAGAGTATCCCCATGCAATTCAATATGCCTCAAATCCTCTCAAAAGATATATTAAAGCTGTATTGGATATTAGAGGATTTCTTTAGAATACTCTTCAGACAAAAAGAAAAACATGATTATTAACTCTTCCATATATATTGTGGAAACTTACCAAGAATACATATATAATTAAAACATGGAAATCAAAAAAGATTTAGAAATAATAGAAAGGATCTTAAATAAGGCAGTAGAACAGATACTTCCTTCAAAAGATGCACTAAAAGAAAAACTACTCTCTGGTAAAAGATTAACAATATATCAAGGCTTTGATCCAACAGCACCAACCTTACACATTGGACATACTGTTGGAATGAGAAAGCTAGAAGACTTTAGAAAGTTAGGACACAAAGTAATCTTCCTAATTGGTGACTTCACTGCAAGAATAGGGGACCCATCAGATAAAAAGGATGCAAGAGCATCTGCAAGAAAAGTGTTAACCAAAGAACAGATTGCACATAATCTAAAAAACTATGTAGAACAAGCATCACATATCATTGATATAGATAACAAGGAAAATCCAGTAGAGATTAAGTACAACAGTGAGTGGCTTGATAAACTAACCTTTGCAGAAATAATTGGATTAGCATCAGAATTCACAGTACAACAGATGTTAAAGAGAAGTATGTTCCAAGAGAGACTAAAAGAAGATAGACCAATATACCTAAACGAATTCCTCTACCCACTAATGCAAGGATACGACTCTGTCATGATGGAAGTTGATGTAGAAGTAGGTGGAAATGACCAACTCTTTAATATGCTTGCAGGAAGAGATATGGTATTTAACCATCTAAACAAAGAAAAAATTGTAATTGCAGGAAAACTTCTTGAAGCTACAGGTGGAGAAAAAATGGGTAAGTCTGAAGGTAATATGGTCAGACTAGATGACAGTGCAAAAGATATATACGGCAAAATCATGTCATTTGAAGATG
>CAYPAR010000041.1:0-5973 GCA_964408765.1 uncultured Candidatus Saccharibacteria bacterium | reverse complement strand
CACTAATATTTTCTTTCATATTCTGGTAATATGTAGGTATAATAGAAACTGCCAATGAAACAACATGCAATACCTCAAAATGTATTAGATGTAGAGTTTAAACTTTTTACTAAGTTCACTCTCAAAGAATTTGCATATCTAGCACTAGGTGTTGGATTAGGTGGTCTGGTTCTCTATTTAACTGTAGGGAATACAATTCCACCCATTATTGGAATTCCTATCTTCATCTTCTCATCCATGGCAGGGATATTTCTTGCATTAGTACCAATCAACGATCAACCTGCTGACAAATTTATACAGAACTATATTAGAGCAATAACTAGTCCTACACAAAGAGCATGGATTAGTAAGGAAGATGAAAAAAACAGAGTAAAGCCACATTTAAAACCATCTGAAGATGGTAAATTAATAGCAAAGGATACTAAAGAAAAAAAGAAGAAAATTATTGGAGTTCAATTAACAGACAAAAAAGCAGAAGAACCCGTATCCGAAGCACAAAAGAAAATAGATAAGGAATTAGAAAGTCTTGAGAATTCAGCTCCTAAAAGTGTAAATCCAGAATATATTTTAATAAATGAAGAAAATATCTCTCAATACCAATTTAATGCTAAAGGATTTGATAATCTTCCAGGAAACATTAATATTTGGATTAGTACAAAAGATTTCAAACCCATTCCTAATATAGTAACCCTACTTAAAGATGAAAAAGGAAATCTTTTGTATGCTAATAAAACAGGGAGTAATGGATACTTTCTGACAAATCAGAAATGGGAACCAGGAAAGTATTCTATTGAATTTGATACGAATCAATATATGTTTCCTAAAGTAGATATATTGTTAAGTGGAAATGAGAAGAATTTACCTATTAAGATAACAACACTATAAAATGGACAGAAATGCAAGAGCAAGAGCAACAGCATCAACACAAGATCACCTAGCAGTACGAGATATTCGTGATGACTTGGTAATAAATAAAAATGGAAGTGTAGCTATGGTAATACAAACATCTGCAATTAACTTTGATTTACTTGCAGAGTATGAACAAGATAATAAGATACTTGCCTTTGCAGGACTATTAAATTCCTTAAATTTCCGTATTCAAATAATGATAAGGACAAAAAGAATAGATATTACTAACTATATTACTTACCTACAATCACAAGAACAACAGGCTATGAGTGAAGGATTAAAAAAACAGTTAAATATATATACAACATTTGTGAAAAATCTAATTATTCAAAATGATGTGTTAGATAAAAGTTTCTTCATCATAGTTCCATATCATACAGGATCTATAATACCAGAAACTTCTATCCTCAAATCAAAGAAAAGTAAAGAGGAAGAAGAAAAAAACAGGAATGTACAAATAGATCAATTAATAGAAAAAGCAAAGATATTCCTCTATCCCAAAAGAGATCATATATTGAAACAACTAGGAAGGATGGGACTTTTTGGACATCAATTAACAACAAAAGAGTTGATTACAGAATTATATACATCATATAACCCTGAAGAAGATTAATGGAAAATAGAACTATTACAAGTAAAACTAACAAAATGATGACGGAAGCACAAGATAAGCTACGAAGCACACAGGAAAAATATGCGACATTTCAAGAACAAATAAAGGTAGAACCTACTAATAAAGATACAAAACAAGTACCATTAACAGAAAAATTTGTAGATCCTAATGAAGATAAAGAGAAGAAAAGAAAGATTAATCCTATCTCTCAAATACTAGATATGCTCACAGGGAAAAATAAAAAGAAAGAAGATAAAAGTAAAGAGCAAGAAATACCTGAAGAAGAGATCGATACCTTAAATAACCAAATAGGTATAGACACTAAAATGTCTATACAAGATTTACTTGCCCCTATCGATATGGAGATAGATTTCACTCATTTACAGATGGGAGGATATTATTTTAGGACATTGTTCGTAAGTGGATATCCTAGATTTGTAGGACCTAACTGGTTATCCCCCATTATAAACTTTGAACACTCATTAAGAATAAGTACTTTCTACTATCCTGTTGATTCCAAAAGCATTTTAGAGAAATTAAAGAAAAAAATTGGCGAAATGGAAGCTACTCTGTATACCCAAATGGAAGAGAGGAAGGTTATAGATCCTTCACTTAAGGTTGCATTATCTGATGCACAGATGCTTCAAGATTCTATTGCGGAAGGGACAGAAAAGTTTTTCCATTTCTCTATGTATGTAACTCTCTATGCTAAGGATAAAGAACAATTAGAAAAAATTTCTAGAAATGTAGTATCTACATTTGCTGCAATGAATGTGACTGCAAAACCAGCTACATTGCAACAGGAACAAGCATTCATTGGGACTCAACCAATAGGAATAGACAATCTATATATAACAAGAAATATGGATACTACTTCATTAGCAACAACATTCCCATTTGTGACTTCAGAGCTAACTATGGATCATGGAATTATGTATGGATTAAATATGCACAACAAAAGCTTAGTGGTATTTGATAGATTTGAACTGGAAAATGCTAATGCTGTTATATTTGCAAAATCTGGTGCAGGAAAGAGTTACTTTGTAAAATTGGAAGCTATTAGAAGTTTAATGTTGGGTACTGAAATTATCATAATAGATCCTGAAAAAGAGTATGAGAATCTAGCAAAAGCAGTCAATGGCTCCTACATTTCCTTCTCTCAAGACAAAGGACATAAGATGAACCCATTTGAACTATCTGGTGTTACAGAAGAAGGAGACGATGAATTAAGAATGAAACTTCTCGCATTGCAGGGATTCTTTAAAGTACTTTTTGAGAATCTATCCAACATTGAAGAATCAATCCTAGACAGAGCATTAATACTTGCTTATAGGGAAAAAGGAATAACCTTTGATCCTAAGACTCAGACTCAAGCACCCCCCATGTTAGAAGATTTATATAAAGTACTAAAAGGTATGGCTGAAACTGAAGCTCACGGTATGGCACGAAGATTAGAAAAATACATTATTGGAAGTGGTGCAGGAGTATTCAATGAAGCAAGCAATTTTGAAATTAATAATCCATTTACAGTCTTTAGTGTTAGGGATTTACAAGAGGAATTAAAACCACTAGCTATGTATCTAATGCTAGATTTCATATGGACAAAAATTAGAAAAGATAGAAAACGAAGATTATTAATTGTTGATGAAGCTTGGTATATGATGCAATCAGAAGATTCTGCTAAATTCATGTACTCTATTGCCAAAAGAGCTAGGAAATACTACCTAGGATTATCAACCATTACACAGGATGTTGCAGACTTTCTAGGAAATGAAATGGGAAGAGCAATAATCTCCAACTCATCAATACAGATGTTAATGAAACAGAGTCCTACTGCTGTAGAACTCTTACAAAAAGTATTTAATCTATCCGATGGGGAAAGAAACTTTCTACTTAATTGCGATAAAGGACAGGGGCTGTTCTTTGCTGGACAAAATCATGTAGGTATCCAAGTTCTTTCTAGTGTAGCAGAACACGAAATTATTACATCTGATCCTAAAGATTTAGAAAAACTAAAAGAAAAAGAGGGTATAACAGATACACGAACTGTTGAAGAACTTGCACAGATTTTTGATCCCCCTGCAGTACAACAACCTATGCGAGATGGCAATATGAGAGAAAGTGAAATCATTATAGAGGCAATTGAGAAAAAAGAAAAACAACGAGAGATACTCTTGGATGAAAGAGTAAAATACCAAGAAGAATTAGAGAAAAGACTTGCAGAACAAGAAAAGATAATTAATCCTGATAAAAGTAAAAAAGAAGAAACATTTATAGATGCTCTAAATCAAAGAACTTTAACAGGACAGGTTGTATCTTCAAGAAAAGATATTCAGAAGGGTAAGAAACATTTAACACCTCAAGGATTTGTTGAAAGCTATCCAGAGGAGAAAGGAGGAAATAATGTTTAGTTTCTTTCAGAAAAAGAAAGTAAAAGAAGATCCAGAACCAATACATGAAGAGAATTACCTTGTAACACAAGCTGTAGACACACAATCACTCAGTGATGATTTAAAGAATGCAGATTTAAATCAATTACTAAAAGCAGAAGAGAAAAGTAATTATCGTTCAAATATTGCAAAGTCTATTAAAAACCCACAAATTTCTAGAGCAGTTTCAGCCTTACAATTAAAAAATCCTTTTAAGGGAGTATAAGTGACTAACTAAGTGGACCTTGATCTACATTTAAGAAATCAGACAGATTCTCTTTATTGATAATAATAGGAGTTGATTCTCCCTCTACTATCTTTCTTGCTACACTTCTTATCATCGTAGCAATATTCCTCTCTAATTGTCTAATTCCAGCATCAAATCCCACCGGACGTATGACTGAAATCCAAATATCATCTGAGATTTGGATTTGATCTGGCGTTAAACTGTATTCTTCTAATACTCCTGGTAGAATATATTGTTTTGCAATAACTTCTTTCTCTTCATCTGAATAACTAGTAAATCTAATTACTTCAACTCTGTCCAAGAGAGCAGCTGAAAGTCCTCCCAGATTATTTGCTGTACATATGAACATGACATTAGACAAATCAATTGGATGGTCAATATAGTGATCAACAAATGTTGCATTCTGCTCAGGATCTAAAATCTCAAGAAGAGTTGCCATAACATCACTAAGAAGGCCTACATTACCACTACTCTTTTCTATTTCATCAAGAAGAATAACTGGATTCATAGTACCACACCTAATTAAAGATTTTACAATCTGTCCTGGTTCTCCATCTACAGAATACCTTGGTGTTCCCCTTAGAGTTCTTACATCCCCTATAGCTCCAAGAGAAATCCTTGCGAACTTTCTATTCATAGATTGAGCAATAGATCTAGCTATTGATGTTTTTCCTACCCCCTGTAATCCTACAAACAGGAAGACTGGTGTATGTATTTTTTTATTCTGAATATTAACAGAAGGTCTCTCTGTGATATTCTCATTAGTTATCTGAAACTGAGTTGGGATATTTAATCTGCTAGAATAATTCTTCTGTTTTAATTCCATAGAGGCTAAATAGTCAAGAATAAGATTCTTCACGGATTCCATCCCATAATGAGTACTATCCATGATTTCTCTAGCCTCGTGAATATCAAACCTATCTTCTGAAAAAGATGTCCAAGGGATTCTAACAATCCAATCTATATACTTATTAACAGTTTCAAATTCACTACTATACCCACCCATTCTAATCATCCTTTTTAATCTATTAACAGAAAGCATCGACTCTTCCTTTAAATCATTCGGAACAGAAGAGGATAATAACTTGTTCTCTAGAGAAAGTATCTCTGCTGTACTGTCGTCAATACTAGAAGAAGACAGATTGTCATCTATTGGGTAGTCCATCACACATTAAGTGTATAGATTCATTATAATTAAGTCAAATTTCTCTGATTGATAATAAGAGAGTCTACCTCTTGGAAAATTGAGGTTTCTTTCTTGCCTTTACATGATGATATTTCTTTCTTTCGACTTCTCTTGGATCTCTTGTAACAAGATGTTCTTTTCTAAGTATTGGTTTCAAAGATTCATCCATTCCATATAATGCCCTTGCAAGACCAAGTCTTACAGCTTCTAGTTGACCTGTTATTCCACCTCCACTTACCTTAGCTGTGAAATAATACTTCTTTTCTAATCCAACAACTATTAAAGGTCTTTGAACTATTGATTCTACATTCTCTTTTCCACTAAAAAACTCATCAATTGCTTTACCATTTATAGTAGATGTTTTATCTCCTGCATAGATTCTAACTCTAGCAGTTGATCTTTTTCTTCTTCCTACTCCTTCAAAATACTTCACTTCTATTTATTAATTAAATTTAATCTCTGTTGGATTCTGTCCAGCATGCTTGTGCACAGAATTTTTATATACATACAGTCTTGCTAATCTTTTCTCTCTTGATTTGTTATTTGGTAACATATTCTTAACAGCATCTTCTATTACTTTAGTAGAATC
>CAYPAR010000040.1:4916-6012 GCA_964408765.1 uncultured Candidatus Saccharibacteria bacterium | reverse complement strand
GTGGGTCTCTTCTAAGACTTAGTTCAGAATTGACCCGCTTTCTTCTTTTTAAAAACTACGCATTAACTTTCTCAGAAAATGCCTCATCTTCTTCATCTGCCATAGCATCTTCCTTTGTAACATGTTCAATACCATCAATATGATTTGCTGGAGCATAGATAGTATAAAGCTTTAAATCTTCCGTCTGAGATGTATTAATCACATTATGTCTAACACCTGAAGGTACAACAATTGCAAAACCTTCTGTAAATGGTGTCTCTACTCCATCCATAACAACCTTACCTTCTCCCTCCTCAACTCTAAAGAACTGATCTACCTTAGGATGAACCTCCTCACCAATATCCTCACCTGGTTTAAGAGACATAACAACTAGTTGTAAGTGATTACCTGTATATACAACTTTTCTAAAACTACTGTTTTTCTCAGTAATCTCCTCAATATTATCAACATATCCTGTCATATATTTGTAGATAAAAATTTAATTAAATAACTATACATTGTACCACTCTTAACAAGATTGATTCAAACTTGTAAAATTAACTATGTTTAACAGCAAAGTATTTGCAAACAGACCTACAAGAGCAGAAATATATTTAAAAAATTTAGATAATAATATCTCTGTTATTCGTAAAATTGTTGGAAAGAGAAAAATACTTGGCATTGTAAAAGCAAATGCATATGGACACGGTTTAGTTGAAATTTCGAAAAGATTACAAAAATTAAAGGTAGACTATCTTGGAGTTGCATATATAGAAGAGGGGATATATCTTAGAG
The DNA here is from genome assembly GCA_964408765.1 of uncultured Candidatus Saccharibacteria bacterium. Taxonomy (GTDB): domain Bacteria; phylum Patescibacteriota; class Dojkabacteria; order SC72; family SC72; genus UBA5232. The sequence continues at coordinate 5,238 of CAYPAR010000040.1, read as the reverse complement.
AAAATGGGATTAAAACACCAATATTGGTATTAGGAGCAGTAGATAACTCTCAAATATCACTCTACTTAAAGCATGATGTTGATATAACAGGGTCTTCCATTGAAAAACTAGAATATATCTCCAAACAAGCAAAAAGATTAAAGAAGATAGCTAAGGTACACCTTAAAATTGATACGGGTATGGGAAGAATAGGAGTACAGTGGGATAGGAAAGAAGAATATATTAAAAAAGCATATTCTCTTCCTAATATCGAAATAGTTGGAATATTTTCTCACTTTTCTGATTCATACTATGACAAGAAATATACGAAAGTACAGCTAGA
>CAYPAR010000040.1:0-4816 GCA_964408765.1 uncultured Candidatus Saccharibacteria bacterium | reverse complement strand
AGCAATAAAGGAATTGTATATCTAAATAATCATAAATATCCTGTTGTTGGTAGAATGTGTATGGATCAATGTATGGTTAGTATTGGACCAAAAGGTGAAGCATATGTAGGAGATGAGGTAGAATTATGGGGAGAGAAAATTAAGTTACAAGATGTTTCTGAAAGAAGTGAACATTCTATGTGGGACTTACTTAGTAATGTCACAGAGAGGGTTCCAAGAAAACATATAAAATAATTAATTAAACATATGAAGATAAAAGAGAATGCATCATTAAAAAAATATAATACATTTAATATAGATGTAAAAGCTAAATACCTTGTAGAACTAGAAAGCAAGGAAGAATGCCTAGATGTTCTAGACAAATACAAAGATGAAAAAATATTAATTCTTGGTGGTGGTAGTAATATTCTTTTTGTAAATGATTGGAATGGAATTGTATTAAGACCTGTATTTAAAGGAATAAATATCATAGAAGAAACAGAAAACACTGTACTTCTTGAAGTAGCTGCAGGAGAGGAGTGGGACAGCTTTGTTAGATGGTGTGTAGAGCATGACTATGCTGGAGTTGAAAATATGGTACTAATCCCAGGTAGTGTAGGTGGAGCTGTGTCCCAAAATATTGCAGCGTACGGACAAAATATTACTGACACATTAACTAGTATTACGGCAATAGAACTATCTACAAAGAAAGAAATTACTCTAAAACCTGAAGAATGTGGATATGAATACAGAAGAAGTAATTTTAAAAATATATGGAAGAACAAATATCTAATTACATCCGCAACATTTGAACTAAAAAAGAACAACAAAGAGTTTGAACTTAGCTATCATGAAAGAGCTGGAAGATATGGATCTCTCAAAGAAGAATTAGATGCATTTGCAAAAGAACCATACAGTATTCAAGATGTAATGGAAGCAATAATTAGGCAGAGAAACAAGAGATTACCTAAAGTAGAAGATTTAGGAACATGTGGAAGCTTCTTTGAGAACCCTGTTGTAACTGTAGAGAAATATAATGAATTAGCAAAAAAGATGGAAGATTTACAATCATATCCTGTTGAAAATTTAAGTTACAATGTAAATACAAAAGACCAATTAGAAGGACATGAGTATGTAAAAATTCCTGCAGGAAGACTACTCGATGAATTAGGTTGGAAAGGAAAATGGGACGGTAATGTAGGAGTTTTTGAAAAGCATGCTCTCTGTGTTGTAACTAACAAAAAGGCAACAGGAGAAGAAGTTATCTCTTTCATTGAAAAAATGAAAGATGATGTAAAGAAAAACTATGGAGTAGAGTTAGTTACAGAGGTAAATATTATTAATTAAACTCTCTAACATATTTTAGTAGTAATTTTCTAATCTCTCTTAGCTTAGAAACAGACAGCTCTATTATTGATATTGCATCAACGAAGATATGCCCATGATAGTCACGAAGCTCCTGAAGTTTCCTAGCATGAATATAAAATTCTTCATTGATAATTCCATAAATTTCCTCCTCTTTGTCTTTGATTGCAATCAATTCCTTCTCTTTAGGTTTAAGAATCTGTCCCTCTATACTCTTAAAAAGATCTACTAACATATTAAAAATCTCTGTTAATCTATTTATCGGAATCTCATCAGGAGATATCCCTAATTTATGCATTCTAGTAAATATCTCTCCTAAATCTATACCTAAATCACCCAACTGCTCAATTGTATTAGAAATCTTCATATACATAATCGTTGCTTTTGCCATCTTCTTTGATAACTTGTTCTCTGTTGTTTCTAACAAAGCCTTTGTAATCTCATCATCTAAAAAGTCATTAAGTGTCTCATACTTCCTCATCTCCATAACTATCTTCTGAGAAGGGTTGTAGTAGATACTAAGTGCTTTTTCAAAAACTCTGATTGTATTTTCAATAGAATGGGATATCTCTTTCTTAATATCTTCAAAACTATCACTTAATCTCTTTGTCTCATCCATATCAATATGTTTAGTTTCAAAAAGAATCTCCTCTTCTTTACCAGGTACTAATTTGAGAACTAGCTTTTCAAATGGAGTGAGGATTACTAAGAAAAAGACTGTATTTACAGTATTAAATATTAAATGACCTAATGCTACCTGTTGTCCTACATTCGGTGTAATTGATTGAAGTACAAAGATAAATTGATTAACAAAAATCATAAAGAGTAAAGAACCAAATGCTTTAAAAAGAACATTTGCATATCCAGTCCTTTTTGCAAAAAGATTTAAATCTGTAGTTACAATTAATGTACTAACTGCTGTACCCAGATTTGCACCTAAAATCATTGGCACAGCTATTTCAACAGATAAAATGCCTTGTGCAGCTAATACAACAACAATACCAGAAGTAATAGTGCTTGAATGAACAAGGACTGTGATAATACAAGCAATTAGATATGCGAGAATAGGAGAGGAAATGGAGGAAAAAATTGCAAGAAATTCAGGACTGCTTTTTAGAGGAGTAATAGCCATAGAGAGAAGATTGAGTGCAAATAGGACAAAACCCATAAAAAAGATAGGTTTACTTGCATTTCGGATTTTCTTAGGACCAAACTTGAGTAAGAAACCAACTATGATAAGAATCGGAGCAATAGGAGATGAAGAGAGAAGTACAAGTTGAGCAGTAAGAGTTGTACCGATGCTACTTCCAAACATAATTGCAAGACTGTCATGGAAAGATACAACACCTGTATTTACCAATGTCATAACAACAGTAGTAATTGCAGTACTTGATTGAACAATAGCCGTACTAACAGCACCTACTATAGCTCCCAGTAGTCTGTTTTTGGCTAATTTTGAAACAATTTTCCTAAAACTCTCTGTTGCTAAATTTAGGAATTCTTCCCCTAAACTCTCAATAGCAAAAAGAAAGAGGATAATAGCTGAGAGTAAAAATAATCCAATTTGTAGATACTCAGAATAGGGCAGATTCATACACTTTAAATCTACCATATTGATAAATTTTTGCCAACAAGCTATCTTTATATATGTCTAAATCAAACAAAGGGAAAAACGGAAACAAGGTAGTTATGCTTCTAACCTTAGCAGATATGTTTACTTGGGGCCCATTTCTAATTATATCCGCACTTTCTAGTATATATCTATCTAAGAAACTTGGAGTAGATACTGTAAAGTTTGTAGGTATTGGTACTGCGGTATATTTCTTCACAAGAGCATTATTCCAAGTCCCAATGGGACATATTACAGACAAAATAAAGGGAGATAGAGATGAAATTCTGCTTCTAGCAATAGGGATGATACTGATGGGTCTACCTTATACCCTCTATCCACATATTACACTTCCTACACATTACTATATTCTACAATTTGTCTTTGGAATAGGGGCATGTTTAAATGTGACAAACTGGAGAAAGCTATTTGCTACAAATATTGACAGTGGCATGGAGGGTTTACAATATGGGCTTTATGAGACAGTAATTAGTACAACTACTGCAGTGATTAGTTTACTAGTTGGTAGTATTGCAAATCTAGGCGAAAACTACTTTGACACAGTAATGGTAGTGTCAGGGATATTAATGATGGTAGGCTCTGTCTGGGCACTATCTATTCATTCTGTAGAACAGAGAAAAACTAATATTAACAAAAAGAAGAAATGAATAAAAAAGGAGTAATTGGTGTAGGATTCTTATTAATCTTACTAATTATGGTAGGAGGATTAATACTTAAAGTATATGTATTGGATAAAGGTGTCGTTAATACACCCAGAGGAGAAGAAAAACTAGAATTTACAAGTGAGAGAAACGGTTTTACATTAGTAGCTAGATATCAAACTGAGAACAAAGAGGAACATGTTTGGGAGTATAAAATAACGGGAACTCTGCCGTCCCCTTGTTACAACACAGATGTACAACCAATTGTTTTAGAAAGCTATCCAGAACAAGTATCTGTACTTCTCACACTTACCCCTCCAGAAGATGATGTTAATTGCATACAAGTTCTTGATGACAGTTTTGAAACAACAGGAGAGTTTAAAGCAAGTGACAAGGCTAAGATATCTTTTGTAGTTGATACTTCAATAACTGAGGAATAATATAATATCCTTATCTTTTTATCACATAGTTTAGGATATTACTTCTAATTCCATACTGCTTGTATAGATGACTTGCCAATTCTAATAGATATGTCTTCCTATTAAGCGAAACAGTACTCCAATCCTCAATAGCATAAATTGTTAAATCTCCCATCTCCTCACACATCTTTCCAATATGTTCTACAACTTCCCACTTTCTCTCTCTTCCCAAAAATGGAAATTGTTTATACAAAGAATCAAAAATCTTTAATTCTGCTCCATCAGGATCTGTAATTTCCCTTGTCCTGTCTACAATATATTCTGAGCTAATGAATAGATTAAGCTCTGGATTACGATTAGTAAGAACCATTAACCTATCTCCAAACTCTTCTCTTAGAAACCAAAGATGACTTTGTATATCATCTGGTATCTCAGAATTATTCCAAAGAGCATGTACAGGAAGTTTATCCAAAACATTAGGAAACAATACTCCATCAATATCACAAAGAAGTATTTCATTTTCCTTCTCTCCTTCATCTGTCTTTAAAGCAATTTCTTCTACTGCACTTTCAAAGGAGTTGCAAAAAACCTCATTATATGGAGCTCTATAAACACCTTCCTTAAATATATTTTCAATTCCCATAAGCCTGACATTATACACGACAAGTGATAGAATATTAATATGTCAGAACATACTTACTATTTTGATAATTCAGCAACTACAAAGGTTTCTAAAGAGGTTATGGATAGTATGCTACCATATCTTAATGAAATATATGGTA
>CAYPAR010000039.1:0-6430 GCA_964408765.1 uncultured Candidatus Saccharibacteria bacterium | reverse complement strand
TCACTAACAGCTCTAGTAACTCCTGTATACAACCATCTCCTCCACATATCATCATCCATCTTAGAAAATCTCTCTTCAAAAAGTATAACCTTCTCAGCTTGACTACCCTGTGCCTTATGTACAGTTAAAGCATATCCAAAATCAAAAAGATTAATATCTCTACTAACATTCCTTAATGTCTCTCTCTGTCTAAACTGTTCAATTGATATAGGGAGATGGAAGACTTCATCCTCACCATCAAAAAGAATATCTGCTTGATAATATTCCAACATATCAGCTACAGATACCTTCTCAATTGATTGTATTATACCAATCATACCGTTAAATATACCTAACTCTGCATTATTCCTTAAACATATAACTCGGTCTTCTATCTGAGGTTGAGGAGATTCAAACTCAAGCAGCTGTCTAATACCATCATTTATCTTGTTTCTAGTATGATTGTATCCAACTAAAACCATCATATTCTCGTTGTATGAAGATAGTTGGTCTGTAAGGAATTCCATAACATCCTCATCCTCTCTAGAGAACTTCTTTACATATCTACCATACTCCATCTTAGGAATCTCACCGTACTTTCTTGCCATCTCTGAAATTACAACAATTGGATTATCCTTCTCCTGTCTATATATCTCTTCTAACCTTAACATCGGTTTTAACATAAGATTAAACTTACCCTCAACAGGAGGTAGTTGACCATGATCTCCAACAGCTAATATCGGCTTCTCAAAAGAAAGTAAATCTTGCCAAATGTCACTAGATACCATAGATGCCTCATCTACAATAATTAAATCATATTCAAAATCATCTACAGATATCTTCTCCCATCCGATGATATTATCATCTTCATCTACAATTGCTTTGTATATTAACCTATGAATAGTTCCTACATAGTCTGAACGTTTTAATGAACCAGTTTCTTGAAGTTTCTTTCTTAATACCTGAGAAGCTTTACCTGTATATGAACAATATGCAATATTAATGTCTTTGTACTCCTTATGAAGTTTTTCATTAAGATAACCTAGTATAGTAGTCTTCCCTGTACCAGCATAACCACCTAGAGTAAGATATGGAATCTTTTTCTCTTTGTACCAATCTAAAATATCTTTAATAATATTCTTTTGTTTTGCGGAAAGTTCAAAATCCATACCTAGAGTATACATTAACTATTGTCTTCTAACCACAGTATTGGTATTCTGTTGGTATGGATGACAAATTTCTCTTTTTTGACACAGAGACAACAGATGTACAAAGTAAAGACATTATCCAACTAGCTTTTATAACTAGTGATGGAAAAGAATTTAATGAATACTTCAAACCGGAACAAGAAATCTCTTTTGGAGCAATGGCTGTTCATCATATTACACCAGAATTTCTTGAAGACAAACCAACATTTAAATCAAAAATGATGCAAGATAGCTCATCAATGACTCTATTCTCTGAAGTTCCTCTTAAAGACTATCTTAATGGTTTAGCAAAAGAGTATATCTGGGTTGCACATAATGCGGAATTTGACATGGATGTTTTAAAAAAGAAGGGAGTAGATATTCCTAAATATATATGTACACTTAAAATTGCAAGAAATATGCTAAGCGAAGATGATGGTAAAAGAGATTTAGAGAGTTATTCATTACAATATCTTAGATACTATTTAGGTCTTTACAAAAAGGAGAATGAAGAGGGAGCGATTATTGCTCATGATGCAATGGGAGATGTACATGTACTTAAAAATCTATTTGAATACCTAAAAAGTAATTCATCTCTTTCTACTGAAAATATGATGATTATTTCTAAAGAACCTCAATTTATACGAACTATTAATTTTGGTAAATATACAGGATATTCTTTAGAAGATTTGGTTAAAATTGATAGAGAATACCTTGAATGGTTATTAGAGAATGCGAGTGACAAAAAAGATTTAGTATATAATGTTGAGAGAGTGTTAAGTCTAGGATAATGTAAGCATTTGTTTATTGACAAAATTTAGCCTTTTAGTTAGGATTTTAATATGAAATTTACTGCTACAAAGAAGGCTATTGTTATTCTAACTGTTTCCTTTTTAATTTTAGCATTAGGAATTATATCTTTTATATACAGAGATTTTATTTCTAATGGTATTAGGTATGGTAAATGGTTTAGTGTCGATGAAAATAAGGATTTGCTTGAATTTTGTAATTCTAGTTACGAAGGAGGAAAAATAAATATTGAATGTAAAGCTTTATTGGAGGAGATGTATGTTTCAGATAGTCAAGAGAACAATATTTGTTATAAAGTTAAAATCGTATCTTCTAAAGATAGTTTATTACATGATTATGAAATATGTAATAATCCGAAGAATATCTTTTTTGAAAATCCATATAAAGAATTAAGCTACAACACTGTTTTACCAATACATCTGGCACTTATTTATCATCAAAGGGATGCTGATAGAAAATATTCTTTAGAAAAGATACAAATGGGTGTGCTATCAGACGAGGAATCTTATAAGAAACTATATGGGGATGAAATACTTATGAAGCAAGTCTTCTCTTTACGAAAGGTGCTTATGACAGATTTAGTGTACAATGCCTCTGTGGTAGGTTGTAATAACATGTTTCCTAATACAGCAATATGTGAGATATATTTATATGGTGCAAAGCTAGAAGCAATCGTCGATGCTGGAGAATCTACAATCTTGACATTTTCTTGGTTGACCCGTAATAGTACTAATAAACATATATTGAACTTACAAACAGATGGTTTTGCTTATACAGATATCAAGCTAAATGAGAATGATGAAAGGTATATCTCTGGTTCTAAAATTCAAGAGATATTAGTACAGGATAATGAATATGATATAGCTTTATCTTTTATATCTAACTATGAAAAAAACGATAAAAAGGAATTAGCAAGTATATGTACAATCAAAGACGATCATACTCTAAGAAGAAAATCATTTTGTAATCGTATCACCAAGAATTCTGATTTACAACATTATGATATACAAAATAGCAATAATTTTGTTGAACAATTGGAGAATAATAACGGTACATGGTTGTATGGAATGACCATATCTCATATTATTAGTTTGGGGAGAGAATAAATAATATTGAATACCTATAGGATTAACAAACTACTGAATTTAAGGTATAATGATACTATAAGTTAAATTAATATGTTAGTATTTGTATGGAAGCTAATAATATTGAAAATATCCAGAGTACAGAACCTTTAATGAATAATAAAGCTCCTAATGAAGAATTAGAGAATTTTGATTCTGAAGGGGTAGAAAAGGCACAGATTTTAGACAACATTGGTAGAATCTTAAAGGAATCTGCACGAAAAGGGTCTTTATTATTAACAATAGGAGGGGTGTTAGTTGCATGTACTGACAGGGAAATTTCTGCAGTAGAAATTAACAATCCTAATGTTATAACCCCAGAATTTGTTACACCTACTCCTGATTTAACTACTACAGAAGAAACAACAGCACCTATTGAACCATTAACCGCTGTACAGACTAATATCCCTACTATTACTCCAATAATGGAGGTAGTAGAACCAACTCCAACAGAAGATATAGAATCCGAGAAACAATTCGATTATTCCACACTAGATCTTATGACTTGGAATAATTATGAAGTAAGTGATGTAGAAAAGTTAGAAGATGGATATATAATTACTACAAAAAAGCCAACAATGGTATATGCAACACCATTAACTCAATATTCATTAGATTTGTATACAGAAGGGTCTGGAATAGGTGTAAAGGAGTTTTTAGTAAAAGAAGATTTTATGTTTCAATTAGCAGAAGTAAAAACTATACAAGATGATGATGGGAAGACAATTAGATTAGGTAGAATAAAAAATTCATTAGCAGATTTTGATTCGGAAGCAGTACTATCAATTATTTTATCAGCTACTGATGAATCTGGTACGGAAGTAAATTTCACAGAAAAAAATGAAGATCTTGGTGTTGAATCATGTGCGACTCTTGTTAGTTTGATGGGGATAGAAGACCCAGGTGATTTAAAATCCTTAATGTTATCTTTTAGAAATTTTCTTAGATATCAAGAAGAAAATGGACCTTTCAAATCAGGGGAATCCTACTCTTTCTCAGACATTTTACAAGTTTATCCTAATGATGAAACTTCGGAATTTTATCCTTTCGCTTGTAAGTATAATAATACAAGAGGGGTATCGTCAGCCAACAATTTTGCAACAGTTTTTGCACATGCCCTTGGTAGTCGTGTAGAAAAAACCTCTTCAAACATGCAGTATGGCTCGTTCCTAATGGGAGCAGATATAGACTATACTAAGTTTGATGAGTATCATATCATGTTATCAAAAACACAAGATAGTAACTCTGGTCCAGACTATGTGTTTAAGGTGAATGATGACACTGATGATATATATATAAGAATATCCTTAGAACATACAGGGAACTATATCCCAGATGAATACTCGTTTGTTCAAGAACAAGTATATATGTATTCTGTCTGTTCAACTAAACAACCGATTGTTAATGAATCAGAGAAATTTGACGAATTATATCAAGAATTTCTAGAATTTGATGAAAAATGGAGAAACGAAGGGTATAAATATCAAGAACCAGATAATTTTAAGATTTATAACTTAGGTACAGAAGACCATCAAAAAGTAATGAATCTTATTAATGCTATTTATCCTCCTGTCGTAGATTTGTTGAACAAATAATTTTATATATTAACTAAAAACATGCCCCTTGCCCAATTTCTCTTATATTCAAAGAAGAGATTAAAGAGTAAAAAAAGTGTAAAAAGAATCCTTATATACTTCTTTATTATTATATTGTCCTCTGTGTTTTTATTGTTCTATCTAAGACAATCATTTGCTGCATGTACAAATTACACGATAACCAGTGGCTTTTATTGTTGGTGTAATGGGAGATGTTATCAATATACAGCAACATGTGTTTATCAAGGGCATAATAATGCGCAGGGGCAGTGTGTGTATAGTCCAAGTCCTACTAGCAAATCAGTAGCAGGTACACGAAGTATCCCATATTCACCTTATTGTATATCCTCTCCTGGTACTTGGTATCCAAGTTGTGCACCTCAAGAAGACCCTTGTACTGGCTGTAATGATTGTACACTCCCTACTTGTGCTAAAGTAAATAATGGAGATACAAATTACACAACAGATGAGACAGGTGATGGTATTTTATGTAAAGGCAATTCAGCAACTTGTACTAAAAGAGATAGTTGTGGTAATGGCTGTGGTACAAAATCAGTAAATTGTTATCATATAGAGACAAATAATACCAATCCCTCAAACCTTAGTACAATAAGGATAGATATTGATGGTTTAACAGGTATAAATCTCTCTCAAGATGAATCGGCACGAACATTAATAAAACTACCCATATCTTCATCTTCTCCTACCAAAATTATAGCTGATCTTGTTTCTAAACCTACAGGTTCTGGAGAATTTGGATATAGATTCTTTGTAAATAAAGCAGATCAATTCAGTGATAGACTTGCTATAACCTCAGACCTAAGTGATTCTGTACTAAATGAAATGCCAGGCTTACCTGAGCCCTCTATTTTAACAGAAAACGCAACAGGCTTTGTAGGTGCTAATGTATATTCTAGAAACAGATGCGATAATGGTACAAGAGACTCAAGCATACTTAAGGGGTACTACCGAGTAAATACCTTACCAAAAGTCATATCATTAGATATAACAGGAGAGCCTACTGTTGCTTCTACTGGTTGTACAGCAGCAAGTAGATATACCGGTCAAGAAGCAAACAATCCATTAACTGTAACAGTAACAGGTTCTGATATAAATGGTACTAATACGATTAATGGTATGTTTTTATGGATAGTAAAAGATGGAACAAATATACCTAGTAACTATTTAAAGAAGAGGTATCCGGTAGGACCTGGTAGATCACAAAATACCCAGAATATGATAGGGATATTCTTTGCTCTGGGTAGTAATTCCACAAGTAAATGGGTTACTGTATATAAAGCTATGATTGATAGTAGTGGTAATTTAACTGGTTGGGGTAGAGATGCAAATGCAAGCGGTGTTTCTCAAACCTATATTAAAGATTCAGCAGGGAATACATTAATAGAGAGTATAGAAGTAGCATATCCTGAGATTAATGATAATAAAATAACCTTTAAAGCTAACTTAAAGTTTCCTAATAACAGTAAAGTACTAGGTAATTACAAATTCTACACATCACTGACAGATACCTTGTCATATTACAAAATAGGTACGAATACGTATACAGAGTTACAATCTCTTACTACAAACCCAAGTTGGACTTGGAATTTTGATTTTGTTAATCCCACGATTGGAAGTTTTACAAGTACAATTAATGACCAGAGACAGGCAACAGTAAGCTGGCAAAGTAATGATACTGAATCAGGAGTAAAAGATACAGTGGTAAATGTATATA
>CAYPAR010000038.1:0-6541 GCA_964408765.1 uncultured Candidatus Saccharibacteria bacterium | reverse complement strand
TATAGGTCCTAGCCTTTGAAACATTGACATTCACATCAGAGTAATACTTCCCTATCCCATTACATATGACCCTACTCATTGTGTCTACGTCTGGATCATATTGCCTATCCCCTTTGTAAAAATATCCATACCAATTAGTGTTCTTGTCCATTCTCGCCTTTCCCATACCAGTCTCCGCTACCGATATTGCTATTACCAATTTCAATGTTTCTTCATCACAATATTTTCTTAAAGAATTAAGATACTCAACATCATATCTCCCCCCATAAGACAATATGTAACTCTCAATCTTACCAACGGGCTGTAAGGCCAATCTAAGCCCTTGCATATCTCCCGAGGCCTGACTATCCCCCTCCCCCTCTTCCGTTCGTTCTGGGGCTATTACAGACCCTCTGGTGGCCTGTTCTGTGGCTAAGTGAGATTGCCTTTGTTCGTTTGTAATCAAATACCCCTTTTCTACAAGTAAGTCCAAAAGGACATACATTGAAAGAAACAAGAGTATTAGGATTAAAAATCTCCTTGCTATACTCTCCCCTCTTTTCTGTCCATCAATAAGATCAATACTCATAATCCTGTTTGTTGTTTTCTTAAAGAACTTGACTATTTCATTTCCTCCCCTTTTCCCAATATTTGACACTTCCTTCCGTATCTTGTCTGGCACTTTCACAGATTCCTTTTTCATAGTTATTTCTTTCATTAAGATTTTCCTAAATTAAAATACATATATCTTCTCACATAATTCCCCACAATCTACACATCTTTCGTCCTTTATTTCTGCATAACAACATTTGCTTATCTCTTGAGGAGGCCATAACAAATGTCTTGCTACTTCAAACTCCTCCTCCGTAAACTTTCTCTTCTTCCCATTAATGTAACACTCTATCCCAGGTACTTGTCTTTTATACTCTCTCATCTTCCTCCAAAACTCGCTCCATTGTTCTTGATTTAATGTTTCTCTTTCTGTCATATTTTTATCTGATTGATTTATAAGCCTCATACTCATTAAACATTTTCTTTACTATTTCCTCTTTCTCTTCCCTCTTTGCAGGACTCAACCTCTCTCTTGCATAATCTCTTTCAAGGACCTTTCTACATAGAATATTCACCCCATATCCCAAGAGCTGTTCCCTAGGAGTCTTCTCTCTAACATGTGTAACTCTAATCCCGTTTACTACTTGATTGTTTTTTATATCTTCAAACATTGTAATATCCTCTAAATTTAGATTAGTCTAACTCCTCAATAGCAGCCATTCCAATATTGTTGTAGTCTCTTAATGCTCTTGCTTTTGCTCTTGTTTCTGCCATTCTCATCATGTGCCTGACAATCATAGGGTTTACATTTCCTTTACAAGCGTCTCCGTATCCTTCAAAAGTTCCCTTTGCTCCAGATACTACCGCCTTGAATATAAAGAATGTCTCACCATTTAACTCGGACTGAACCAACTCTGTGTGTATCTCTTTCCCACCATTCTCGTGGAATAAGTTTAGTAATCCTTCGTACTTCACGAAGTCCTTACCTGATATGTTTTGTATAAAATCTTTTTGTATATTCATTCTATTAAGCCTTAATCAATTTATAATCATTCGTAATCAGTGTGTGCAATAAACTGTTAAATAATTGCTTTGCTTTAACTATACTGCAAACCTCTATTATCGCTCTTGTGTCTTTTGGATCTCCACTCCCTGTAGTCAAAAGAACATAACTCGTTTCGCCTACACCGATTTCTCTTAAATCAAGAACGGCACCATGGCCTCTCTTGTTAAGAACTGTGTGTATATTTACCATATATTTAGGTAGTTATAATTTATATATTAACTATATTATACCAATTTATACCCCTTGTCAATAGGCCTGTATTATTTTCTGTTATAATGGGAACTATGTATTATTAGCATATTATCGTATATATTGTAAAAGAACAGGCAATCCTATAAGTAGGTTAGTTTTGCAGACAATTTACAATTTCAATAATTCATTTACAACTTCTTCTCTGAAAATATGTGTTCCTTTCTGGGCCTCTATCTTTTTTCTCGCATTCTTAACAAAATCATCTGGGGCTAATTCAGGGTGTAATTCCTGTATCTTTTGTCTTGATCTCCTTATTGATTCAAAACTTGGGCTTTTTAGAAAATCCTCTTTCGTGATTATGCTATTATGGATATACCCTAATTCCCCTAATACTACCCATATTAGTTTCTTGTCATCACTTCTCGTTGAAGGATATTTTTCTAATACAGATTTTGTAAGGTCGTATACTTTCATCTTTGTATGCTTTCCTATTAAATTAAATCTTCATCGAAATCTATAAACTTTATGTCCCTTCCTTTACTCGTTGGCTGATGTTCAATAATGATTTTTTTTGCTGGTAAATATATATTCTCCACCTTTGGATACTTTGCCATATAGTGATACTCATCATCTCCAACTTTATATGGCTTATTAATCTCCCCTGTTCTCATTATGTCAATTAAGTCATCAATCTCTATGTTTGCCTGTTTCGGAACTGTAGGGATTTTTTCTTTAATATCGTCAATTATCCACCTAAAGTAGGAATACAACTGTACCTTCTTCCCAGAAATCCCTTCTACAAGATTATGTTTGATAAACCCTTCTCTAGTGATAACACCTTGTTTGTATAGCCAGTTGGCATTTTCCGAAGTTATCAATCCCACACCAGTCTTTACTAAATTACTCATAGTAAATATATAATCAATTTAATTTGCCTCTGTATTCTCTCCAGAGTTTTATTTTTTCCCTCAACTTATCAATACTGTTCACCAAATATTTCTCAGGTGTTTCTTCCAGGTATAAAGATAAGAAGCTTTTAATGTTTTCCTTCCAACTATCATCCATCCACTCGTCTTGATTCTTTCTCCTAGTTGACACTTGTTTAATGTTCTGCAGTTTCCTAGTATCTGTTATCCCGTCCAATGGTTTAGGATAATTATTTATTAGGAACTTCTTTAGAGAAATCAAATCTTTATTTCCATAAGTAGGAGTATCCATACCTTTAGGTATATTATTATTGTTCTTCTTGTATACATTCTTGTATATAGTGGATACACCTTGTGTCTTTCGTTGAACTTTCGTGGTATCCTCCTTGTGTCCTTCGTAATTATTGGGGTCTTGATAAACATCGTATTTAACAACCTTTATGATTACTCCCCGTGTTGCTTTCGTAGTATCTATCATGTGTCTTTCGTGTAGCCTTCGTATGGATTTCGCAATGTCATTTTTTGAGTATGTCATTTTCCTATATCCTGCATACCAACATAGATCATCTTGGATTTTCTTATATGTAAAGATATTCTCCCCTCTCTTGAGATTTTTGAAGTCAGAATGATTAACCTTTCTAAGAATATACAACCAAATCTCCCTAGTAGCAGGTGGTAATCTCATTGCTTCACTTTCATCTATTTTTCTTGAGAGTAGTATATAGCCCCCATCAATTCTCATATTTTGCTTGGTCTAAATTAAATAACTACATAGGAGAGTTGGCGACCAAGCGAGGAAACCAACCCCCCTATGTAAATATCTAATCTAACCTGTAAAATCGCTTGGTGCTTCATATTGTTCAAAATATATCTTCTTTTTATACTTGTCAACAACCCCGTAATGAAGTCAAAAGTTTTTTTCTCAATTGGAGTGAATTTTCCCTTCATTTTTTAATTCATCATAAATTAAACTAAGCTCTTTAATGAGAGACACATAAGTATCGTAAAGAAGTTCTAATTCTTTTGGCTCCAAATTGTCTATCTGGTATGCTTGTTCTAATTTATTGATATTCCATGAGAGTTGTTGGAGTCTTTTGAATTTGCTTCTAATTCTCAATATATTTGAATATGCTTCTATGTGGTTCATTTTGTTATTCATCAATTTACTACTATATCCAATTTACCCCGTATCTTTACACTTGTCAATAGGCCTATAACTTAACTCTTAATACCCTTCTCAAGCACGATATAACACTTATTTGGTGCGTATTCCCGCATTAAAATCACCCCTTCTGTATAAGGGTGTTGTAAGACTTCTAAATGACTCGGGGATTCTCTCCAGAGTTTATAAGCGACCTCTTCATTGCATGCCCCCTTATAGAGATTCTCACCTATCCAGGAGTAATATTCTAAATAAGGTGAGGTTCTACAATCAAAAGTACATCCGTCGCTATTTGTATGACTCCAATTTCCAGTAGATAATAGATCATTCATTTTGTTTTCGGCAAGTTCTTGGAGAGTAGAAACACTCTTTTCTTCTTTGACAATTTCCTTTGTGTGAATATTTGTATAAGCGATTACGAATAGCAGAAGTACGCAAATTATTCTAACTATTTTTTTGTCATACTTGGATTATACGAAAAGAGGGATAGTTTGTACAGCATGTGCTGATACTTTTGGGTAACTATCCCCCTTACCAACTAATTTTGAGGTCTGTCAAGTATTCCTTGACAGATGTTTTTTCTTCTTTCTTCTGTTCTTTCTGCGTTTTGAACGACTTGAATGACTTGGATGACTTGGGATAATCTTGTGAAGATTGGCATGGCATTGGGGACATAGAAGCATAAGGTTGCTTAATTCGTTTCCTCCTCCATTACAGCGGAATCTAATGTGGTGAACTTGGAAAGTAGTGTGTTCTGGGTTTTCTTTTCTTCCACAGGACTGACAGGTAAAACAATCTCTTTCATGGACTTCTCTCTTCCACGAGCTTGTCGACACAACACACCTCTTTTCGGTCTAATTCTCTTCCATTCGGATAACTGGTGTTCCTTTGCCACAAAACTCGCAAAAGTAAAAAGAATATATCACACCATTCAATTCAAACATGATTCTAATCAATCTACTGCTACACTTCATGCAAATCATTTCACACTTCCTTTCGTTGGATTATTAAAGAACATAGAGGCATAAAGCACTCTCACGGAAAGGAAAGAGTTACCAGAATCCTATAAAACTGGCTTCCTCCCTATCCGTGGCAATGCTCTATTGCTCTATAAACTCTCGCAACCTCTCTAATGCTTTTTCCTCTACTATTTCTCCGAACTCCATTACTTCTTCTATCTCATCTCTTACTGTCCTTATCCTTAATTGAAACTTATTCTCCCTCAAAAACTTCTTCCACCCTGTCTTTAATTACATACTCGATTTTAGTAAGTTCCTTTTTAGTAACTTTAGAATTCTTTTTACGATATTCTATTTGTGAGAAGGTAAGGTTTGAAGGAGTGAAGAAATAGTCAATCTTAACATCTAAAGCTTTTGCTAAAGCATTAAGAATGCTACTACTAGGCACCATAACCCCTTTCTCGTACTTAGAGATTGCATTTTTAGAGACAAGGTTATCTATTTTTGCAACAAGATTATCCATGGAAAGTCCAGACATTTTTCTTGCTGCTTTTATCTTTTCACCAATGAAAACTTTGTTCATACCTGCATGGTTGACAAATTATACCTAATTATATTTAAGCAAACTACTTTTGTCAACCGCTAGAAACATACCTCCAATGCCAAGGTTCATACATAAATCCAAACTCGTTATCTTTAGGATATGATTCTTTAAAACCAAATTTCTCTGCATTTTCCAGAAGCCATTTGTATTCCTTTGTATCCTCAAAACATCTCTCATTAGCATGTCATGGTCTATTCTACTTCCCAAGTGCTAATCTCCTATAAATCCAATTACAACTGGCTTGTCAGATTCAAACTCTATCTTGGCATAGTTGTAGTTATCTTCTGTTTCATCTCTTTCACTCTGCCTTTTAGCAACAACTTCAAACCAATCTTCTGCCTGTCTTCCTCTTGGTCTTCCTCTTTTCTTTTTCCCCCGTAGAAGTTCACCCAAAATCATTAGCTTACTTTTGGCAGTCTTCATTGTTATATTTTCTTATTTATTTTTTGACTCTCTGTTTACTTTCTCAAGCCCAGCAACAATACTACCTAGAACAGCAAATAAAACTGAATACAAGACATTCAACCAGAACTGTTTGTCCCCTAAATGACTTAGATCATTAGGATAATTCTGAAGTTGTATGTACACCATACCAGCAACTACAGGCAATACAATGCTTCTCAACACATTGTAAAACCTGAAGACGAATGCTTTTAATAGAGGATTCGTTATTTTCTCTATCTCAGCGACTATTAAACTCCCCATTTGTATATAAAACTAAAATTAACTATTAACCTTTTGTAAACAATCTTTCTAAAATATCTTTAACAAACTCACTAAGTCTCTTTGACCAATTAGAACTCTGTTTTAATCTATCCAATTCCTCTTGTACCATTAACTTCTCCTGTTCAATCCTATTTCTATCTTCAAACACTCTCTTGTAGTCATCTTCTAACTTTAAGTAATCCTTTTTACTCTCCTCTTTTTCTGCCTCTAATATTCTGATTCTTTTGTTCGCTTCCCCAAGGCTCTTGTCTCTCTCCCTAACTTGGGCTTCTGAGGCCCCCAGAGCCTCGCTAAGGCCCCTGTTTTGTTCAAGTAGTCTATTTACTTCTTCTCTTAAATCCGATGCCTCATCTGTGGGTGGTTGAATTGGTGGAA
>CAYPAR010000037.1:3207-6697 GCA_964408765.1 uncultured Candidatus Saccharibacteria bacterium | reverse complement strand
TTAATAACTCAAAACATACCGTCTAGAAATATCTTTGCACTATTCAGACCAACATTTTTTACTTTCTACTTTACTGATGACACAGGTTTCTCATACTCTTTTCATTGGTGGGCAGAAATGGGTTTATTATTAATATCTACATATTTACTATTATTACAATTAACTAAGAAAAATCTTTGGATATCTATTGGAGGTTCACTTCTATTTGTCATGACACCATTTACTCAATGGTGGAATCAAACGAATATGATTACATGGATATCATTTGGTGTTCTATTCTTCCTTAAAATACTCAAAGAAAAAGATTGGAGGATAAATATCCTATACGGATTAGGACTCTCCTATTCAATCGTGACATTTGCACTTCTTCTTTATCCTGCATTCCAAGTATCAGTAACTTATATAGCACTTGGGATAGCCATAGGATATGTAATATCTGAATGGAAGGAGATAAAAGGTAATTTAAAACTATCCATACCCATCCTGGTCGCATCTGTCATCTTAGGAGGTTCTTTTGTCCTTCTTTTTATCAAAGAGTATAAAGATGTAATATCTATCATCTCCAATACTGTTTACCCTGGAGCAAGATTTATAACTGCAGGAGAAGGAGATAGGAATTTATTATTTAACGGATTTTACAACATTCTCCTACAAAGAGACTCGAATACAGCTCCATTTGGGAATCAAAGTGAATCGTCTAACTTCTTTTTACTATTCCCTCCTTTATTAGTATGGATAATATACAAAAATATAAATCTGTTTAGAAAGAAAAAGAAACTTGATTGGATTGCTATCTGTATATCTTTAGTATTAATATTCTTTACTACACACTACTTTCTTCCTTTACCAAGTATAGTCTCAAAAATTTCCCTTATGTTTCTAATTCCTCATCAAAGACTACTAATAGGTTTTGGGTTTGGTAGCTACATATTAATGTTATACATACTTTCCAAAAAAGATATCTACAAGCCAAACAAATCAATAGTAGACACAATTTTACTTTATCTACTATCACTATCTTTTGGAATGCTCATATGTTCAGTAGGGATAAAACTATACACAACCTCTCCAGATTTTTTCAAATCCCCAAAGATAGTATCACCTGAGATAAAGATAATAGGAGCATCTTCTCTTGTAACATTACTTGTTTTTCTACTACTTAAAAGTTACAAGAAACTATTCTTAATTGCTTTGTTATCTTTTGCTTTTATCTCAACTGGATACATTAATCCGATAAGAAGAGGTTTGGATGTATTAACAAACACTGAAATGGCAAAATATATTAGAGAAACAAGTGAAAAGGATGATTCAAAATGGGTTGTTTTTGGAGATCATAAAATAGCTCAATATGCTCTTGCAAATAATGCAAATATATTAAATGGAGTTCATATATATCCCCAGTTTAATATATGGAAAATATTAGATCCTCAAAGTCAATATATAGATATATACAACAGGTATGCACATATAGGGTTTGCAGAGAATACCGATAACAGACCATTAGTAGAACTAGTACAACCTGATGCTTTAGTTGTAAACATCAGTCCTTGTGATCCAAAACTAAAAGAGCTAGGTGTTAAATATGTATTAACAAATATTGCATTAAAAGATACATCTTGCCTAACAAAACAGAAAAAATTTGCCCATATAACAATGTATGTGGTAAATCAATAATATTACTCCCTTCTTATCCTAAAATCTTCATGTGCATAAGATAGATTGTCATTGTAGAAAGGATCTCTCCCTCCCATATATTCAATGTACTGTGGCCATTTCTTTCTTAATTTCTCAGCATTAACAGTATCCTTCTCTAACTTTTCCTTGTTCTTACTATCAAACCTAGTAACAGATTCATAGTGTGTTAGCTGAGCATATGGAGTATATACATTAAACAAACCTTTCTCATCATATAGCCTAATACCAAAATCAACATCCTGATAAGCAGGATCAAACTGTTCATCAAAACCGCCCATATCTAAAAAGAGTTTTCGTCTTACCATCATACAAGCTCCTGTAACTGCTAGATAGTTTCTGATGTTCACAACACACCCTTCATAGCCGAGAGTACCTCCCCAGAGCAATCTATGAGAGTGTGCAGCTGCTCCTCCAGCACCTACAATTACTCCTGCATGCTGAATCTTACCATCAGGATAGTAGAGTTTAGCTCCTACACTACCAACCTCTGGTAGCTGAGCCCACTCCAACATACTCTCCAACCAGCCATCATTAAGAACCTTAATATCATTATTAAGTACCAACATATATTCCCCATCAACCTGAGTAGCTGCCCAGTTATACAACTTACCAAAATGAAATGGTTTGTCATATTCCAAAACCTTAACATCTTTCTTTGCAATCTTTTTAAAATATCTCTTTGTCTCTTCCTCCTCACTCCTGTTATCAACTATCATTATTTCATAATTATCATACTTAGTATGTTCCCAGATACTTTCAACTGCTCTTTCTAAATAATCCACCTTATCTTTAGTAGGTATTACAATACTAACCTTAGGATTACCAATAATGTCAAACTTAACCCTCCAAGCACCTTCAAAAGGACCTTCCAATACCTCTCCTTTTAATTTCCTCCTCTCAAGATATCTCTCCAGTACTGCTTTCTGATTCTCATATGCCCAACTCTTAGCACCACTACCAGCTAGTGCAGTAGAACCTGGATACACTCTCCAGTGATAAAGTATTTTTGGAATATGTAATACCTTCCAATCACCTTTTGTAAGATATCTCATTACTAAATCCCAATCCTGTGCACCCTCAGTACCCTTAATAAGTCCTCCTAATTCCTCTACTACATCCCTACGATAACAAGTAACATGAGTAGTATACATCTGTGAAGTCAGTGTATGAGGAGACCAATCAGGCCAGAAAGAAGGATTAAATCTCTTACCATTCTCATCAATCTTATCAAAATCACTATACATGAATTCAACATCAGGATGTCTATCAATACCTTTAGCTAACTCTAACAAACAATTCTTAGATATCTCATCATCACAATCCATAAAGACAACATACTCTCCAGTTGCCATACTCAATGCATTATTACTATTCTCAATAATATTAATCCCTTCAATATCTATCGTAGAAAACTTAACCTTTTTACCATACTCCTTAGCAAAGTTTTTAAGAAAATCTCTTGTCTCTTTAACATTCTTACTAGAACCATCAGATATACATATCTCCCAATTATCATAAACCTGTGAAGTAATTGAATCCAAAGCAGCTTGTAACATCTCTTCAGTCTTATTCCACACTGGGAATATTATTGAAAACTTAGGATTAACCTTAAGTTTTTTCAAATCACTTTTCATTGATTGATCATTGAGATACTTACCTTCTACATTCTCCATCCATTCTCCATATGATATTCTCATTAACCTAGAACCATCTCCACCAGTTCTTACAAATCTCCAAACTTTCTTAAAAACTCTTTTGAAGGTATTTAAGATGCCGTTTTTTTTAAAAGAGGTAA
>CAYPAR010000037.1:0-3107 GCA_964408765.1 uncultured Candidatus Saccharibacteria bacterium | reverse complement strand
GTAGCACTATATCTATCAACAATATCATTAGGCTCCCCTATCTCATATGTCTTGTCTTCCTTCAACCAAAGTACCCTATCAGAATACTTTCTTACACTATCCAATCCATGAGATACAAACAGTATTGTCTTCTTACCAACAATATCATCAAAATATGCAAAACACTTCTTCTGGAACTCCCCATCTCCTACAGCTAATACCTCATCAAGAACTAAAATATCTGACTTAACTCTAATTGCAATTGAGAAAGCTAATCTAACTTGCATACCAGATGAAAATTTCTTAATGGAAAGGTCTTCAAAATCCTTAAGTTCTGCAAAATCAAAAATATCATCTACACTCTCATTAATTTCCTTCTCAGTAAGACCAAGAATTGTACCATTAAGATATACATTCTCCCTTGCACTAAGATCTGGATTAAAACCAACACCTAGCTCCAAGAAAGGAACAAGCTTACCATTAACATCAATTATACCTCCATCAGGAATGTAAATACCTGATATCAGTTTTAGTAGTGTGGACTTACCTGCACCATTAGGACCAATTACACTGAAAAACTCTCCTTTTTTTACATCAAAAGAAAGATCTCTTAGAGCTACAAAGTCTATCATCTTCTTCTTTGCAAAAGGATTTACAAACCTCTCTTGCAGGGTTGTAGGAGAACCATGCTCAGGTATTCTAAACTTCTTTGTTAAATTTGTTACTTTAATTGCTATATCCTCTTCCATATTTTTAAAAATGCTCAGCTACTTTTTTAATATGTTTGTTAAAATACAATCTTCCTAGGATTATTAAAACAATCGAAACACCCAAACCTAAAAGAACAAACTTAAGATCTGTGACTTTACCAAATATTAAAGCTTCCCTTACGGCTTTTACAAATCTTGCAACGGGATTGTAGTAAACAATGAATCTGTACTGTTCTGGAATCATTTCTACTGGGAAGAATACTGCGCTAGCATAGAAGAGAAGTTGCAAGACAAGTTCCATAATATGCTGAAGATCTCTAACATGAACAAGCCAAATACTAGTAAAGAAAGAGACACCATAAAGAGAGAGAAACATCGTAAAACCGATAAAGAGGATGTATGCAAGGCCAACTAGAGAGATATTAATCTTTAGAATTAATGCTACCACAAGTACAATCAAAAGATTAATCGAAAAGTTAATGAGTGCCATACTTAAAGAGCTAGCAACTACAACATCTCTTTTGAAATTAATCTTTACTATCAACTGAGCTCTCTCCATAATTGAACCCATACCCCAAATCATACCTTCATTAAAAAATGTATAGACTATTAATCCAGAGAGAAGATAGACAGCGTATTGTTGTTGTGTAAGACCCCCAATAGATGATGATGTGTGTGAGAAGATGATAAAGAGGATTAAGAACATGAAGAAAGGTTTTAGAAGGACCCAGAAAAAACCTAAGAGCGAGCCCTTGTATCTCATTTTAAAAGTTGTTTTTACAAATTGTTTGTAGAGATCTAAATCATTCTTGTTCATTATTTCCCCTTTAAAAATTCTTTTAGCGTAACTCTCTTAGAGTATATCATTTTCCACATTAACCAATTAAAAAGATACCAGATTGTCTCCCTGATTGCTACCAATAATCCTTTCCTACTCCATATACTTCTAAACCTATTTTGCATATTCATAATATTTCTTTTTCTAACACCTAACTTCTTAGAAGATGCCATATGGTCATGATATACCTCTGATGTTCCTACATAGTAGAGTTTATACCCTAAATCTCTAATCCTAAGTGAAAGATCGATGTCCTCATAATACAAAAACATATTAGGATTAAAGCCACCTACTCTTTCAAAAACCTCTCTTTTAACTAAGAATGCTCCTCCCATGAGAGCATCTATTTTCTCTACTACACTATATTTAGGATTATCTTCCTCCTTATCATATCTATCATATGCCATATAGTGTCTATCTACATATATCCCTGCAGAATTAATGATTCTCTTTTCGCTACCTACTTTTTCTTTAGAATACACAATCTTTGGACCAACTGCCCCTACATCTTCTTTCTGTAGCTCTTTAACTAGGTTATCTAAGAATCCTTTTGGTACAGAGATATCATTGTTCAGAAACAGGTATGCATCATAGTTTGGATATTCTTTAACACCTAGATTATTCCCTCCTCCAAAGCCTAAGTTCTCTTTACTCTCTACTACCTTCACAGAGGGGAATTCTTTCTTAAGATACTCAACACTACCATCTATAGATGCATTATCTACAATTACAATCTCAAAATCCTCGTATCCATTATTTACAACAGAGAGTAAGTTCTTCTCTAAGAGATGCCTACCATTAAAATTTACAATTATTATTCCAACTTTCATTTCACAATTATACACAAAATGATTTACGATGACAGTAATTTCTGTTACAATTAAATGTGAAGATATAATTTAAATAATTTAAAATATGAAGAAAATATTTTCTTTAATAGTTTTACCAATACTAACAGTATTGATGCTTGGTGTTTTAGTTCCTGATAGAAGCCAAGCTGCAGAGTTCTCTTTCAAAGACCAGTATACTTTACCAACTGGGAAAAGTGTAAATGATGATCTCTATCTCTTTGGTGATACTACTAAGATTAACGGTATTGTAAATGGTGACATTATCTCCTTTGGTAAAAATTTCCAGCTCAATGGATTTGTTGCAGGTAATGTATATGTCTTTGCTGAGAGTGCTCTCATTGGAGAAAACACTCAAATACAAGGGAATTTAACCTTCTTTGGATACAAAGGTCAGATAGAAGGAGTTGTTTCAAATAATGCAACACTCTTTGCATCTTCAATAATACACTCTGGTTCTATAAATAAGGATTTGACCATATTTACTGCGGATAACAATCTCTCTGGAGATATAGGAGATGATCTGAGAGTTTTTTCATCAACTTCCAAAGTAAAAGGCAATGTAAGGGGAGATGTTATTATGCTTGCACAACAATACAATATTGATGAAACCAAAGTAGGAAGTAAGATTTATGATGCAAAAGAAATAGAACAGATTGCAAAAAGCCAAGGAGTTGAGATTGATAAAGAAGAGAAAGAATGGATACCAAAGGAAATAACATGGGGAGTGAA
>CAYPAR010000036.1:0-6919 GCA_964408765.1 uncultured Candidatus Saccharibacteria bacterium | reverse complement strand
TTCTGATGGCATTATTACAAATGAATAAAATAAAATTCTTTTTTGAAAAAACAAAATCATCAATTAAATATCTAGGTACTGTTGCTGTAATAATTTCTCTCTCTGTAATGTTCTCTTCATTATGTGTAATGTCACTATTGTCTCTTGCTAATACTCTTAAAGATTCTTTAGATGAAAATCCTAGAGCAACAGTTGGTGGAGATATGACCATAACACCACTTGATCAGAGTGAGGAGAACTTCAATATTGTGAAAAACAAATTAGAAGAGATGAAGCAAGAGGGTAAAATTAAAGAGTTTACATATACGAGTGTATCGTACAACTATACTTCATATAATTTTGGATCTGGAATATCTCAATATGTAACTCTTGTAGGGTATGAGGATAGTAGATTTCCACTTAAAGATGTAAAGCATGTACTAACACTAGATATCTCTTTTGATGAGTTGGCAAAAGTTAAAGATGGTGCATTCTTACCAAAAAATCTTGTTGAGGCAGAGCATCTTAAGGTAGGAGATACTTTCTTAATATACTCTTCAGATATGTATGACATACATCAGTTAAAGCTAATTGGGGTAGTAGATTTTACTCCTAACTCTGCTCATAATATTTATGTAAATAAAGATTTCATAAAGGGAGAAAAAGCATATACATTCTATGCTGATGTAGTTGGAGATGATTATGATAAGGTGAAGACTGAGATTGCAAGTGCTTTTCCTGAAGGGAGTGAGTATACAATCAGCACTTGGGATGTGAAAGGTGTTGCAGAGGATAATACTAAAAGTTCTGAAAAAGTAAGTACCCTTATCAAAGGTTTAAGTGTATTGGGATTGTTTGTAGGTAGTTTTGGTATTGCAAGTGCAGTTAATACAATCATTATCAAAAGGAGAAAAGAAATTGGTATTATGAAATCCATTGGTTTTACCAAAGGTGATATTTCAATAATGTTGTTAAGTGAAGTTGCTCTAATTTCTGTGATTGGTAGTGTTGTTGGTGTTTTGCTAGGATTTATTTTCTTTAGATATCTAGTTGGAATAATTAGTACAGGGGAGATGGCTGTGTTAGGGCTAAATAAAGATTTTAATTGGACAGCAGTAGGACTCTCTCTTCTTGTTAGTATTATTTCTTCCATAATTTTTGCATATATTTCCATTAGTAATGTAGCAGAGTTAAAACCTACCTATGCTTTAAAAGATTACAATATTGAACAGAAGGAAAGTAAGAAAGGAAAAGCTGTTTTGAGATTTATAATAGTAGGACTTCTTTTTTGTGGAATTAGTATCTTTTTAACAAAGTCTTTCCTTTATGGAATAGGTGCTGTTGCTTTAGTATCCATTGCACTTTTTCTTTTCTCTCTATTATTTAGATTTATATTTTTCTTAATATTAAAAATTCCTGTAAGAAGTCATAACTTTGTAGAATTTGCATGGGATAGTTTGAGGCAGAGTTACAAGAGAATAATCTTTGCTATGGTTGCTATTTTTATCGGTATGTTTACTGTTAATTTCATTATGCTTATGATGGATACTGCAAGTGGAGAGTATAAGAATAGATATAAAGAGGTAGAAGCTGATACAAATGTTGTAGTTACATCATTAGTAGAGGAAAATATGGATGATAGTACAGTGCTGGAGATGAATGAAATTAGTAGAGGGTTTGTGATGTACAAAGCAAAATTAGATAAACCAATCGGTTTTGTTTCCAAAGAAATAATAGGTTTGAATATTGATGAATTAGGAGGTAGGGTGAAAGTTGTTGAAGGAGATACATCAGGTGTCATTATAAATAGGATAGAATTTGAAGAGGATTCTAGTGAAGATGCAAGTTACTACAAAATTGGAGATATGCTTAGCTTGATAGTAAATGGTAAGGAGATGAAACTTCCTGTAACAGGCTTTTATGAGATGCCTGAATATACTGAATATGAAGGGACATCTATCAAATATTTACCTGCAGGAGTGTTTGTTTCAAAAGAAAAATTCAATAGTTTAGGAATTGATAAATATGTTAAAGAATTTTGGTTAAATGTAAAGGATGAGAATTATAAATCTTTCTATAATCAAGCAAGTAAATTACCTAATACATTTATAGAAAGTTCATTTAGGATGGAGGAAGAGATGAATTTAATCTTAGATATGATGGTAAGATTTTCTGTTAGTGTAGCTTCTCTAGCTTTGTTAGCAGGAGTTATTTTAATCATAATTGTTACTGTTTTAGATGTGACAAGTAGAGGAAGAGATTTTGCAATTTACAAGACTTTGGGTTTTGTACAGAAAGAAGTAGTGTGGATGGTATTGTTAGAGTATGGGGTGATGACAGTGATAACATCTGCATTTGCCTCCCTTATGTCTTTTGTAGCTTGTGAGGTCATTAACAGGTATGATGAGGAGTTATTTGGTTTTACAATCAATCAGAAATTGAATTTTAATTTTGGAAGATCGATGTTGTTGAATGTAATAATAATTGGGTTAGTATTACTTTTGGTACACCTAGTTTCTAAGAAGCCTTTGAAGGTAAAACCAACTGAGGTGTTGAGATATGAATAGTTATGTTTGTTTAGTTTCTTTTTTATAATATGCTCTTCCTCTAAACAAACACACAGCTTTTACTGAGATATTGTTATCTACTTTCTTAATAACTTCAGATATCTGTTCTAATGTACTACCGGTTGTAATTACATCATCTACAATTATTATTTCCTTAATATCTTTTAATTTATCAGTATCATCTATGTAAAAGTTACTTCTATGCTGTTCTCTTTCCTCTTTATCTAACAATGACTGGTGTATATCATCTCCTCCTTTTTTCTTTACAATACTACTATCAAACATGCTCCCCAGAGTATTAGAAACAACCTTAGCTAGTTCTTCTGTTTGATTAAATCCTCTCTCTCTTAATCTACTAGTAGATATTGGAACAGGGATGGTAAGAGAAATTTTGTTTTCTTTGTTCTGTACAAACTCTTCTAATCTCTCTTTAGTAAATTCAAGTAATGTGTCCTCTGCATCATAGACACTCCCATATTTATACTTCTTCAATATTACAGAACTGAGCTCATTGTATTCCCAGAGAACAATAACACTATCTAATGTAAACTTCTCTTTACATCTCTCATGAGTAATATATTGTGGTGATATTTTTCTACATTTATAACACTCAGGTAGTGTCTTCTTAAAAAGTTTCTTACATCTGGAACACAAATATTCACCATTCTTAGAACAGATAGTACAAGATTTTGGAAAAAGTATATCTAATATATTCATACATATATTATGTATTAGAAATATTAAATATAGATTAATTGATAAAAATTGCACTATACAATATGATAGTAGTCACAAAATAAGAATATTGATATTTTTATGATAGATGTCGCAAAGAAAAAGAACAGTATCTATGTAATGATGATTATTCTTTTTCTTACTAAAGTTTTAGGTCTTTTTAAGCTGAGGGTAATATCCCATCTTTTTGGTGCTACTCATGAATTAGATATCTTTTGGGCAGCTTTTACTATCCCTGATACACTGTTCATGATTATAGTTGCTGGATCTCTTAATGCTGCAATTATTCCTCTTTTAGCTGATGTGTTTAAAAAGAACGGTGAGAAAGAATTAAACAAATTCTTCATCAATATGATGATAATTGTTAGTTCTGTTGTTCTTGTTATTGCTCTTCTTCTCTTTATCTTCACTCCTCAAATAACTAGATTCTTAATGAACTCTGAATTCTCACAGGGGATATTAAATATATCAGGGAGACTCCAAGCTGAAGATTTTGACCTCTTTGTAAAACTTTCAAGAATCTTAATGATCTCTCCTGTGCTGCTTGGTATTAGTACAATAGTGACAGGATATTTACAAGTTAGAAGGCAATTTTTCGTAACTTCTTTAGCACCACTAATTTACAACATTGCGATGACAATTGGACCAGTAATATTGGTAGGAGTTTTTAAGATGGATGTAACAGGTATTGCTATCTCCGCTGTACTCGGTTCATTCTTGCACTTTGTTGTTCAGGTTCCCTCATTAGGTAAATATTTTGGGGAGAGAATAAAGATGTCACTTGGTGATTTAGTAAAAGCACTTCAAGATACAAAGATATGGAGAGGACTTAGACTAGCAATACCAAAGATGCTTTCTACATTAGGAGAACAAGTTAATGTTGTCATTAACACATTAATTAGTTTCTCTCTAGAAGCAGGTGCTCTTAGTTCTTACAAATATGCTTTAAGTCTTTATCTTTTTCCAGTAAATATTATTGGTAGTGCTATTGCCCAAGCTGTTCTTCCAGAATTATCAGAGAATGCAGATGAACCTAAGAAATTTAAGAAAATATTGAACGAATCCTTGCAACAAGCTCTGTTTCTTGTTCTTCCAATAGTAGCAATCCTCCTTGTTCTAAGATTACCCACAGTAAGGTTAATCTTTGGAGTAGGTAAATTTGATTGGCAAGCGACATTACTTACTGCATGGTGTTTAGCACTCCTTTCGATTGCAATAGTAGGTCAGACATTAACACAGATTGTTTTGAGGGGTTTCTATGCATTAAAGTCTACATGGTTACCATTAATAGCCGTTGGTATTGGTATTATGGTAAACATTGCTTTTGCATTTCTTCTTACTAACTTCTTTAGTCATTACTATGACTGGAGACCTATTTTAGAACAGATAGGGGTGCAGATTTCTACAGCAAACGGGAATGGATTATGGAGTGTTGTTCAATCATTCTTCAAAGATGTATTTGTTTGGTGTACAACAAGAGGTACTTCAGGGATGGCTGTAGGTGGACTTTCATTAAGTTTGAGTATCTCTTCTTTTGTAGAGTTAGCTCTCCTTCTATACATCCTCAACAAAAAGATAAAAGTTGTTTCATTCAAACAGACAATTAAACCTATGTTAATCAAACTCTTAAATACTGCATTAACAGCATTTGGTATGTATTTAGTATTTAGATTGTTTGACTTTAAGTTGGATACTACAAGAACAATATCTATTATCATTCTAACTATTGCGACTTCTTCCTACGGTCTTCTTTCATATTGGTTAGGATCAAAAGTTTTTGAAATCAAGGAAATTGAATTCTTTGAAGAGAAGGTTGTGATGTATTGGAATAAGCTATTTAGAAAAGTTTAATAGATGAAAAAAGGTCTTAAGATTTTCTTAGGTGTTTTAGTAATATTTCTTCTTGTTGGGGGATATTTTGTAGTTAGGTATTCGTTGTGGCATAAAGATTTCTTTACAAATGAAAATATTACTTGTACTAATGATGAGAAGTTTGTAATAGAAGAGAAAGAGATAAATATTGGAGATAGGATTAAAAACTTTGTACTTTCAGACCTGTTCTCTGAATTTGTAACATTTAGTAGAAAAGAGATGTTGTATTTACTTAAAGATAGCATATCAGGTGTTTCCAGTTTGGAGATTCAAGATGTTTGTCTAGTTTCAGATAAAGGAGTTTGGAAGGTGTATGCGCACAGTAAAGTAACATTTCTACAATTACCTTGGATAGGAGTAGATATAGTGAAGGATAACAGAGAGACTGCAGAGTTGTATTCCAGGAATATCTATATTGGTGATATAAAAGTACCTGATGTTTTAACAAGAAAGCCTTTGGAGAAAATAAACAAAGGTATTAGTGATGCTTTGATACTAGTAACAGAGAATGGGTTCTTAGGGAAAACAATAGAGAATATAGATTTATTAAAGGATACTGTTGTGATAAAAGGTGGGTTTTAGGCTTGAAATTTTCTTTCACATTGTGTTACAATTAGCAGTCATTAATTTTATCTGCTAGATACATATGTCAAAAGATATAAAAATCACGCCCCTAGGAAATAGAGTACTGGTAACACCAGACAAGATTGATGAGAAAACATCTGGAGGATTAGTTCTTCCACCATCATCAACAGAAGATCAAAAACCTGAAACAGGTACAATTGCTAAATTAGGTGTAGGTAAGGTCAAAGGTAAAGATGTTTCCTTTGATGTTAGTGTAGGAGATAGAGTATATTTCAAAAAATATTCACCAGATGAACTAGAAGTAGATGGAGAGAAGTATTTTCTTCTTGAAGCTAGTGATATTTTAGCAGTTATCAAATAATTGAATTAAATTTTAAGTATTAATAGTATGTCAAAATCAATAATATACAATGAAGATGCAAGAAAATCCCTTAAAGATGGTGTTGATACAATAGCAAATGCTGTTAAGGTAACACTAGGACCTAAAGGAAGAAATATTGCAATTGCAAAATCATTTGGTTCTCAGGTAGTAACTAAGGATGGTGTAACAGTTGCAAAGGAGATAGAGGATAAAGATCCTTTTAAGAATGTAGGTGTTGAGATGATTAAAGAGGCATCAAATAGGGTAAATGAATTAGCAGGTGATGGTACTACAACAGTCACAGTACTAGCACAGGCAATTGTAAATGCTGGGTTTAAGAATGTAGCAGCAGGTGCAAACCCAATTTCACTTAAAAGAGGATTGGATAAAGGAACAGAAGTTATTTTAGAAGAACTTTCTAAGAAAGCAAAGAATATTTCTACTAAGGAAGAGATTTCTCAGGTAGCCACTATTTCAACAAACAATGACAAAGAACTCGGAGATATGATTGGTGGAGTATTTGATAAGGTTGGTAAGGATGGAGTTATTACAGTAGAGGAAGCTAAAGGTTTTAAGGATGAAGTAGAGTATACAGAAGGTATGGAATTTGATAATGGATATGTAAGTCCATACTTTGTAAACAATTCAGAAACATTAGAGGCAGTTATGGATAATCCATACATCTTTATCACAGATAAGAAACTTTCTAACTTACAAGATATTCAAGCAATTGCAGAGAAGGTTTTAGGTGCTGCAGATAGACCAATGGTAATAATTGCAGATGATATTGAGAATCAAGCATTGGCAACTTTAGTCGTAA
>CAYPAR010000035.1:0-7135 GCA_964408765.1 uncultured Candidatus Saccharibacteria bacterium | reverse complement strand
CTAGGAGTGGTTCTACAACTGTATATACATTTGTAGATGCAGGGTCAGAGTATAGATTAAGTGCAAGCTTAAGTCCTAACCAGGTTGTAATAGAGATTAAGTAAGAGTTACTTTTTGTTTCTCTTTCTTACAAAAGATATCTGTAGATCTCTGTCTACGCTGTTAGCAATTTGTACTAGTTTGTAAATAGAGATGTTCCTTTGTCCGTTCTCTACTTTACTAATTGTTGTTCTAGGTATACCACTTTTCATAGCTAACTCTTCCTGTGTTAAACCTAGTTCGTTTCGTAAATCTCTTAAAGCTTCTAAAGCTAACTTATCTTCAACCTTTCTATCTATCCTTTCTATTTCCTCTTGAGTAAAGAGTTTTTTTTCAACTTCTCTCCAGGGGACTAGTTTGTACTTTTTCATATTTTTACAATCTAATATTATTTTTTCTTCTAAGTGCTTTTTGTATTTCTTTCTTCAACGATTGTGTCATATATGCAACAATATGTCAAATTATTTATATTCTAATATTCAAAAATTAAATGTAGATTAAATATGTTTTGGTATATAATTTGATATAATGACCTATCGGGGTGTAGTTCAGATGGCTAGAACGCTTGTATGGGGTACAAGAGGTCGCTCGTTCAAGTCGAGTCACCCCGATTTGACAAGATAGAAAATCTATGTAGAATGTTATCTGTTTACCTAATACTTTAGAAAATGAATAATACTGAAAAGAAGAATAATAAATATATATTAGCTTATTCTCTGTTATTCTTAATTCCTTTGTTAGTACTTTTTATTAAAGGATAATAGTTTTTCTAAAGGGTTTGTTTTTTTCCTCAATCTATGCGATATTGTATGGATATTAGTTAACTGTCCGTATAATGGAGTTTCTGTGTAAGGGAGTTACTAGTCATTTATTATTTTAAATAAGTACAAACGCATGAGAAAGAAAACTGAAGTTCTGCCAGTATCAGAAGAAAATGTCTCTTTAAAGGAAAATAGTTTCAAGGATGGAAGTAAAAGTTATTCTGTAATATTGTCATCAAGTTTTGTAGATCAGTGTGATATTTATGATAGAGAGTGGAATGAGACTTATCGTAAATTTGTAGCATCAGAATTTCCTTACACGATGTCTCCAAAAACCACTAAAATGATTGCAACATTGTCCACTTTCTTAAAGAAGAAGATGAAAAAAGTGGGCTTTCATATTGATCCATGGAGAATCGATATGTCTGAGGAACCATATGTAATTAGTGTCCTCTCCAAGGTGATGGCAACAGAACCAATAGAGCCAATAAATATTTATACAAAAGAAGTTGCACTGCATATTAAGTTTCTTAGAGAGAAGTCTCAGGATTTGCCTATTACAGTTCGTTCTTTATTTAGTGGTGCTTCCGTTGCAGATAAATGTTTGCTTATAACACTGTACAATATGGGAGAATATGTTAATTTGATTTCTTGTGATTCTTCTGCTGATTCTGTAGCTATAGGAGCTTTGAATTTAGAGATATGGAATCAAAATTTACCAGAAAAAGATAGATATGAGATACATATGGTTGATGGAAAAATTCCAAAAGACTTACTCTTAAGAGATAGAGTTGTTATTTTACAAGTTAGTGAAGCAATGCAGGCAGCCAAAGAAGATACCAAGCTTTCTTTGAAATATGATGTTTTATTAATAGATAATGGTTTACAATATGTAACACGAAATTATACACAAGAATTGATATCAATCTGTTTGAATAATATTGGTCAAAATGGTTTGTATATAGCAGCATTAGGTTCTGATCAGGGGCTTAAGGTCGAGTTCTCAGTTCTTTTTCATATAGTTAATATTTTGAAAGCTCTTGTAACAAAAGATGTAAGAAAGAGTTTTGCTAAAGATTACGAGTTTACTTCTCCATATGGAATTGATCATAAATATGTCTTTAGAAAGAGAGAAGATGGATCAATATTAATAACTGGTATGAAAACAGAAGGTACTGCTAGAATGTATAATTGGCTTGCTCATTTGATTTTGCATAATAGAAAGAAACTTCCCGAGGTGATGAAAGCTATTAAATCTGCTACTGAAGTTTCGAGAGCTAATATATTTGCTGAAACATCTCCTTTTGATTATCATAAATCAATAATAGATGCTATTGAAGAGAAAGGTTTGAAATTTGAAGAATTAGCGAAACCATTGAATTATGAGGACTTTGGTTGGGAAAAGATAGGTAAAGATGAGTATAAGAAAGGAGAAGAAGTTGTGGATGGTGGTACGATGATGCAAATGTGTAAGGAGATAGATCCTTTAGTTATTAGAATTAGTAGAGTGTATGTTAACTAGATTAGTTGGTTATGAGACCTTAATTCTCGCCGGTATCAACATAATACTTGGTCTTGTAATCTTTCTTAGGGGGAAAACAAAAGCTAATAATATTGTTTATGCTTTAAGTGTTTTTTCTATTTCAATATGGATGATTTTCATTTATTGGTATAACAATCCTGGCTCTGCAGATCCCAAGCTTCTATTAAAAATTGTTTACATTGCTTCTTATGGACTATTATTTAGTCAAATGATTTTTGGATATTATTTCCCAAGAAAGACAGAAAAAAATCTCTCTCGTTCTATTATTTTGATAGTTCTCCTTGTCTTAGTAGGGTTATATGTTTTGTTAATAGAAGATTCTGTTGTTTTAAGTGTTGTTCATTATCCTGAGAAATATATATCAATAGCTAAAATGGGAAAGGGATATATTATTCAAATGATACCTAATTTTGTTGGTGGTATGATAATTGCAATTTCTTTCTCTAGAAAAAGTAAAAATCTGATTGGTTATGAAAAAGCTCAATCAAAATTTTATTTGATAGGAGTTCTTTTGATGTTAGCAACTATCATGATATTGGACTATGTAATTCCTTTATTAAATGGTGATACTCAGTATTATGTTTACAGTCCTTTAGCAGTTATTCCTTTTACCATATCAGTGACTTATTCTATTGTTGAAAATAGATTTATTAGAATATCTTCAGTGGTTCAGAAGTTGTTAAAAGTTCTTTCCGATTTTGTTTATATCTTTTCTGCTTTTATTCTTTATCAGCCTTTTCTTGAAAGTGATGTTGCCAAGTTGTTTGATTTCTATACTAATACTATTTTCTATATTATTTTACTAGTTGCCGTTTATTTTGTTATTTTTAGGAATTTAATAAATTTACTTCTAGATTTGATTGATGGTAGCAAGGTAGAAAAAAAGTCTGCAGAAGAGTCTTTTTCTCAGGTTAGCAATAATGAACTTTCAATTGAAAGGTTAGTTGCAAATCTGAGAAGAGTAGCCAAAAGTATTTTTAGTATTAATGAAATTGGGGTTTTGGTATATGAAAAAACAACTTTTGATATAGAATATGAGTATCATCCAACTTTTAAAGATCTTACATCTAAAGAATTGATATCTGTTGTAAAATATTGGGATAGTATTGGTTCTAGCGATATCTTAATATCAGATGAGATAAAGAGAGATACAATCTTAGAAGATAGTAAAGTTTCTGAAAGAATTCTAAAGATTATACAATTTATGGATGAAAACCAGATATCTGGAATAGTGCCTTTTAATAGTAGAACTGAATTTAATGGAGTTGTTTTGCTTGGTTATACAGCAGATAAATATCCTCTAACAACAGAAGATATTACTGCGTTAAGGAGAATAATAAGTACTTTTGCAATTTCTTTTGGAAGAGCAATTTTGTACAAAGAAGTTGAAGATTTCAACAAAACCCTCAAACAAAAAGTCAACGAACAAACACAAGAACTTCAACAAAAGGTATTAGAATTGGAAGAAGCTAGAAGAAAAGAAAGAGATATGATAGATATCATGGGTCATGAATTAAGAACACCAGCTACAATAGTAAAACTAAATGCAGAACTATTAGAAAAATATATAGAGAGTAATCCTGAAAACTTCAAAAAATATTTAGATAGAATTCAAAACAGTATTGAGAATGAAATAAGATTGATAGATACACTACTCTCTAGTGCAAAATTAGAAGGTCAAAAGATAGAGATGAACAAGGAAAGAGTCTCTGTACCTGAACAGATAGAAGTAGTACTACATGGATATGAATACCAAGCAGAGGCAAAAGGATTAAAATTAATCTCTGATATAGATGAAGATACTAAGGATGTATATGCAGATAAAGTAAGAGTAGGAGAGATAATAGATAACCTTGTTAGTAATGCAATAAAGTATACAGATGAAGGATCTATAATTGTAAAAACAGAAAGTACAGATGATCATGTAAAAGTAAGTGTTATTGACACAGGAAAAGGTATTCCTGAAGAAGAGATACCAAAATTAGGAACAAAATTCCATAGGATTGAGCACTATATATCAGGTGAAGATGGTTTTAATATTGTAAGACCAGGAGGTACAGGTTTAGGCTTGTATGTAGTCTATGCTTTAGTTGAAATGATGGGAGGTAAGATATGGGTAGATACTGAGGTAGGTAAAGGTACTACATTCTTCTTTACACTACCTGTATACAAAGGTCAGAGAGAAGATATTGTTTCTACTAACAGTAAAAATATGTTTGATAAATTTGGTTTGAAAAAGTAATTACTAGGTAGTATCCTTATCTATATAATTTAATTAATAACTAGAATGAAAGTAAAAATAGACCACTCAACATGCATAATGTGTGGATCATGTGTAGCCGTATGTCCAGAAGTTTTCGAGATGAAAGATGATGGAACTGTTGATGTAAAAGATGAGTTTAAGGATAAAGATATTCAAGATCCTGCATTAATAGAAAAGGTAAAACAAGCTCAAGCAGCATGTCCTGCAACAGCTATTGTTACAGAAGAGTAACTACTGTTTGAAATATTCTAAAATTTCAGGGATTAATTCTGTATCTACGTCCCAATGTCCCTTACCATCAATTGTTACCAAGGTAACTTCTTTTCCATGAGCTTTAAGCCTTGCTATAAAGCTGGTAGTTAGAGAGTAGGGGACATTAACATCTTTGTTTCCATGCCAGATATGTATAGGGATATTTCTAATATTCTCCACTCTTGTAGAATTCCAAGTTGTAGCATATGTAGTTGGAGCTAACAGAGCAATTTTAACAATACCCTGAGGATATTTCTCTGCAAAATTCATGGTAGGTAATCCTCCCATACTAAACCCAATTAAATATATCTCATCAGATGTTGCAAAATTAGACTTAATATATTCAACTAATTTTCTTGTATCCTCTATAGCTGCAGCATTACCCCAGTTATCTCCATGTTGATTAGAAGCAGCAAAGATATATCCTTCTTTAACAAATGTATCAGCATATACCCTTAGATCTTTTAATAATTGATTATTAGGATCCTGTGTTACGGAGTATGTTGAACCGTGACTATATATTACAATAGGGAAATCTTTTTGCTTTTCAAACTTAGAATCAACTGCAATATATGCTAGTTGTCCATCGATAGTTTCAAATATCTCATGAACTTCAATAGGTTCTTCGGGTTCTACAACAACCTCCTCCTTTACTTCTTTCTTCTGCTCATTACTAATAGTATCTACAACCTCTTCTTTTTGAGTGAGTTTTTTGTAAAGAAAAATACCGATTAAAATCAGTAGAATCAAAAAGATAGGGAATAGAAAAAGTCTTTTTGGAGATGATTTTCTCACATCTTTTTGTTTTAGAGAGTATTCCATTTTACTGTTATTTATTGTATAATATAAGGTATAATAACAAATTGTTCACACAATATTGTATTTAATATTTTACATGTAAAGTTATGGCAAAAGCAAAAAAAGCTTTAGAAAAGAATGAAGTGATAGAAATTAATCTTGATTCTTTTGCAGTTCCAATAGCAATAGTTGTTGCAGGTATCATTATTGCACTTGCAATATTTTTCGTTAATAAGAATTCTGATGCTGAGGTTGAAGGTACACAAGCATCACCATCAGCACAAGAGCAGCAAGAACAAACCCAAAATGAAGATGCAGAAGTTACTGTATCAATAGGAGATTCTCTAACAATTGGAGATAGGAATAAAGCTAAGATTGCTATCGTAGAGTATAGTAACTTTGGATGTGGTTACTGTCAAAAACATGCAGTTGAGACATATCCTGAGATTAAGAGTAAATATATAGATACAGGAGAAGTGTTATATGTATTTAAGAACTATCCTTTTGGAGAAGCAGGTACTGCAT
This sequence comes from uncultured Candidatus Saccharibacteria bacterium, assembly GCA_964408765.1. Taxonomy (GTDB): domain Bacteria; phylum Patescibacteriota; class Dojkabacteria; order SC72; family SC72; genus UBA5232. The sequence goes on along the minus strand of CAYPAR010000035.1, from coordinate 954 downwards.
ATAATTCAGCTCTAGCATTCCACTGTGTTGGGGAATTAGCAGGTGCAGAGAAGGCTGTACAATTTCATAATAAAGCTTTTGATTTTACTACTGATGAGGATATAAAGAATAATGTAATAGCACTTGGTGTTAATGTTGCTAAATATGATGCTTGTATGGCGAATCCTGATACCAAATCAGCAATTGCTGCAGAAAGAGATGAGGGTAGTGGTGTAGGTATTCAAGGAACTCCAGGATTTGTAGTAGGAAAAATAGATAAGGAAAGTAAAGTTACAGGATCACTCGTCAAAGGTGCATATCCATTCTCTACATTTGAAGATGCAATTAAGAAGTTATCAAAATAAAGATATATACTCTTAATTAATAAAAAGGGAGGTATTTCTACCTCCCTTTTTTGTCAACCCTTAGATCTCTTCTAACTATTTCTTTTTATCTTTCTTGGTTATAGCTAAGTTTTGTTTATCAAAGAAATCCTTTTTCATTCTTACAAATGCTCCTAGTGCAACAGATGTAACGACAAAGCTATATAGTCCTCCAATAAAAGGTATTAACTTAACAATGGTAGTAACAACTCTACCAATTAAGAAAGACTTAAAAGGTCTATAATCTTCAATCTTAAAAAGTCTTAATATCTCTCTACCGATTGCTAACTCAACCCATACACCTCCAAATATTATTGTAAAGATTAAAAATCCTGTTAGTATTCCTGCTAATGGAATACCGACTACAGAGATTAAAAGGAAGATAATTGGAATCCATGCAAGGAATAGCACAGCTAGACCAATTCCGAAGCTCTTTAGTAATTCTTCTGTAGATGTATTTATCTTCTTAAGTACCAACCCTGTCTTGACAGGAGCCATGAAGATTAAAAATGCTCCTGCAATTAACATACTTGTAAATCCTATTATTACATTATTTATCTTTACTCCCCATGCTACTTCCTTTGGTACCCAT
>CAYPAR010000034.1:0-7212 GCA_964408765.1 uncultured Candidatus Saccharibacteria bacterium | reverse complement strand
TCTAACTGTTCCTGCTTATCTTTAATCCCCTTAACCTTCTCATCCATCTTCTCTTGGTTCTCATCTATACTTGCCTGCAACTTATTAACCTCTGCTGTCATCAATGCTATCTTTTCACTCAATGACTTACTACTACCTTTTATCTCTGCAATTTTCTTCTCAATTGTTCCTAAAATCCCTTGTTTCTCTGCTATCTGTTCTGTTTTCTCATTAATCTGTTTCTCTAAATCAGATATAGATTGGGAATATACTGGAAGTTTTACTAAAAAGAGAAGGATTAGGAATGTAATCAAAAAAGAAATTAAACCTACTTTGATTCGGGGCACTTTCATCATTGTCCTGTATTATACCATTAACCAGTAATGATTTTTTGTAAGAAGAGAATAATGTATGGAAGGAAGATGATAAGGCCAGTTATGACTGATACTAAAGCACTTACAAGTACTGCTCCAGCACTTACATCTTTTGCATATTTCACATTTATTTTAAAATCTTGTGAGACAGTATCACAGAGAGCCTCGATTGCGCTATTGATTGTCTCAGATATTAAGACCATTGAAATAACCAAACTTATCGCTATCCATTCGAAATGACTAATCTTAAAGAATACCCCAGCTAGTATAACTAAGATTGTAATTACAAGCTCTATCCTAAAATTTCTTTCATTTTTAAAAATCAATTTTATGCCATTCCTAGCATATCCCTGACTCTTAAAAAAATCTTCAGTTTTAAAAGATTCGTTCTTCATATTTAAGCAACAGCATCAAGAATAGCTTTTAGGATAAGGCCAACAAGGATAGTAAAAATCAAACCTATGATAGCCCATGTTAATGTCCCTTGTGCCCTTTTAACTTTATCTGGATCTCCTGCAGATATCATCCACATATATCCACCATATACAACAAAAATAAATGCTAGTAAACCAGCAATGGGAAGAAGTTTACTAGTTACTGTATCTACAAGTCTTTGAATCGTCGCCCCATCTAATCTAGGAGGAGAAGATTGAGCATATATATAAGAACCTGAAAGGAATGAAGCTATGACTAAAGGAATAGATTTGTATAAATCTTTTATCATTAATCGATTAAAGAAACTTATCTAATACAAATTTTACAATAGTTGGAGATAAAAAGACAATAATTAATCCAATGAACGCAAATATTAAGCCTCTTGTAGCTTCTTTAACCTTTTCATCATCTCCTTTTGAAAACATATACTTGAAGCCTGAAATAACAACAGATATCACAACTAGCAGAACAGAAAAAGAGATAGCCAAATCTAACAGATTCCTAACAAAATCAGTTAAATCAGTATAAGCAGTTAAGTTTAAACTGTTTACAAAAGGTTTTTCAAACATACTAAGAATCTTTTACTCCTACTTATCTAGTTAGACCTTAGGAACTACAGTTGTTGGATCAGTTCCTAATATCTTATTCCCTACAAATCTGACAAGTATCACAGCTACAAAACAAACAACAAGACCAATAATCGCCCATGTTAAAGATTTAGTTGCTGTTTGAATTTTGTTCTCATCTCCATTAGCTGTCATATATGAATAGCCTGCAAAAATCAAAATACCAACACAAACAATCACAGCAAACCCAATTGCAAAATTTAACACTGTTTGTACTATACCTGGAATTGTTTTACCCCCAGTTGGATCATCAGGAAGCCAACCTGAAGCTTCTTGTGCATAAACAGAGGAAGCTGCTAGATACACAGATATTGGAAACAACTTAGAAATTTTCATATATAAATAAATATTTAAATAAAATATATATTAAGTATGTTAATTATATATTAACCATACATAAAAAACAATAGTTAATCAAGCCCTAAAACCTCCAAAACAAATATTATTAGTATTCTAGCAATAAAAACTATTACCATCCCTATAATTGCAGCTACTATACCTTTTTGACCTTTCTGAATTTTATCGGGTTCTCCCACAGAGGTTATCAAAGTATATCCAGAATAAATTATTATAGCCACAGCCACAACAACAGAAAAGATTACTATTCCATCTAAAATGGGTTTAACTGTCTTCTCCATCACACTATCTATGTTATAGTCACCACCTCCAAGTTTTCCTATCCCAAATTGAAAATACTTTGACAAGTCCCTGTATCTTTCAGTATCTACTCCTTCCATATTTTTATATTATTAAATAATATTACCTTTTAAAAATCTCACCATCTCCAACATTACCTATTGTTCCACTTATTATGAGGAGAATAACAATAGACAAAACTACAACTAAAAGGCCAATAATTGCATTTGTAATTAAGGATCTTGCCTCTTGTAATTTCTCCGGATTTCCTTGACTCGAAATTAGTAAATAACCACCGTAGGACAATAAAATAAATGCCGCTATTACAGCAACTGGTACAGAGATTTTCACTATCTTCCCAACTAAGGCATCTATATCTGTATCAGGCTGAACCTCTAGCTCACTATCTAAGGTGTCACCTAAACTACTAGCATATACTTTTTGCACCAAAAAGTTATTTATTCTTAAAAAAATATCCATCATCTAGCCATTATACTATAAATCAGCATACTCACAAATAGAGTTAAAATCACAGAAACGACAACTAAACCCTGGAGCTGCTCTAAAATCAGCTTTTTTAATACTTTCCAAGGATGAAAGAAGCTTTTCTTTAGCCTCTTCTCTTCTCTCTTGAGAGACATTCACATCAACTACATGCCCTGTTTCAACAAACACATACTTAGCTCCAACAACCTTTAAACCAAATTTTTCTTCAGTAACAAGAGCATACAGTGGTAATTGCAAATCCTTCTTTATCTCACTAGCATCTTTCTCTGATCCTGTTTTGTAATCAACAATACAAACTTCCTTTACACCATCTTTCTCTCCTACCAAATCTATCCTATCTATCTTCCCACTAAACACAACATCACCAAGATGCACACCAAAAGATTCTTCTAATCTAAGAGGATTTTCATCTGAAGAGTAAATCTTTTCAAAATATGTTTCCATTATCTCTTCACCCTCTTTCTTTCTAATCTCTTCCTGTTTCTTACTCTCATATCCACTCTTTATCCAATTTTTCTCGTACAAATCCAAGAGATCTTTCTTGTCAGGAGCATCTATCATCCCTCCAAGACTCTCTTTTGACCTCTGAAGTAAAGTGTAGAAATCCTTAAGCGTATTATGTACTGTAGTACCAAAAGTAGTTGCAGCATTACCTTTCGTAGGAATCCTTAGTACATATGCATACTCATACTTTCTAGGACAGCTCTCATATACATTAAGTTGTGAATAACTAAATCTTTTTACAATATTCATAATTTCTGTTTGGGGAATAATGGACTCACCTACCCCTTGTGCTAAAGTTAAATGGATACCATCATCAGTAAAGTTTTCAACCTCTGCTTTCTGTTTGAAATCTTCATCAACATCCCTATCAAGTACTTCATAGAGAAAAACACTCGGTTTCTTTTTTCGTTTAGCATCTCCATAGAAATTAGATGCTGTAAGATAAAGTTTCTCTTTTGCACGAGTTGCACCAACATAGAAAAGCCGCCTCTCCTCTTGTAGGTTTGCTTCTTTCTCTGTTAATTCCTCAGCAACTATCTCTTTTACCAACTCTTCCGGTATTGGAATAGCATCTCTCCTTGACCTAGTTGGAAATCTATCTGACACAAGATTAACTAAGAATACAACTGGAAATTCCAATCCTTTTGCAGAGTGTACTGTCATAATATTTACAGCATTCAACTCATCCATATCCGTCAGATCCACTAAAGGAGAATCTCCTATCTGAATACTATAGTTAAGATAATCTACATACTCATATATATTAGAATCAGGATTCTCTTTCTCGTAACTCTTTACTAAATCAAAGAATTTATTAATATTCGCAACAGCAAAAAGACTCTCTGCACTATCCTCTTCCAAAAAAGTATTAATATATCCACTATTCATTACAAAGTCATACAGTATTTCAACTAAACTTCTACTATCTTTTATCTTTTTCATACTAGAATCCAAAAGCATTAGAAGTGTACTAATACCCGCTATTGCCTGAGGTGAAAGTATCTTATCAATTATCTCGCTATCCACATGCTTGAAGTCTTCCTCTTTGTAATCCTCTCCTCCCACTTTTATCTCCCACTCACCCTCTAAAATCTCTAAAACTGTTACCTTCTCTTCTCTTGCTAACTGCACCAAGTCCATATATTCCCTAGGTGAAAAATTCCATACAGGCATTGTTAAAAGTTTGTACATTGAAACTTCATCTGTGTAGTCCACCAAAACTCTAAGGAAAGCAATAATATTTTTAATTTCATCTCTAAAATACAACCCTCTTGCACCACCAAGTTTGTACCTAATACCCTTGTTTCTTAATTCCTGAATAAAAATATCTGCATTCGCATTAGCTCTTACTAAAATTGCAATATCTGAAAACTTGTACTTAGCTTCCTTACCTGGATCCTGACTATCTAGAAATGTTGACTGTCCTTTCTCATCGTATGTCTGACTATCCTTATCCTCACTCTGCTTTATCAACTCCCCATACCCTGTTAATTTCATAATCTCCTCAGCAACTCTTTCAGCCTCACCTGTTTCCCTTTGGGAAACCATAAGGTTAAGAGCATCATCATCTTCATCAAAAATTCCTCTTGCAATCAACCTTTTATCTATCTTCTCTGTCACTTCCAATCTATACGGATCATTATGCCTAATTAATGTATGTGCAGCATCTAAAATCTCCTGCTTTGAACGATAGTTTTCAGTAAGAACAACCTCATGTGCTTTTGGATATTTCTCCTTAAATTGAAGAATATTTGAAATTGCTGCTCCCCTAAATTTGTAAATTGCCTGATCATCATCACCTACTACTGTTAACAAAGGTCCATCTTTCTCACCTTTTAATATATTAACTAAAACATTCTGTGTATAGTTAGTATCCTGAAACTCATCTACAAGAATATATTTAAACTTCTTTCTGTATTTTTCTAAAACATTTTTCTTCTCTCTAAAAAGTTTAATTGAAAGAAGTATTAGGTCTCCAAAGTCCACTCTAGATTTCTCAATCTTAAGTTCTGAATACTTTTTGTATGCTTGAGCTAATTCATTTGTTTTTACATATTCCTCTTTCTCTGCTGGAGTACCCTTAGGTAAAGACTCTGCATATTTAATATATTCTTCTGGAGAGACATCTTCATCTTGTAATCTTCCTACATGTTTAAGAAAATCATTAAGAAATTTTGTAGGATTTCCTCTTGGAAGAAGAGCCTTAAATGGCATGTCGTAGAGATGTCTTCTTAGAAAAATGTATGATTGTGCTGTACTAAGTAGTGAATAGCTACCATCTAAACCAATATTGTAACCATCTTCTCGTAATATATGATCACAAAAAGAATGAAATGTAGAGATATATGGTTCATCATATCCATACTCCATTCTTTCATCTATCCTTGTTTGCATCTCTTGAGCAGCTTTTTCTGTAAATGTTAAAGCCAATATTTCAGATGGTTTAGCCCAACCACTGTTTATAATATGTATGATTCTCTCTGTGATAACAGAGGTTTTACCTGTACCAGCACCAGCGATAATGAGTAAGTCCCCTTTGTTAAACTCTACAGCTTCTTTCTGTTTTTCATTTAGATTAATCTGTCTCATTATTTTGTAGAACAAAGTAAGACAATAATATATATGATAACTCCAAGAACTATTGCAATACCTAGAAGTACAAATATCTTTGGATTAGGTAACCCTTCTACAAACTTTTGTATCTTTTTGTTTTTTAGAATACTCATATATATATGTATATTTTAGATTAAATTAAGATGCTAACTCCTTTAACTTCTCTACCTCAGCAGGAATAGTTGCATTACTCTTTAAAGCAGGTGTCTCTAAAATGAAAGGAATGTTTTTAAATTTAGGTTCATGAAGAATATTTGAAATTGTTTTTTCTCCTAACTTACCCTTACCTAAATCAGCATGTCTATCCTTATTACTACCACACTCCACCATTGAGTCATTAAGGTGTATAGACTTAACATTCTCTATACCCACCACCCTACCCAATTCATCCACAACACCAGCCATATCATTCACCCAATCGTATCCACTAGCAAATGTATGTTGGGTATCAACTACAAAGCCAACCCTCTTACTATTCTTCACTCCCTCCCTTATCAATTTCAACTCAGTAAAGTTTCTTCCAAGATTACCTCCAGTACCAGCTGTTGTTTCTATCAGTAATTTCTGAGTACCTTTTACTTCACCTAAAACCCACTCTATTCCGTATGATATCCTCTCTAAACTATCTTCATACGACAATTCTTTCTGAGATCCAGGATGAAAACATACTCCCAATACTTCACTATCTATCTTCCTCTCCTTAATACCTTTTGCTACCTTCTCTGCAAAATCTAGATATACTACTAAACCCATTTTCCCTAGATGAAAAAGTTGTTTATCTTCCCTTGCTAGATTGGTTAAATATATTCCATGTATTAATATCTTCTTTATACTAGACTTCTCTAATTCATCTAAAAAAGCATTGATATCTTCATCTGGAATTAACTTAGTAGCCCACTTCATAGGTGTTGTAGGCATCATTTGAATACTATTTACTCCATACTTTTCACCATTCTTTATTGAATTTTCTATCCCACCAGAAGAGGATACATGAATACCTAGATACATGTGTATATTTTAGCATATATCACCCTTACAGACCTGGTCTGCAGGTTTATCCTTGTCACCAAAGAATAAACTAATCGTTTTTAAGGTTTTTTAATCTTGCTATAGGTACTAGGCATAGGTATGATATATAATTAGATGTAGGTTGGTTGAGAGGTGGGGAAGCTCTCCTGGTTATCTTGTATAACCTGCGATGTCTATTCATCTTACGGATTCTATCCTGATGGCGGTTCAAGTCCGACAACCTACAAACCTGGTCTGTGCATTAACCCTTACCACCAAAGAATAAATCAATCGTTTTTAAGGTTTTTTAATCTTACTACAGGTACTCAATTAGAGTAGATATGTTGTCATAATTATGTCATAATTGTGACATGCCTAACTTAAGTAAAAAATATATGGAAATTAAACCAATATCATATTTAAGAAACACACAAGAATTAACAAAACTATGTGATAAAGGAGAAGCAGTATACTTAACTAAGAATGGACATAAAGCCTTAACTATTCTTAGTTCTGAGAAATATGACAAA
>CAYPAR010000033.1:5709-7229 GCA_964408765.1 uncultured Candidatus Saccharibacteria bacterium | reverse complement strand
TCTGCTACATTCTTTGGAACTTCTGCATAGTGAGATGGTTCCATTGTTGCACTACCTCTACCACTTGTAAGAGATCTTAATTCACTTGTATAACCAAATAGTTCTGAAAGTGGAGCTAATGCTGTAATCCTACTAATTCCTCCACCTAAACTCTCTGTACCTTGAATCTGCCCTCTCTTACTACTAAGTGAACCTGTAACATCTCCCATATGACTATCTGGAGTGTCAACATCTACTTTCATAATAGGCTCAAGTAGAATCGGATCTCCTTGTCTCATTCCTTCCTTAAATGCCATAGATCCTGCAATCTTAAATGCTGCCTCAGAAGAGTCAACATCATGGTAAGAACCATCATATACTGTAACTTTAATATCAACTACTGGATATCCAGCAACAACACCTGCTTTCATAGTATCTTCAACACCCTTCTGAATTGCTGGAATAAATTCTCTTGGAATTGCTCCTCCTTTAATTGCATTAATAAATTCAAAGCCTTTACCTTTCTCATTTGGTTCTAACTTCAACCAACAGTGACCATACTGACCCTTACCACCAGACTGTTTAACATATCTTCCTTCAACCTGTTCAACAGTACTCTTGATTGTCTCTTTGTATGCAACCTGTGGTTTACCAACATTTGCAGCAACATTAAACTCTCTCTTCATTCTGTCAACGATAATGTCCAAGTGAAGTTCACCCATACCAGAGATAATGGTCTGACCTGTTTCTTGATTAGAACTTACTCTAAATGTAGGATCTTCCTTAACAAATCTAGCTAAAGCTTCAGACATTTTTTCTTCATCTGATTTAGTTGCAGGTTCAATAGCTTGAGAAATAACTGGTTCTGCAAAATCAATCTGCTCAAGAATTATTGGATTCTTTTCATCACAAAGAGTATCTCCTGTTACAGAATCTTTAAGACCAACGATTGCTCCAATATCTCCTACTCTTAAGGAATCAACCTCTTCCCTGTCATCTGCATGCATAAGGATAAGTCTACTTGCTCTTTCCTTAATATTTTTTGTTGAGTTTAAAACATATGAACCTGAGTCAATCTTCCCAGAATAGATTCTAAAGTAAGAGAGATTTCCTACGTGAGGATCATTAACAATCTTAAAGACTAATGCAGAGAATGGTTCTGATTCTTCCTGTTTTCTAATAATCTCCTCGTTTGTCTTTGGATCAACACCTGTAACTGGTGGAACATCTAGAGGAGACGGAAGACAGATAGTAATATAGTCAAGAAGTGTCTTTGCCATAGCTGTCCTTGAGTCTCCTCCCAATACTGGGAAGATACTTTCAGAAAGCGTTCCTTTTCTTAATGCTGCAAAAAGTTCTTCTTCTTTTAATTCTTCTCCTGCAAAATATTTCTCCATCAAAGCATCATCTTGTTCTACTAATGCTTCTACTAAAGTTTCTCTTAACTTATCAACTGTATCTTTAATATCATCTGGAATTGGACACTCAATTAAGTCGGGAGTATCATCTCCTTCATATCTATATGCTTTCATCTTTACTAA
>CAYPAR010000033.1:1236-5609 GCA_964408765.1 uncultured Candidatus Saccharibacteria bacterium | reverse complement strand
ATTCTGTAATTTTCATCATTATGTATCCAGAAACATGTAACAGCTGCAGACATAATTGTTATTCCTCTTTCTTGCTCCTGTTCCATAAAGTCGGTAGTTGCCTCTCCCTCATGAGTCTCACCTATCTTGTGTACCTGTCCTGTAAAATACAACAATCTCTCTGTTGTTGTTGTCTTACCTGCATCAATATGTGCAATGATACCGATATTTCTAATCTTATCTAACGGCATCTTAACATTGTATGTATTCTTATCCATATGTTTTAAAGATAAATTAACGATTAAATGAAGGGGAATTACTACCTTCGCGATTGCGATTATACACAACTATTTAAGATTAGACAACAGTTTCAAAGCTTCTTCTGAAATCAGATTTGAATTATCATACTCAACTCCCTTCTCAAAAGCTGATTTTGCCTCAACAATATCATTTTCTTTCATCTTTACCATACCAAGAAGAAGATAGTATTTCGGATTATATCTATCTTTTGATAAAAGTTGTTCTAGTAAAACATTTGCTCCTGAAATATCACTATCTTCTATTGCTAGTCTAGCTCTCCAATACAGATACTCTTTCTGTTCTTCCTCCGTTAATTCTAATTTCCCTAACTGTTGATTGTAAAAATCAACTACAGCTCTTTCACCTATCTGATTATTAACTTCAACCCCAAGAAGATATATGTAAGCTTTTTCTTGACTAACTAGTAGATATTTAATTGTATCTGCAGCTTTAAGATTCTGCTTGTTTGCAAGAAGAATATCTATATACTCTCTAACTAATTCTTCAGGAGCATCTTTACCTCCAAACTCTATAGCCTTTGTATAATTGTTAATAGCTCCTTCGAAATCATTCTTAGAGTAATTTGCTCTAGCCTTACCCCAAAATATCTGCATCTCCATTCCTCCTAAACTTGATGCTTTATCAAAATATTCAATAGCTTTGTCATATTGATTAGCCTGTAAATATGCCAAACCTATATAGTACATGCCTTCAACATATTCTGTAATCTCTTCCTCTACAGTTTTCAAAATATTTAATGCAAGATGTGGATAATTGCTGTTAAGATAAATTCTGGATAATTTGGTAGCATTAAACTTTTTGTCATCATCTAAAGATTTCAACACTGTATCAAACTCATCATAGTATGGATTCCATTTACCAGAAGCAGTCATACTACCTATCTGTGATTTGGCTTTCTCAATGTCTTTAAGAGCATAGATATACGAGAGGACTAAGTTTGCTTCTACTGCACTATCTCCTTCATAACTATTCCCCTCTATCTGTTTCTTACCCTCTTCAATCCTACCGATATTTACTAAAGCCTTCCCTAATGCAAATTCTGCATCTGGATTGATAACTCCCAAACTTAGACCCTCTTGATACATATCTTTTGCTTTGTGATAATCATTGTTCTCATAGTAGTAATCTCCTATCATCTTGTACAATTGAGACCTATTAACAGATGATAGTGCTCTTGTTGACTCTCTAGTTATTGCCACAGCTTGATCTACTCTGTTTTTCAAAAGAAGTATTTTTACTATTCCCTGATACGCTGTTAATTCTTGAGGAATAACCCCAGTAGCTTCATAATACTGATTTATAGCTTCAGAATATTCTCTAGCATTAAAGCTCAGCTCTGCACTTTTTATCGTCTCATCATAGCTACTTCTTTCTGCTTCAGACACCCTCCTACTTAAAAGATACCAGGTAGTTAAGCCTGATATTACCAAGAGAAGTACTAACCAAGGAAGAATCTTTTTTAATTTTTCTTTCATATACTAAAATATAGTTTAGTGGCACACTTATGTCAAATATAGATAGTTGTGATAGAATTAGCTACCATGTCTAGAAAAAAAATATTTTTTGTTCTTTTAATCTCAGTCCTTTTCTTGGAGATTTATTATATTAATTCAATATTTCCTGTCAGTAGTTATTCGAAAGGAAGTCCTTCTGTCCTAGAAGAGACTTTTAGAAACAAGAAAGCTGTTTTAGATGAAAAAATTAAGATAGTCACAGTAACCTACAACAAAAATTCTTCTATGTATTTAACGAGAAGTATTACTCCAACACAGGCTCTACTTTCTCTTGGATATCCTGTAAGTAATAGTAATAGAATTTTTTCTACCTCTCCAGCAGATAGATTGTATACAGATTCACATATTCTCATTCAAACATATAGAAGAGAACTTAGTAATCTAACAGTAGAAATTCCTTTTAAAACAGAAACAAAGGGGACTGCACTCTGTGCTAGGTTAGCAAAACCTACTGTTGAACAAGAAGGAGTTTTAGGAGTAAAAACACAAATTATTGAGAAATATTACCTTGAAGACAAATTTATCTCAGAAAGAATTGTTAGTGAGAGTATAGATAAAGAGCCAGTGGATAAAATAATAGCATACACAGGTGCAAATCATGAGCCAAATTCAGTGACACAACTAGGACATAACTGTGATTATTGGAACAGTGTTGTAAGTTCTTTAAATGCTACAGATGAAGAGAAACAGTGGTTAAGATTTACAATGAAATGGGAATCTGGTTGCAATGCAGAACACAACAAAGGTTTCTACAAAGGACTTTTCCAATGGAGTCCATGTCTATGGTATAGTTCGTATCCTAATGACAATATTTTTGATGGATATGCACAGATAAGGAATACATTAAATAAGGTTAGAGCAGGAGCTCATCCTAAATACATGTGGCCAGCTGTTTATAAGAAGTATTTGCAACAGTATCCTCCCCTAAGTTGGTTACCAGAGTAGATTATCTATAACTATAATATTCACAAATATCTTGAGGTATCTCTCCTAAAAACCTAGAAGGTAGTTGTGATGAATATCCATCTCTTGTTAACCTTTGTTCTGCAAAGGTGATAAAAAGCTTTTTCTTTGCTCTAGTAATTCCAACATAACAAAGTCTTCTTTCTTCTTCCAAATCATCCTCTTCTAAGAAAGATCTAGAATGTGGTAACAGGCCCTCTTCTGCTCCTATCATAAACACATAGTCAAATTCTAAACCTTTAGACGAATGTAATGTCATAAGGTTAAGATAGTTCCCTGTACCATCCTGATTCTTTGTTTGTTCCTGTTCAATGATATTAATTTCATTTAAGAATACTTCTAAACTCTGTTTACCATGTTTACTAGAGTAAGAGGATGCAACATTTTTTAATTCTGTAATATTATCCTTTTTCATCAATGCTTCTTCTGAACCATCATCAAACCACTCAATATACTTAGTTCTTTCAAGGATAGAATCAATAATATCTATTAGTTCTCTCTCCTTTGCAAAAAAGTAAAGACTACCAAAGAGCGAGATTGTAGTAATATATTTCTTCCATTTATCTTTAGAAGAAGAAATAGATTCAACTACCTCTTTACTTAATTTGGAATCTCCTAAAAACTCCATATTATCTGATACATATGCTGCTATTAAAAACTCTCCAATTGTTAAATGATTCTCTTTTGCAAGAGAGTGTAAATCTGCAACAGCCTTAGGTCCATTTTTTCTTGGAGGAGTATTAATTATTCTATCAAGACTTAATTCATCCTTTGGATTAAAACAGAATCGTAAGTAACTAATAATATCTTTAATCTCTTTCCTCTCATAGAATCTAAAACCTCCTACCAATTTGTAAGGTAAGGCTGATTTAAGCAATGCCTCTTCAATTACTCTTGATTGATAGTTGGTTCTGTAAAGGATTGCTATATCTTTTAATGGAATGCCCTTTTGTTGTATCAATCGGATATTGCTTACTACATACTCAGCTTCATCTTCTTGATCCAAGGCTTGATATATTGAAATCTTCTCTCCATCATCATTGTCTGTCCAAAGTACTTTATCCACCCTACTATTGTTCTGTTGAATTACATGAACTGCTGCTTTAATCACATTTTTTGTAGATCTGTAATTTTGTTCTAACTTAACTACCGTTACATTGTCAAAATCTTTTTCAAATGATTGGATATTTTTAATATCAGCACCTCTCCATGCATAAATACCTTGGTCATCATCCCCAACTACACAGATATTATGATGTTTTTCCGAAAGAAGTTTTGCAAATTTGTATTGTACTGTATTTGTATCCTGATACTCATCAATTAATAGATATTTATATTTGTTTTGATATTTTTCCTTTACACCTTCATTCTCTTCCAAAAGCTTTACTGTAAGGTAAAGTAAATCTCCAAAATCAACTGCATTTTGGGATTGTAGTTGTTTTTGATAAATAGGATATATTTCTGAAACAATATCTTCAATAAATCCAGAGAAATGGTAAGGAAACTGTTCTGGAGAAACCATATCGTTTTTTGCTGCACTTATGAAATATGATACAGAAGATGGCTTTATCTGCTTAATATCTATATCTCTTTCTA
>CAYPAR010000033.1:0-1136 GCA_964408765.1 uncultured Candidatus Saccharibacteria bacterium | reverse complement strand
GCTCCAGCAAAAACAAGAAGAGGACCTTCAGTACACATTACAGCTTTCTTTTGTTGAGGATTTAAACCCTCCAGAATGTTATTTGAACTCATTTCTACTGATTATTTATATTTTCTTGAAATATCTCAACATAGCCCAGCCTTCTACCCCAGGTGCATACTGAATTTTGTACCATCCTTCTTCTTCACCGAGGAGAATAAATACTGTCCCATCTTTTGGACTATCTATAATTTCACAACTTGACCATCTACATGTACGAATATTAACAAATCCAAACTGTGGGGAACTAACCTGAACCAAAGTATTATCTCCTTTTACAACATTAAACTTTACTTCAAATTCGGAACCTTCAAATGGTTTTTTATCAAATTTTTGTAACACGAAACTCTCACTTACTTCACCCATTAATACTTTCGCCTCCATCTCAAATTCAAGTTCAATTGATTCATTCGGTTTGATGATTTTATCTGAAATCTCTAATGGTTTACTGAAACTAGACCAGACTTTATTTATTGCAAATTTACTCTCCTCTCCACTCTTTGTAGAAATATATATTGGATCCTTGTCTGTAAACCAAGCAAAATCATTAATATTTGTAGCTTTAACTTTTACTTTTGTCCTACTTCCTATAACTGATTCCTTTGGAAATTCAACACTATCTATTTTAACTTTGTATTGATGATTCTCCTCTTTGCTCAGTTTTACATCGTTCAATGCCGTATTAAGTGCATTAACAAATTCTGTTTTAGCATCAACTATGCTAATGGAAGAAAACTTGTTTTCTTCTTGAACAATTCGAAGTTGTACTCCCTTTACAGTATCAATACCCCACGAAGAGGAAAGAGATTCTACTAACTCTTTCAAAGATGTCTCCGCTCTTGGTGTAAATGTTGAGGAGTTTGATAAATATCCGATTACAATTGCATTGTCTAAATCGTTGAATTGTAAATTAGCACCTACACCACCTGTTTTACCATCATATATTGCTCCATTTTCATCCAAAAGATAAGTATATGGAAGATCTGGAAGATAAAGACGAGTTATATAGTAGTAATAAAGATTTTTAACCCACAAAGAAGGATTTCTGGATATCTCTTTAGATCGTGTAGATATTTGTGTTACATATATTTTCTGAG
>CAYPAR010000032.1:0-7359 GCA_964408765.1 uncultured Candidatus Saccharibacteria bacterium | reverse complement strand
TGGTAAAGACAATTCAGCATACAAACAAGAAGTAGGATTTAAAATTTGGTAATATATTATATTAATCATATGAAAACTTACAAAGAGACATATACAGCGCAAGCATTAGCTATTATTATGATAATTTTGATTGTATCATCAATAATAGGATTCTCTGTATTTATCAGATCTATCAGAGATAAAAAATCTATAAAACAGGAGAGAGAATCTGCAGAGGCATATGAAGTCGTAGACATGATATTAGATAATATGCTCCTTTCAACTTCAGAACAATGGGAGGAGAAAATGTCAAAAGATCGTGATTATATCAATGAAGATATAAAGAATATCACAAATGAGTTAGAACACGAACTTGATGTTTATTCATTTAAGATTTGCCCTCTTCCTGAAAAAGGAAGTGAGGAGGAGGGTAGAAATGATGCAAATAGGTATACCCTAGTATTAAAAGACTCTAATGGGAATGAACCATACGAAATTAGACCAAGCCAAGCATTTACATTTGTAGTAGATGGATTAGCTCCTGCTAATTGTAGTGTAAGTGTAACATTCCACAATCCACCAACAGGATCTGGCTTTATGTTAAATAAAATATATAGAACTAATTTTACTTCAACTAATATAAAAGAATATGATTACAAAGATGCAGAGACATATTGTCTAAATCCACCATGTACTGATCAGTTCCGCAACACTTCAGGAGATATACCTACTTCGCCAAATCCACTTACTATTCCAATGACAGAGACAGAAAAGATTTTAGATAGAATTCAGATTATTGCAATTAACTACCCAATATGGATTACATATACTGTTACCGAGCCATGTGGGGATATGTTCAATATGCTCTCCCTTCGTGCATCAGCCACATGTAATAGCGTATATCGAGCAAAAGAAGTTCTAGTTCCTAAAGTAAGATCCAATTACTCAATATTTAACTATGTACTATTTAATGGAAAAGGAGAACTTTCTCCATATCAACAATAACTATGTATTTAGAAAGAATAATTATAAAATTTGGAGGAGAATCTGGGCAAGGGATAAATACTGTTGGTAGAATGTTAACCCAATCGATAAACAGACTTGGACTCTACACTTTCTCCTCTAGAGAATACCCTTCATTAATTAAAGGAGGGGTAGCCTCATATCAAATAGATATATCAAATAAAGAAATATTTACATCAGCAAAAAAATACCATGTACTCTGTTGTATGTCAGAAAAATCACTTCATTCATATCTACCAAGTATACTTGAGAATGGAATTGTAATATATGATGGAGAAGAATTAGAGTTTAGCCCTGACGAAGAGATTGAACTTCAGAAAAAAAATATTCATATAATTTATCTAGATTCTGAAAAGATTGCTTTAGAAAACGGTGCTACTAAAATAATGGCAAATGCAGTACTTCTTGGCTTTATCTGGAAGATTCTAAAACAAGATCTAGAAATCCTAATAGAAGAAGTTTTAGAAATGCTTTCTGATAAAAAAATAGATGAAGAAGCAGAGAAGAAATGTCTTTTAGCAGGATATAACAACCCTCAATATAGAGATGAGTTTAGCGAATCAGTAGATTTACCAAAAGTGCTACAGACAAATAGAAAGCTATTAATCACCGGTAACGAAGCTATCTCTCTAGGCGCTCTAACTGCTGGTATGAGAATATTTTGTGGATATCCAATGACTCCAGCTACTTCAATTTCAAAATTCCTAGGAGATACAGCACATGAGACAAAAATAGTATTTAAGCAAGCAGAAAACGAAATTACAGCAGCACTAATGGTTATGGGGAGTATGTATATGGGCACTAGAGCAATGACTGCAACCTCAGGTGGTGGTTTTGACTTAATGATAGAAACAATATCATGTTGTGGTATTACTGAAACCCCATTTGTAGTTGTTTTAGCTCAAAGAATAGGGGCTGGTACAGGTGTACCTACATGGACAGGGACAGGAGATATTAATACTGCAGTAAAAGGAGGACACGGTGATTTCCCAAGATGTGTAATATCTGTAAGCGACGCGCAATCTAGCTTTACTATGATTCAAAAAGCATTCAATATTGCAGATAAATATCAATTACCAGTCATTGTACTCTCTGAAAAACAAATTGCAGAAGCAATATATTCAATTGATAAGCTTCCAACTGCAGAAAAAATTGAAAGAGGATTACAAAAAGGTGAGAAGAGATATGAGATAACTGATTCTGGAATATCACCAAGATGGATACCTCAAAAAGGTTTAAAACCATACATAAGTACAAGTGATGAACATACAGAAGATGGAAAATCAACAGAAAATGCAGAAGAAATTAAAGCAATGTCGGAAAAGAGAGAAAGAAAACTAGAGATGCTTAAATCCGAGTTACCAGAACCTAAACTTTACGGTTCTTCTTCAGCTCAAGTAGTATTTGTTGGATATGGTAGTAGTAAGAATGCTCTTTTAGATACAAAACAACACAGAGATGATATTGCATACCTACATTATGACTACATCTTCCCACTAAAAACAGAAACATTAATGAAATTGGCAGAAGAAGGAAAAAGATTAATACTAATTGAAAACAACCAAGGTGGACAGTTTGGGAAATTAATAACAGAGGAATGTGCATATCAATTTAAAGAGAAATTACTAAAATATAATGGAAGATCCTTCAGTTTAGAAGATATATTAGATTATTTAGACAACTAATGGCACTAGATATTAAAGACTACAATTCACCTTATCAACCGACATGGTGTCCTGGATGTGGCAATTTTGGAATACATATGGCTCTTAAAAAAGCTTTAATTGAACTTAACATATCTCCGACAGAGACATTTATCACCTTTGACATTGGTTGTAATGGAAATGGTGCCGATACAGTAGGAACATATGCATTTAAATCACTACATGGAAGATCAATTGCTGTTGCAATAGGAGCACATATTGCAAATAGAAAATTTACAACAATTGCAACAATTGGAGATGGTGGTTGTTTCCATGAAGGACTAGATCATATTGTCAATGCAATCAAGTCAAATTATGATATTACAATTCTCATACACAACAATCAAAACTTTGCACTTACAACAGGACAAGCAACAGTTACAACTCCACAAGGAAAAAAAATGTATGCACTTCCAGAAGGGAAACCTGAGCGAGATATTGATATAAATACATTCCTGATGAGTCTGAAACCATCATTTTTTGCAAAAGGATACTCTGGGGACTTAGTACAACTTACCGATATTATTAAAAAAGCAATAAAACACAAAGGGTGCAGTGTTATAGATATATCTCAACTCTGTCCAACATACAACAGAGAATGTACACCAGAGTGGTTTAACGAAAACATTATCAAACTAGATACTTTAGAGAAATATTCATCTAGTTCGATTGAGGATGCTAAGAACATAATAGAGGAAATGTCAAAGACAAAGAAGATATATACTGGTATAATCTATGCTAATGATAGTATTCCTACTTTTTACAATAGATTAGAAAGTAGAAAAGGAATACTTTCAGAACTATCAGAAGAAGTTAAAGAATACAACATTAAAGAATTATTAAAATACTGTAACTAATGGAAACAATACTCTCACCCAAATCAGTAGCTATTGTAGGAGTATCAAGTGATGCTCAAAAAGTAGGCTCTGTATTACTTAGAAACTTACTAGAAGGAGGATATAATGGAAAAGTATATCCAATTAATCCTAAGTATGAGGAGCTACAAGGTAGAAAAGCATATCCCGATATCCTCTCCGTAGAAGAAGAGATTGATTTAGTATGTATTGCACTACCATATCAATTTGTAGAAGAGATAGTAGATCAATGTGTAGAGAAGAAAGTTAAAACAGTATTGATTGTAACTGCAGGATTTAGTGAAACAGGAGATGAAGGAAGAGAGTTAGAAGAAAGGATAACAAATAAGCTAAAGGGGGCAAATATCAGATTGATAGGACCAAACTGCCTTGGCTTCATCAACAACAAAGCTAAACTTAACCTAACATTTGCTAGAAACAACCCAGGAGATGGAAATATAGCTTTCATATCTCAATCAGGAGCCTTTTGTACAGCAATATTAGATGCTGCATCTGAAAGCAATTCAGGTTTCTCCCATGTAATTTCAGTTGGAAACAAGGCAGATATTAATGAAAATGAACTTCTTCCATACTTCATTAATAACCCACAGATTAAAGCAATTGCAATATACCTAGAAGAGTTTTCTGATGGTAAGGAGTTTGTATCAATAGCACAGAGATCTAAGAAACCAATACTACTAATTGCACCTGGAAGTTCAGAGAAATCAAAACAAGCAATATCCTCACACACCGGTTCTCTTGCATCTTCATATGACACAGTACTAGCAGCAGTTAAGAAAGCAAATATCATATTAGCCGAAAACTCAGAAGAACTATACAAACTGATTGAATTGGTAGATATGGGATACATACCCAAAGGAAAAAGAGTTGCAATTGTATCTAATGCAGGAGGTCCTGGTATTACAGCTGTTGATAGGGCAGAAATTGAAGGTTTAGAGATTGTTGACCTAGGAGAGAAGACAACACAGAAACTTAAACAGGAATTACCAATAGAGGCATCATTTAACAACCCAATTGATATTCTCGGAGACGGAAAAAGTGATAGATATGCATATGCAATTGAAACAGTTCTAGAAGATATTAATGTTGATTCAGTTGTAGTGCTACTAACTCCACAACTAATGACAGATATTGAAGGTACAGCCAATGCCATAGTAGAGATTGTTAGGAAAACATCCAAGCCAGTATATGCCTGCTTTCTTGGTGGTAAAGAAGTAAAAAATGGATTTAGAATTCTTACTGAGAATAATTTACCATGGTTTAACGATGTACAAGAAACTATGCACCTGATTTCAAAACTAGCAAATTTTGAAATGAAGAAAGATCTAAACAAGATAGTTGATAGTAAAAAATACCTTAGAAAGACTAGAAATAAAAAAGAGATATTTGAGCATGTTGATCAAGAAGGTAGTGTAAGAGTTCTTCCCGATGATCTAGCTATTGCAATTTTAGAAGAATTCAATATTGATATTCCAAAACAATTAGTTTCAAGTAATCTAGAAGAGGCAAGAGATTTTGCATCAACTATATTTCCAGTAGCAATTAAAGCTACAGCACAGGATTTAGCACATAAAACAGATCACAAAGGTCTCTATCTTGATATTAGGACAATAGCTGAATTTGAAGAGAAATTTACAGAATTAAAAGAAACTATTACAAAGGTAACTGGTAATCCTGCTCCTGCAATACTGGTACAAGAGATGATTGATTCAAAACTAGAAATTTTCATCGGTACGAATAGAGAAGGAGACTCACATATCTATGAGAAAGATGGACTTGGTTTTGGACATCTATTAGCTGTTGGAAAGGGTGGAGTATATACAGAAATTTATAAAGATATTAAGCATATACTAATTCCAGAAACAAGAGAAAAAGCAGATGCAATTCTTTCTGAAACACAAGTCTCTACAATTATAGATGGATACAGAGGAAAACCTCCTCTAGCAAGAGAGAAACTACTAGACTTAATAATGAAGATTCAGAGTATGTTAATAACATATCCAGAAATTGTATCTATGGATATTAATCCTGTTATGCTTAATGAAGACAGAGCTGTTGTAGTAGATATTAAACTATATGTTAAGAAGTAATTAATATCTTTGTCTATTTGAACTTCTATACTCCTCGTACAACTCTTTACACTCTTTAGAATCAACCTGTACTTCCTCATATTTATCATTATTCCCTCCTTCTTCATCAAATCCTATCTCTCTAGCATCATTGTAATCACAAACATAATACACGTTATCTATCTTAGCCCATTGAATAGCACTCCTACACATAGGACAAGGTTTGCCTGTTGTATACAACTCATAACCAGTAAGATCAAAAGTATCTAATATTTTTGATGCTTTTCTAATAGCATTAATCTCAGCATGACAAGTAGGATCATTATCTTTTAATACGGTGTTATGTGCCTTTGCAATAACTTTACCATCTTTTACAATTACAGCACCAAAAGGTCCTCCATGATTCTCTTTTACTCCCAATTTAGCCTCTTCAACTGCTAATTTCATAAAATCTTCCATTAGAATTTTCTCTCAAAATTTACATCTTCAACATGAGCTTTAAGACCTGTTCTACCCAAATCTTTCTCATATCTTCTTGCATAATCTCGATATTTGAAAACCTTCTTCCTTCTCTCAGGTATAGATTTTCTACTAATCATACCTGGTCCATTAATACATCCACCATCACAATTAAGAATATCCAAGAATTTATAATGTTTGTATACACCATCCTTAAAATTATCAAAAACAGGTATTAGATTGTTTAACCCTTCCATAACTAAGATCTCCTTTTTCTTAAGAATATGAGCATGATTTAGAGTTTCAGAGAGACCTCCTGAAACAGGATAGATCTTAGTGTAATCATTATAGAATTTATCAAAACCTATCGAATATTTAGGCTCTGTAATGGTCTTAGGAATCTCGTTTTTAACAAAGAGGTCCTCTACCTCCTTGAAAGTTAATACAAAATCAATCGTTTTTATCTCAGCTGCCTCCATCTTCTTTGTCATACATGGTCCAATAAACACACTCTTGTGTTCTGGATATTTCTTTCTTACAATCAAACCCATACAACCCATTGGTGAGTGAGCAGGAACTAAATTTTCAACAAGGTGAGGATATTTAACTCTAATGAAGTTAACAATCGTAGGACATGGACTAGCAATCCAGGTTTTCTTCTCATCTTTCTCAATACTCTCTTTCAAAATACTGTAGTAGGTTAGGTTAGTCATCTTAGCACCAAATGTTACCTCCACAACTTTGTCAAAACCTAATTTTCTTAGCCTGTATACAATCTCAGGATACTCAAATTCAGTGACAAAAGATGGTGCTAGAAGACAAATATATTTTTCATTTGGTTTAAATTCAAATGGCATAATATAATATATCATAAGGTTGTAGATGATGATAGTAAGGATTTGGTTTTCTTTTTCAGTTGATTTATAATATTTTTATGGAGCTAACTAAAAAGGAAGAAAAAGTTACAAAAGAATTGTTAATAAATGAGAAAGTAGAACTAGGGTTACTCTTCATTACCATTTTTGCAATACCTTTCTTCTTTAAATCTCCACAGTATGTAATTGGTACAGTAGTAAATCTACTTTTAATTCTCTCTGTATCTAAGTATGGACTTAAAAAAATGTTTCCTGCTTTAATTCTTCCTTCACTAGCAACATATCTATCAGGAAGAATCTTTGGTGGTGCAACTAACTCCCTTCTCTATATCATGCCCTTTATCATGCTCTCCAACCTAATATATGTACTTCTTTA
>CAYPAR010000031.1:0-7795 GCA_964408765.1 uncultured Candidatus Saccharibacteria bacterium | reverse complement strand
GACCCTCAAATTAGATGGTATTTTCATAGAGATAGGTTCTGAACCAAATATTGTATTACCATTTAAAATGGGCATTAAGACAGACGACCATAACTATATCCTTGTAGATAAGGAGCAAAAGACAAGTATGGAAGGTCTTTGGGCTGCAGGAGACTGTACTACAAACTCAAACTATTTTAAACAGGTTGTAACAGCTGCAAGTGAAGGTGCAATAGCTGCAAACTCTATATACACATATCTTAAAGAGAAAAGCTCTAATTAATCTTTCTTCTGTGAGTTAACAAAATCAACCCATTCTTGTAGATAGTTTGAACTAGACCATATTTTAGGATCTCCTACATTGTATTCTATTGTTGCACCAATTTCTTCTAAAGCTGCTACTTCGATAGCTAGAGGACCTGTAGGAGGGTGAACCCTATCTCCACCTTTAGTAAATACATTAGGACGAACAATTTTTAATGGTTCACTACTATCATATTTAGTTGGATGGTCATATATAACTACATAGTCAACATCTTTCAGATTATCTACAATATATGCTCTAACATCTGCAGGAAGAAAAGCTTTACCTTTCTTAGTAACACACTGTTTATCCCCATTTACAATTACAACTAAAACATCACCAAACTTCTTAGACTCCCTTATACAAGAAATATGTCCTGGATGAATAGGATCAAAAAAACCAGAGGTAGCTACAATCTTCTTTCCTTTTAACTTCTCCTCCCTTAACTTAGGGAAATCTTCTAGAGGAATAATCATATTGAAATATTTACAACTTAGTTAAACATTTTACCTACCCTACTCTAAATTGTCAAAAATTTTGTAATAAGGCTTGTAGTGTTTTTTTACTTTCAAGTTTTCTCTTGAATTGAAGGGATATAACTAAAATTTTAGCGAAATTCTGTTAACTATAAGATGTTGACCACCACAACCCGTTGGGGTATGGTTTAAACCACAACACAATATATTGTATTTTTGGGTTATGAAATGTCCGTTTTGCGAGTGTGAGATTACAAAAGTTGTTGATAAGAGAGATAACAACGAAGACAGTTCTACAAGAAGGCGAAGGCAATGCCTTCGGTGTGGTAAGAGATTTACTACATATGAGCGAATAGAAAGCTTGGATGTCAGTATTCTCAAGAAAGATGGCTCTTTAGAAAAATTTGATATACAGAAGATTATTAAGGGTATTAAGAAGGCTCTAAATGATAAAACAGTGTCAGATAGAGATATTGAAGATTTTGCAGAAGAGGTAGAGAGATATATATTAAATAGTGAAGATCCTGTTACTACAAAAGAAATAGGTTTAAAAACCCTTGAGTGGTTAAAAGAGAGAGACACTTTAGCATACATACGATTTGCTTCTGTATACAAAGAATTTGAAACTTTAGAAGATATTAAAAAAGAAATTAAGAATTTAGAAAATTAAATTAAAAAAGAAGAAAGATGACTGCTCAAAAATCTACCCCCAGAAAGAAATCTCCTATGTTTAAAGTTAAAAAAAGAGATGGAAGAATTGTTTCATTTAGGAAAGATCAGATTGTAAGAGGAATATACAAAGCTGCAAAAAGTGTTGGAGGAAAAGATAAGCGTAGAGCAGAAGAAATTGCAAATGAAGTTATAAAAAGATTAAAAGAGAAATATGCAAAGAGAGATGTAGTAAAAGCGAAGGAAATTGCTGAAATTGTTTCGCAAACACTTATAGATATGGGACATACAAAGACTTCCATAGCATACGATCTGTTTATAGATCTTAAACATCAAGTAAAAAATATTAAATCATTGATAGATGCAAATACTCTTGTAAAAGATTACATTGATAAACTGGATTGGCAAGTTAATGAAAATAGTAATATGGCATATTCATGGCAAGGATTAAATAACTATATTTCTACTACAGTTCAATCTAATTACTGGTTACATAGTATATATCCCAAAGAGATTTCCGTTGGAAATATTAACAAAGATTATCATATTCATGATTTAGGAATGTTAGCTACATATTGTTGTGGGTGGAGTTTAGAAGATCTTTTGTTAAAAGGTTTCACTGGAGTACCTGGTAAGATTTCATCCTCACCTGCCAAGCATTTTAGTGCTGCATTGGGACAGTGTGTGAACTATTTTTACACTCTTCAACATGAAGCTGCTGGAGCACAGGCATTTTCAAGTTTTGATACATTTCTTGCTCCATTTGTAAGATATGACAAACTTTCATACAAAGAGGTTAAACAGAAGATGCAGGAATTTCTTTACAATATGAATGTGCCTACAAGAGTTGGATGTCAGTGTGTGTCAGAGGATACAGAGATTTTAACACCTGATGGTTGGAAATCATATGAGGATATTGAAAAAGGAGTTGTGATAAAGACATTTAACTTGGAAAGTGGAGAGATTGAAAATCAAACAGTAACATCTGTTTTTAAGAAGAAATACAAAGGTCATATGTTTAACCTTAAAAACAGGATACAAGATCAATTAATATCTCCTAATCACAGAGTTGTTAGGAAGCTTTTCAATGGTGATAAATATATCCTACAGCCCATTGAAGAAGTTATGACATTGAAATCTCCGTTTATTATTCCTCTTTCTGGGAAGAATAGTAATAAAGCATCATCTATGAGTGATGAACAGATTGTCCTTATGGCATGGATTATCTCTGAAGGAAGTATTGAGAGAGAAATTAAAACAAGAAGTTGTAAGAGAGTTACTATTTATCAATCAAAGATAAAGAATAGACAGAAATATAATGAGATTAAGAAGTTATTGGATCATTTTAAATTCACATATTCTGAAAATGTAACAGTGGGTTTAGGAAATCCAGTTGTAGGATTAAGATTAAATGCAGAGAGTTCTAAAGTTATACATAAATGGTTTGGTTCTGATAATAGTGTAAAACATATTCCAAGCTCTATACTAGAACTAAATGAAGAACAATCGCATCTTTTCTTAGAAACATATATGAAAGGTGATGATTGGAAGGAAGATAAGATAGTTACAACAGATATTGAGGTTGTTAATCAATTACAGATAATTGCTACTAATTGTGGATATGGTTCTACTGTATTAGTAAGAAAACCTACAATTGGAACTAAGGATATCTTTGTTGTCAGGATTATTAAACATCAAGAGACATATATTAAGAATGTCAAGAAAGTAGATTATGAAGGTATCATCTGGTGTCCACATACAAAGAACGAAACCATTATTGCAAGGAGAAATGGCAAGGTGTTCGTTACTGGTAATACTCCATTTACAAATATAACTATGGATTTGATACCTAGTGGTCAACTTGCCCAACAAGGTGTCATTATTGGAGGTAAGATTCAAAAAGAAAAATACAAAGATTTTCAAAAGGAGATGGCTATGATAAATAAAGCATTTTGTGAAATTATGATGGAAGGAGATGCACAAGGGCGACTCTTCTCCTACCCTATCCCCACTTACAACTTAACTAAAGATTTTGATTGGGATAACCCAGACTATGAACCAATTTGGAAGATGACAGCAAAGTACGGAATACCATATTTTTCTAACTTCATTAATTCTGATATGAAACCTGATGATGCTAGAAGTATGTGTTGTAGATTAAGATTAGATAACAGAGAGTTGAGAAAAAGAGGTGGTGGACTTTTCGGTGCTAATCCACTAACAGGTAGCATTGGTGTTGTAACAATTAATCTTCCAAGAATTGGGTATGAAGCTAAAAACAAGAGAGACTACTTCAAAAGACTTAATAAACAGATGGATCTAGCTAAGAAGAGTTTGCAGATTAAAAGGAAATTCTTGGAAAAATATATGGAGAAAGGACTATATCCATATTCTAAATTCTATCTAGCAGATATTAAGAAACGATTTGGTGAGTATTACAAGAATCATTTTAATACAATCGGTATTTTAGGATTAAATGAATCATTGATTAACTTCTTTAAAGATGAGAAGAAAGATATTACATCTAAGGAAGGAAGGAAATTTGGTTTAGAGATTATGAATCATATGAGAGAAAGGTTAATGACATATCAACAGAAAACAAATGAGTTATTTAATCTAGAAGCTACACCAGGTGAAGGAGCTACTTACAAGTTTGCAAAAGCTGATAAAAAGAGGTTTGGGGATGATATTATCTCAGCAGCAGATATAGGGAAACATAAGGGACAAGATATTGCTCCATACTACACAAATAGCTCTCAGATTGCCGTAGGATTTACAGATGATATATTTGAAGCATTAGATCAGCAGGATGAGTTCCAGTGCCTCTATACAGGTGGTACAGTACAGCATGTATATATTGGGGAACAGTTAACCTCTACAGAAGCTGTCAAAAATCTAGTACGAAAGATTGCTGAAAATTATAAACTCCCCTACTTCTCAATTACTCCGACATTTAGTGTTTGTCCTAAGCATGGATATATTGCAGGCGAACATTTCTATTGCCCAAAGTGTGATTATGAGGTGGGGTATAAAGAAGGAATGGATTTTAATGAAGTTTAATTATTTAAATTAATATATTTTACTGCCATGAAAAAGGTTACAAGACAAAGATGCGAAGTATACTCAAGAGTCGTTGGGTATATTAGACCTATTAGTCAATGGAATATTGGAAAACAAGCCGAGTGGTCAGATAGAAAGATGTTCAAGATGAAGACTATCTAACCTATGATAAAGATAGGGGGATTAGAAAAAGTCTCATTACTTGATTATCCTGGTAAGCTTTCTGCCATTGTTTTTACATATGGTTGTAATTTGAGATGCTCATTCTGTCATAATCCAGAATTGGTCATATATGATTTTAATGAGGATATAGAGGTAAAAGAGGATTATCTTTTTGAATACCTAGAAAATAGAAGGGGTAAGCTGGATGCTGTTGTTATTACAGGTGGAGAACCATTAATATACAATGATATTGAGAAACTTATTCGTAAGATAAAGAAGTTAGGATATTTAGTAAAGTTAGATACAAATGGTTTTTTCCCTGATATGTTAAAAAATCTGATAAAGAAGAAACTTCTTGATTACATTGCCATGGATGTTAAGTATTCCCCTAGTGATTATAACAAACAAACTAATGATAAAAATGCATTAGAGAAAATCACTGAATCTATTAAAATTATCAGAAATTCAGGAACAGATTACGAATTTAGAACTACTGTTGTTAAAGGAATACACAAAATTAAAGATATACAAGATATTGCAAAATTAATTAAAGGTTCTAAGAAATATTACATTCAAAACTTTAGACCAGGTAAAACAATAGATCCATCTTTTGATAATTCCAATTCCTTTACAGAACAAGAATTAGAAAAGATGCTTAAAGGTGCAAAGAGATATGTTAAAAATAGCTATATTAGATAGGGTTTTCTAAAACCTTTATAACTTTCCCATTTATTAATCCTTCTGTGTTTCTATCTATATATATCGGTTGGTTAAGTGGATTGCTTGAATCTGGATAAAGAATAATCATATTTTTAGCTCTCTTAAACCTCTTTACAGTTGCACAGTTATCTATAATAGCAACTACAATATCCCCATCTTCAAATTCTGCATCCTTCTGTACAACAATATATCTACCATCATCTAGTGTCTCTCCATCTATTTTTGCTAAATCCATAGAATCTCCTTTAATGATAAGACTAAACAGATTTTTCTTTTTTCCAAGCATATTCCTATCAATCTTAAGTATTCCCAAATTCTCCTCTTCTGCAGCAACCATAGGTATACCTGCATTTGCATAACCTAGAATAGGAACACCAACTAAATAGTCGTATACTATCTGATCATCATTCTCTATCATATGTATACCTCTTGGCTGGCCAGTTCTAAAGATAAAACCTTTTTTCTCTAAAGCAATCAAATGTGCTACAACACCTCTTTTCGTAGATATACCCAACTTTTCTTTCAACTCATTTAAAGATGGAGCATAACCTTTCTCTAAATAACAATCTTTAATAATTCTAAGAACCTCTTCTTGTTTTTGAGTGAGTATACCATCCATATGAGTAAGCTATTAAATTAGATATATACCTAGTATACCCCTATCGCAAATTCTTGCAAGTACTTATAGTATCACAACTTAAATATGTAGAAATTCCTTTTGTAACAACAATTTAAACTATAGTTGCAAGTCGCACTCTTTTTCGCGTATACTTAAGTATTAACTTATTTAATAATTTTATTTATCATGGCAGAAGCAAAAGAAACAAATGCTAAGAAAGTGTACACACTAGATGAGATAAAATACAACGAGGCTAACAAAGCAATGAGTATTGTTGCTTGGATTCCTTTAGTTGGTTTTATTCTACTTCTAGTAGAAAAGAAAGATGAATTTGTAAGATATAATGGTGCTCAAGCTACATTATTAGGAGTTCTTCAGTTCATGGCTTGGATTCCAATAATTGGTTGGTTAATTGCTTCTATTTGTTTAGTTTTAATAATTGTTGGTATGGTTAAGTCTGCAAAGGGAGAGAGATTTGATATTCCTCTAATCTCGGACTTGGCATTAAAGGTAATGGGACTTTTCTAGTTAGTTCTAGATTTGATTAGAGAAAGGGGAGTATAATCTCCCCTTTTTTTCTTTTATATGATAGAATAACTTCAGCTCGGGGAGTAGTTCAGATGGCTAGAACGCTGCGTTTGGGACGCAGAGGTCGCAGGTTCAAGTCCTGTCTCCCCGACCACACAGGACGCTCTTCTCAGAAATGCCTTGTAAAGCCTTATACAGAGGGCTAATCTCTCCGTTCGTAAACTCGTACATTCGTAAATAATTGTAATCGATTGTTTCCTCATTAAAATCTACTCTAGCGAGTGTCTGTTTATCTTCCAAGCACAAGTCTTCTAAAAATGCCTATATTATGCTATAATTCTTATATCTGCCTTAAATATGTTTTATAAAATTACTAATAAGAAAAGGCAAGAATGAGTGAACAAGAAACGACACTAGGACAAGATGTAGAGGATTTATTTATCAAGCAATTTATACCCATTCTTAAAGGGAAAGAAAGACAGGTTTTATCTGATGAAGTCGAAGATTATTTTCTTGAACAGGAGGTTAGATACGTAATTAAAGGAGGAAATTATCTCTTACCTATGAGCGATAATGATGATAGGACGGCAAATAATTGGAATAATATCCTGTTAAATTTTGAGTTCAAAAAAGAGAATGGGCAACCATGTAACGCTGAAGAAACATTTGAGATTATGCAACAAACTTTGGTCACAAATCCCAACAACGAAGAGATTGCAGATTTTATAGTAAGAGTCCCAGCAGAATATCTTAAGCTACTTATTTACTATGCTAAAGTTAACTCATTTAAAGATCTTTCACATATTTCTAACTACTTTTATAACAAGATGGAAGAAATAAAAAAAGATGAGAATTTTTGTAGGAACTTTTGCAAACATGAAGAAAGTTTTAGATTTCATATTACAGGATTCTTGAAAAATGGTGATAAAAGAACACTAGATTTTCCATCTTTTATATCTGCTGTTCCTGGAAACATAATGGAATCAATGATTCAAAGAACAAAGGTTAACTCCGTTGATGATTTTTGTCGATTGTTTTTAGAAACACCGTATACTCTTCTGTTTATGTTTTCAGTAAATTCCAACCTTGCTAAAGAGATTATGAAGATAGCAGAAGTTAATAGTGTAGATTCTATGCTGGCCTTAACGAAGAATAATAATTTTATGAATGCGTTATTGAATACAAAATCTTCTGAAGAATTTCCTAAGAATTTAAGAAAAGCAATAGAACACTTTAGAATTAATGATCAAGAAAAAATTCAAGAGTTAATAGAATCCA
>CAYPAR010000030.1:6507-8119 GCA_964408765.1 uncultured Candidatus Saccharibacteria bacterium | reverse complement strand
GTAACAGTTTCCAATATAATATAATGTTTTGTGATATCATCTAGAGATGGATATTGAATCATTAAAGAAAAAATATAAAGACAACACTGCACAAGCAAAAGTTGTTGAGTTAGAAGAGCAGATGAAAAAAGGGTTTGAGAGTGGTGATAGGAATGTGGGGGATATTGGTGCTGATTTAGCCTACTATTCAGAACTTTCACTCAAAACATCTGACATACAGAAAGCTCTATCCGATTTAGAAAATACAAAAGAGATGGTTAAGAATGAGCAGGATTTAGAGTTAAAAGAGATGGCATCAGAGGAGATTGTTAACCTAGAAGAGAAAATAGGAATATTAGACAATGAAATTAAGAAATTACTGATATCTAGAAAGTTTGTAGATGAGAATGATAATAGATCTGCGATTTTAGAAATTAGAGCTGGTGCTGGTGGTGATGAGGCTGCTCTTTTTGCTGCAGATCTTTTTAGGATGTATAAGAACTATGCAACTGCAAATGGTTGGAATATAGGAATAATAGATAGTAATGTTACAGAAGGTGGTGGGTATAAGGAAGTTATCGCACATATTGAAGGTAAGAATGTATTTAAGAATCTTAAGTATGAAAGTGGTGTTCATAGAGTACAGAGAGTTCCAACTACTGAGTCCTCTGGTAGGATTCATACCTCTACAGCCTCTGTAGCTATCCTCCCTGAGGCAAAAGATGTAGATATTGTCATTGATCCTGCTGATTTAAGAATTGATGTTATGAGGGCATCAGGAGCTGGTGGTCAGTGTGTTAATAGAACAGATTCTGCAGTAAGAATAACTCACCTACCCACTGGTATTGTAGTTAGTTGTCAAGAAACAAAACATCAACAACAAAACAAAGAAAAAGCCATGGCCATTCTCAGATCAAGACTCTATGACTTAAAAAGACAAGAGGAGGCAGAAAAGAGAGCTGATATGAGACTTTCACAAATTGGTTCTTCTATGAGAGCAGAGAAGATTAGAACATATAATTTCCCACAAAACAGAATTACAGATCATAGAGTAAAGTTATCATGGCACAATTTAGAATCAATACTTAATGGAGATATTCAAGAGATGATAGACAACATTAGAGATAGTATTCAGAGTCAACTTTTAGCTCAGGAAGATGAATCTTAAAAAACTTTTTCAGATACAGAAAACTTTAGAGAAGGCAGGATATTTTGATATATCTAGAGTTGCTAATGAGATATATAGCTATCCAGAAGAAAATGATATTGAGATAGAAGATATTCTAAAAAGAATAGAGAAAGATGAACCTTGGGAATATATTCGTGGATATGCAGAGTTTAGAGGTATAAATTTCTTAGTAACAAAAGATACATTAATACCAAGAATAGAGACAGAACAGATAGTTGATATTGCACTAGATTTAATTAAAAAAAAGAATATCCCCTACTCTAACATAATTGATATTGGTACAGGAACAGGTTGTATTATCATCTCCCTCTATAAAGAGTTAAAGGCTGATAAAGAAGAGATAGAAGAAAAAGAAAAAAGAAACCAAGATGAAGAATATACTTTCCTAGCAACAGATAGTAGTAGTAAAGCTTTAGATATTGCAAAAGAGAATGCTAAAAGGAA
>CAYPAR010000030.1:0-6407 GCA_964408765.1 uncultured Candidatus Saccharibacteria bacterium | reverse complement strand
AGCTTAAAGATTATCAAAGATTTTAGAGAAAAGAATCGATTCTTACTCCTCCATTTCGCCTAGTACAACTGTAAATTTCTGCTCAGCTCCTTCTCTCCAAACCTTTACTTCAACACTCTCCCCTACTTTATGCTTTTGAATCATCTCTGCAAGAGATTTATTAACTTTCTCTCCTCCAAATTCAATTATAAAATCACCTCGTCTAATTCCTGCTGTATATGCTGGAGAAA
Organism: uncultured Candidatus Saccharibacteria bacterium; assembly: GCA_964408765.1. Classification (GTDB taxonomy): domain Bacteria; phylum Patescibacteriota; class Dojkabacteria; order SC72; family SC72; genus UBA5232. The sequence continues at coordinate 6,177 of CAYPAR010000030.1, read as the reverse complement.
CAGGATCTATTCTTACTACCAATGCACCAGGTACAACATCTTTGTAATATAGTGCTTCATATTCTGAAATCATCTGGTAAGAAACTCCTAAAAATGGTCTGATGAATTTACCGTAAGTTCTATACTCCTCTAACCTACTCTTTACCTTGTTTATCGGCAGGGCAAAAGAGATATTATCAGCCCCTGAAGTTGTTGCAAAATTAACTCCAATTACTTCACCCTGTGAATTAATCAATGGACCTCCTGAGTTACCAGGATTAATTGCAGCATCTGTTTGAATTACTCCTTCATAACTTTTTGTTGTACTCCCAAACCAACCAGTACCAGCTGTAACACTCCTATCTAAGCCACTAATAATTCCAGTTGTAACACTACCTGAATACTCTCCTAGTGGAGTACCAATTGCAATTACCTCTTGCCCAACAACTAATTTATCTGAATCTCCTAACTTTAAAGCTTTAATCTCTTTATCTTTCTTATCTATTCTTAAAACAGCAACATCAGAAATATCATCTCTAAGAACTTTAGTTACTTCAAACATATCTCCATTATGTAGAACAACTTTGTATGTTGCATTTACATCAGAAACAACATGTTGATTAGTCACAACAATTCCACTCTCATCAACAATAAAGCCTGTTCCAATTTTACTAGTTTTGTCCCCTACTCCCTCACCTGGTTTAAGTGTAATTTGAGAAACAGCAATACTAACAACCGATTCTTGACTCTCCTTTACAATATTTATTGTATTAGCCTCCCTTTCTGTTACAACTAATTCATAACTATCTTTCTTCTCGCCACTCTTAAAAGTATCAATATATCTCCTCAAAGGACCTTTCTCACCAAAAAGCAAGAACAATATTAACAATGTTGTCATTATTGTTGAGAAACAAACAAGAATTAAACCACCAAAAACAAAGTCAAGAATATTCTTTTTCTTTTTTGTTTTTTTAACAACAGGAATATCTTTTTTTTCTTCCTTCTTCTCTTCTATTTTATCAATAACTGGAATATCTTTTTTCCCTTCTTCTTTCTTTTCTTCCATATTCTTTAACTATTTAATTTATTTACTTAATTCCTCAATAGCTTTGTTAAGCTGAGGATCTATACCCTTTTCAAAGTCTGTACTACTGTAAGGAACATTAATATCTGGAACAATTGGATTATCCCTATCTATATTCTTCCCGTCAGGAAGTAACCATTTAACAACAGTTAAATGAAGACTAGAACCATCATTGAAATCAAAAATATTCTGTGCAGTACCTTTTCCATAGGTCATCCTACCCATCAAAGTTGCTCTTTTTGCCTGTTGTAAAGCTCCCGCAACTATTTCTGAAGCTGATGCACTTCCCTCATCAATTAACACTAAAATTTTAGCATCAACTAAAGCACCTCCTTTTGTAGATTCATATTTCTTAACATTTCCTTTAGCATCTCTTTGTTGCGAGATAACGAAACCTTCATTAAGAATATCATCAACAGCATATATTGCAGCATCAAAATACCCTCCTGGATTACTTCTCAAATCTAAAATTACTTTATCTACTTTAGCCTCTTTAATACTTCTAACACTCTTATCCCACTCACCCTTCCAAGAAGCCAATGAACTATCAGTAAATCTCGACACTTTGAAATGTGCAATATCTTTCTTTTCCCCAACAAATTCTAATGTCATACTAGGAACAGTAATCTCCCCTCTAGTTATTTTTACTTCTGTTGTTTGTCTGTCCCCTTTATGCAGAACTGTCAATGTAACATCTGTACCAGCTTTACCTCTAATTTTTGCCACAGCATCATATACTGTATCTTCTGGAGTAAGAGTATATCCATCTACCTTGACAATGTAATCTCCTGGTCTAATACCTGCAGCTTTTGCAGGAGACCCCTCTATTGGAGCAACAACTATAATTTGACCTTCATGATATCCCAACTCTGCCCCTATTCCTTCGAAATACTTTCCTTCACTTGCAGCATTGTACTCTTTTGTTTCTTCTGGATCTAAATATGTCGTCCCTACATCAGAGATTGCACTAACCATCCCCCTTATAGCTCCATACACCATGGTTTTTTCATCTAACTTGTCAGCATCGACATAGTTTTTCTTTGTAGTCTCCCATACATTCCAAAACATTGTCATATCTACCTTCTTTCCAGAGGATGCAGACAATACCATACCAGCGTCTTTTGCACTATAATTTCTACCCACAAGTAGCCCTACAACAAAAGCTACAACTACTAGTAGTGAATACCCTAATATTTTTCCATTTTTTTTCTGTTGATCTTCCATCATCGATATCAAGAAAATTTAATTATGTAATATCTAGTGAACAATTATACTCTAAAGAGAAATAAATTCTACTGAACCTATATGTATCATTCCTTTAGAACCACCCTCCCACTCTACAGTAAGAAAAGAACCCTCCTCTTCAACCCCAACAATCTCCCCTATCATTGAGTAATTAGAAAGAGAAAGTGATCTTACAGTAGAACCTATTAAATTCTTAACAAAATTTCCTTTTGTTTCTTTTCCTTTATAATCTGAAAGGAAAAATATCTGACTTTCATCTAAATCAACCACACAGAGACTAGAATCTTTACTCCCAATAGATTCCAAAATCTCATTTCCACAAGATATTTCACCGAAACCACCTAGTATACCAAGAGGTACCGTTTGTTTCCTAAAATCAGAATAGTCCATAGAGTATGTAAGAACAAATGCTGCTCCTTTCTCAAAGAGATCCTGCAAAAGAGATGTATGAAGATGTTTACCAGCAAAAACAATTTTATCAGTATAGTCTTCTCCTTCTGCTCTTACTTTAAGATTAACTCCATCCCCTATTACTACAAACTCTCCAAATATTTTACCTTTCTCTTCTTCTTGATACATTTTAGAAAGAACTTTAATATCCATAGCTGATACCTTTGCTTTAACAACAACACCATCTACTAGATTCACTTCCATTATTTCTCCAGTAAATGAACTCTGAAAAACAGAACTCATCTCCTCTCCAAGAATATCTATATATCCACCATCTAATCTACTTAAATCTACAACTCCCTCTATCGGAGAGATTAGTTTTTTAACAGTTAGACCACCAGTCGTTTCCTTTTCAACTAAAACATCCCCCTTTTTTACTAATTCTCCATCAATACATGTGACATACTTTTTAACATCTTGTGCAGAGATAGGAATCTCATTTGGAACATAGAACGAATACGCTTTTGAGTTCTGATTTCTTTCAAGAATAGGATTCCCTACTTTTACCTTTTGTCCTTCTTTAACCAACACTTTATCAGAAGCGGTATAAGGAATTTTAAATTCATAGTCATCATACCTACTTAGTATTTCATGTTTAATTATCATTTATCCAAGACTGTAATTTAGTTCTATTCGCATAGACATCAGGGCCGTAAACTATTGGCCTCTGTCTAAAATCAAATACTAGATTTCCTATCTCACTAACCCCCGGAATTGAGATATATTCCAAAGATGTTTCTCCAAGAGGATATGTTTTTGCACCATTTCTTAGATTCATACTTAATATCATCTTCTCTTCATGTCTGGGTAATTTCATTACAGTGTACTGTGAGGAAAGAGCATAGAAATCACTCTTCTCCACATCTAGTGATTCAATACTCCCACTTAACAATACCCTGTTTCTCTTACTACTTTTAATTAATGGTATTATCACTTTAGTTAGTTTAGGTAGTATAGAACCTTTTGTTAGAATAATATCTGTACTTTCAGTTGCACTTACATATGATTTACCAAAAGCTATTGTTTTTAAGTCTAAGTCAAAGTAACAATCAAAGTTACCTGTTATTTCAAGCCCATCTATTATACTCAACATTGTTTTAGACAAACCTAGTACTCTAGGAATATTTCCAGTAACTATCATTGCTGTCTTTGTATACTCTCTTCCAAAACCCTCTATTTTTGCTTTGTTATCTCTGTATATTGAGAAATTTTGAATTGTAGAATATGCACGTATAATATCTAGTAATGAGTTATCTTGAACAACAAGAGGTTTATCTATCACAAAATTACCCCATATATTAAAAAGATTCTCAGATGATAGCTCTGTTGCAAGAAATGCATTAAATCTACTATCTTTAACAGAATCAATTAAGGATATTTCATCTTTCCACGACAACTTAGACTTTGTGAATGATAGTTTACCTGTAGGTTTACCCTTTTCATAATCTGCTTTTACTCTAAAGATTGAGAAGTGGAAGAGATCCATATCTACAAGCATTAGATCATCAAGATTCATTCTCCTTAGAATTCCCTCTAAAATGCTATTCATATATTGATCATCTACTACTCTTAGGGATACATCATTAGAGAAATCTCTTACAGAATCAAATATTTCTCTAAAAAACTCTTGATTATCATCTATCTGTACTCTTACTCCAGATATACCATCTCCCTCCTCTTTGAATCTTCTAAATGTAAATATGGATGATTTATCTTTATCTACAATATTCCAATTGAATACATTTTCTAAATTATCAAAGTATTCAAACCAGAAGTCTTTAGTAAAGACATTGTCATCTAAAAGAAATCTTAAGGAATTGATATCTGTATAGTCAGAGAGGATATATTCTCTGTTTGCATTGTAATCCATATATGCAAGATATCCCCAGATACCATTATCTTTAATCAATATATTGATATATGCATTTTTTTCTAATATGGACAGTTTTGGCATACTCTATATTACTGAATGTCTAACATATTTTCAACAAAAAAGGGAGGTTTTTAAACCTCCCTTCCTAATCCGAACCTAATTTACCTATTCATTGGAAGCATATGGAAGTAAAGCCATATACCTTGCTCTTCTGATAGCTAATTTTAACTGTTTCTGGTGTTTGTGACATGCTCCAGACTTCTCTGTAGATATCATCTTACCTCTAACAGATGTAAATTTCTTTAGTTGATACACATCCTTGTATCCAACACTCTTAACACCAGCCTCACAAAGAGGACATTTTAGATTCTGAACGATCTTCCTTCTTTTTCGAGGCCTTTTCTTTTGCATAGAAAAGCTATCATCCTCTGTAAATGATCTATCATCATAGACATCATTAAGAGATGGTGCCTGTATATCTGTGTTTTTTACTTCCTCTGACATTCCTTAATATATCTTAAATTAAAAAGGTAAATCTTCCTCCAATGGATCCTGATCTTCTTCCTCAGTTTCTTCTACTGGAGTTTCTTCTTTCTTAGATTTCTTAGCTGGTTTCTCTTCCTCACCCTTTTCCTCTACTTCATCCATACCTGCTCCTTGTTTTCCCTTACTATCCAAAAGAATCATATCTTCTACTCTAATCTCTGTTTTGTATCTTGTACTTCCATCTTCTGCTTCCCAGCTTCTTGTATTTAGAGAACCCTCTACATATACCTTCATACCCTTTGCAAGTAACTGCTGACAGATCTCTGCCATTTTGTTCCATGCAACTAAGTTATGGAATTCTGCTATCTCTTTTGTTTCTCCATCTTCATCCTTCCATGACTTATTTGTAGCCATTCCAAATGTGACTACTGGAGTCCCAGAGTTTGTATATCTCATCTCTGGGTCTCTTGTTAGGTTTCCTATTAGGAGAACCTTATTTAAAGATCTTGCTGCCATTTATTTATATATAATAATTTAACTTACCTATTACTTTAACCTAAAATTATTAAATCTAGATTAAATCTCAATTTCTTTTTTCTTAAGACTCTTCCCTATCTTAGAAGTATCATCAATACTAACTATCATGAATCTTAAAACTTCCTGTTTTAACTGCATCTGCCTTTTTATCTCTGCTATCTCTTCTGGATATACGGTGAAATCATATACTATGTAGTATGCTTCGTTGTGACCCTTGATTGGGTATGCTAGATATCTCTTTCCCCATACATCCACATCCAAGACTTCACCACCTACCTTTTTTACACCCTCTACAAAATCTTTATGTAGCTGTTTCCTTAAATCATCAGGTAACAGAGGCTTAAGAGCAATCATCATTTCATAATTATTCAATTTCTTTATTGCCATTTCTATATATCTTAAATTTACAACTAAAGGATTCTAGCAAAAAAAAGAGAGTAAGACAATACATACTTAATCAGTAATAACATATTACCAAATTTTAAATCCTACTTCTTGTTTGTATGCTGAATTGTCTTTACCA
>CAYPAR010000029.1:0-8150 GCA_964408765.1 uncultured Candidatus Saccharibacteria bacterium | reverse complement strand
AAGCGATATCATTGTAGAAAGGATATGTGATGAAAAAGAATATTGGTGTAAGAACCAATAGTATGAGGAAAAGAGTTAATGTAATTTTAATTGGTTTTTTCATAAATATATTGCTATTCTACTAAATTTTATAAATAGTTGCATTATTCCTGAAATTATATTATTCTAAATTACCTAGTATATAAATTTTAATATGGGTTAAAAGTGGCAAAGAAAAAAAACAAATCTGCCAAGAAAATCACTGCCAAAAAAGTAAATTCTTCAAAGGATTCTATGCTCTCTAAGGTAGAAATCAAAGATATCAAGGACAGATCTCTTTCAAGACTTATAGGAACACTGTTTATTGTTATTGGCTTGTTACTAATAGGATATGGTGTTTTCTCCTTTGTTAAGGGAGAGAAGAATCCAGTACTTGATGAAACATTGACACCTCCATCTTTAGCTGAAACTCCACTTGCTATTAATGGTGAGGAGATAATTGTTAAGGGAGAGGCTTCTGGTTACAAGAGAGCACAGATTTACTTAGATAATGAATTAGTAAAAACGGTGAGGATAAATAAGGATGGGAAATATGAGTACAAACATAAGATTGAAGGTGAAGGAAAGTACATTCTTTCAACAGCAGCTCTTAAGGGTTGCTTTAAGAAGACTACAACTCCAAAATCAGATCCAATAATTGTTACAGTTGATAGAACAGCACCAGAATTAGCAAAAATTAATTATCTAGAAGAGGTAGGTACTGAGACTTTTGCAATAACAGGAGAAGGAGAACCAAACACCTTTGTAATTGTAAAGAGAGGTACAGATGTGTATGAGACTGAAGTTGGAGAAGATGGTAAGTTTGTTATTAAAGACATTACTCTTAGAGATGATGGTGTAAATGTATATTCTGTTGTTCTCAAAGATGAAGCAGGAAACACAAAAGAGGTTGAGGAGAAGGTTTCAGTCATATATTCAGAGCATAGCTCTGTAAATGGTAATGCAGTTATTGATTCAGACTTGCCAGTAGCAGCAGGAGAATTAGAATTAGCATTATCTATTATTAGAGATGGAAAGATGATGGCAATACTTGGTTTATTAGCTTTAGTAGCATTTCTTGCATCGTCTGGAATAGTTATTTTGAAAAAGAATAGAATAGCGTAATAGAATTGTGGTATTATTGTAGAGATAATATAAGCGATTGATACCACATATGGCAAAAGTTTACTCTGTTGATACTAAAGAGAGTTATGGGGGTGGAGAACCTAGGAGAGTTCTTATAGACCTCTCCCCTACTCTTTTAACTTTGATTTTTTTTGTTTTAGCTATTGTGTTTTTTGGTAAGCAGTTAGTATCAATAGTACTTTTTTTGATGCTTTCCTTTGTATTTATGTGTACTATGCGACCTATTGTTGGTTGGTTTATGAAACAGAAGGTGACTAAGGGTTGGGCCATATTCCTTTCTTATTTTTTTCTCTTAATTTTCATCTTGATAATTTTAGCTATAATTATTGTTCCATTTATAAATCAGGTTGGAGGGTTAATTAATACTTTGCCTGATTGGATTGCAAAGTTGCTTGATTTTCTTAATGGTGTAAATATTGGTGGTATTACGATTGATGTACACTCTGTTGAGAAAACAATTTCAGATAGTCTGAAATCTCTTACAACATCAGATAGTGTTAAGAATGTTACTTCTGCTGTTGGTGGAGTATTTAATAGCTTTACTACATTTCTTTCTGCTACAGTTTTGTCAATTTATTTAGTTGCAGAGCATGATTCTCTAGCGGATGTCTTGTTTATGAGAATTAGATCTAAAGAGAAGACAGAGAGAGTGAAAAAATTGATGGAAGAAGTGGAAGATAAACTGGGTAGTTGGGTTTTGGGTCAAGGTACTGTTAGTCTTATTGCTACTCTATTTTCCGCAATAACTCTTTCTTTATTTAAAGTGCCGTTTGCAATACCTTTAGCTGTTTTTGTTGGAATAATGGATGCTATTCCAAGTATTGGTGCAACATTAGCAGGACTTGCTGTGGGTATTGTTTCTTTGATTACAGTTGGACCTATTAATGCTATTATAATTTTGGTTTTGATGGTTTTGTACCAGCAGTTGGAGAATAATTTAATTATTCCCAAAATTATGGGAAATGTAGTTGGTGTTAAACCTTTCTACATTATGGTAGGTGTGATTATTCTTTTGATTCTAGCAGGTCCTCTTGGTGCTGTTATTGCAGTTCCTTTTATTGTTTTAATTAAAATTCTTTACGAATTCTATATAGACTTGCAAAAATTAGAAGCTAAAGGTATTGTTAATTAAGAAATGATTTAAGTTTTGTACTGCCCTATACAATGAGTAGCGAGAGCTCAAAGAAGACAAATGTATATTTTTTTGAAGATTATTCAGCTAAGGAGCTTAATGAAGATAAAGTTGGACGAAAAGGTTTAAGTCTTTTTAGGCTTAAGGATATGGATGTTCCAGTTCCAGAGTTTTTTGTTGTTTCTAGTGAGGTTTTTGTTAAACATGCATTAAATGTTTTTAAAAACAGCCAAGGTAAATTATTAGCAAAGGGGAAAAATCCTGAGGCGAGAGAAGTTGAGGCTGTGATGCTTAGTGAATCTTTTGAGAAATCGGTACAAGAGGAGATACTTTCAGCATATACTAGATTATCTGGTTTTACAGATGCTTGGGTGTCGGTTAGATCGTCAGTTGTTTTTCCTGCAGATAAGGAGGTTTCTTTTACAGGTATTTTTTCTACAGAATTAAATGTTAGAAAGTATGATGAACTTCTTCCCTCTATTCAGCGAATATTTTCTTCGATGTTTTGTGATGATGTTGTTGCTTATGCTAGTAGGATGAATATAGATATCTCTGATGTGAAGATGGCTGTGGTTGTGCAGAAAATGGTTCAGTCAGAGGTTGCTGGTATTATATATACTGAAGATCCTATATCTCAGGATAATACTAAGTTAAATATTGAGGCAGTATATGGATTAGGAGATGTGATTGCTTTAGGTGAGATAACTCCAGATACGTATCTCCTTAACAAGAAAGATTTATCCACTGTAGAAAAGCATATTGCACCACAGGAGTGGATGAAGGTAAGAACAATGAAACAGGCGAAGAAAGGGACACAGGGAATTGAGAAGATAAAGATTTCTAAAGGTTGGAGTCATAAGCAGAAATTGTCAGATAGGGATATTGAGGAGATTTCCAAAATTGCTTTAGTTATTGAAGATAAAAGTAATGAACCTCAGAATGTTGAATGGGTTCTCTCTGGTGGAAGATTTTGGGTTTTGCAGAATAAACCAGTTAGGTATAAGTCTTTGGATTATAAAATTCAAAATGAGGGTGTTTTAACTGTTAGAGCAAATATTAGAGAAGAGATTTTAGGTTTTCTTGAGAAGTATAGGAGTAAAGATGAGATGATTTCTTCTGCTATGACCGAGGCTAAGAAGATAGTTAAGAAGAGTAATGATGAAGATATCAAGAGATTAGAGAAGTTAATATATCAGGCAAAGAAAGAATTAGATACAGAGTTAGTTAAGGAGGAAACAAAGAAGGAGGATTTCGTTATATCTGGAATTGGGGCAAGTTTTGGAATTGTTACTGGTAAAATTAATATTGTAGATGCACCTGTAGATAAGAAATTCACAAAGTCAGATATTCTTTTGATTAAGAAATATTCTTCAGAGATGGAAGGTATGATTCTTTCTTCAGGAGGTGTTTTGATGGAGACTGGAGGTTTAACAAGTGATACAGCGATTCTTTGTAGGGAGTTTAAGATTCCTGCAGTTGTTGGTGCGACATCTGCATCTTCATTGTTGCGAAATGGGGATTTTGTAAAACTTGATGGGAATTCAGGAACTGTATACAAGAGCGAGAAGTTGGAGAAGGAGTTGGAGAAAGAATTACATCCTGTTGCTGGAGCGTATGCTAAAGGTGAGGTTAGTGTGAAAGATAAAGAGAAACTTGAGTTGGGAAATGAAGATACCTCTACCCCACCGAAGGATATTACATTACCACCTACTGCTACTAAAGTATTTTCTATGGTTGATAGAGATTCTAAGAAGCTGTTTGACTATGTGGGAGATTCAAATGGAATTGTGTATATAGATTTGGACAAGATAATGATTCAAGATGGGAGACATGTCTTGCAATATGTGCACGAGAAAAAATTCCTTGACTATACTAAGAAAGTTTGTGATAAGATTTTAGGATATGTAAACTTGGTAAAGGGAGATGAGGTTGTAGTAACAATTGGTTCAGCAAAAGTTAAAGATTTTAGGGGGTTAGTTGGTGGAAAGAAATTTGAGGATGACTCTTTATCTGCTGAGGCTAATGGTGCTATCCACTATATAGCAAATCCTGAGTTATTACGAAGGGTTGCAAGGATTATTCGTAAGATTAGGAATGTGTATAAGAAAAGGAATGTTTCTTTGGGTATCCATGCTCCGATGAATGAGGATGTTATGAAAGAGATAAAGAAATTGCTTTCAGGTGAGAAATTAAGAAGGATGTCCTCCTTTAATATGTATGTTGTGTTAGATAATCCTTCTGAGGTTATATTGATTGATGAGATTTTGAATACAAAGATTGATGGTGTTATTTTGAATACTCCTAGGGTGGCAAGACAGATGCAAGGGTTTAAGGTTGATGAGAAGAATGCGAAATATGATTTGGCAAGATCTAGTGTGTTTAAGGTTTTGGATAATATTGTTGCTTCTGTTAGAGATAAGGCTGGGAAGGTGATAGTTGTTGTGGAGAACAACAAACCTCTTTTGAAGTACTCTGTACAAACAGGAGTTTATGGTGTCGCTGTTACACCAGAAGACATTCGAGAAGCTAGAAAGGTTGTAGCAGATGAAGAAGGCCGCATAATCCTCGGGAAATAACAGGTCTGACCTAGGTCTGCCCCGCGTTAATTTATTTTTCATTTTTTCTCTCGGAGATATAGCCATTTATATCCTTTTTTGATCTTTCGGATAGGCATTCCAGCTTCAAATGGGTTAAGTTCTAAATATCTTTTTGCATTTTCCAGATCTCTTATCTTCGGTAATCTTTTTGCTTGGAAAGGAGACTGAAACAAGTGTCCAACTTTTTTATAATGGCGATTAAAGTACATTACATAAGCTGTCATAAAACACTGCATAAAGTGAGGTATTGCCCTTATATCTGCCCCATTTTTTAGTATTAAGTGGAAGTGATTTGGCATAAGGCAATATCCGATTAACAAAAGCCTTTTCTTTTTCAAGTATTTATACAAAAGGTTTATAAAGATTTTGTAATCCTTCTCTCTTAAAAAGATATCCTGTTTCCTATTACCACGGTTATAGATATGGTAATAGCCACTTCTTCTATAAAGTTGTTCAACCTTTTCTTTTCTCATAGTTCTGATTTTCTCACATAATTATTAAATCTAGATTAACTAGGGGCAGACCTAGGTCAGACCTGTTGTGTTGTGGTATACTACAAGATATGGGAGAGACTCCGATGATGAGACAGTTTTTAGGTTTTAAGAGGCAGTATCCTGACAAGATAGTCCTTTTTAGAATGGGTGATTTTTTTGAGACCTTTGGAGAGGATGCTAAAATTGCATCTAAGGTTTTGAATATCACTCTTACAAAGAGAGATAAGAAGGCTAATGCAACTGCTCTTGCAGGATTTCCACACAAAGCGATTGACCAGTATTTACCTAAGTTTATAGAAGCTGGTCATTGTGTTGTGGTGGTAGATCAGTTAGAAGATCCGAAGTTAGCAAAAGGTATTGTAAAAAGAGGTGTTGTTAGAATTGTTACACCAGGGACTGTAGATGGTGATCAAGCAAATGCTGTTCACAACTCATACCTTGCAGCTTTTCATTTCTCTAAGAAAAATGTTTTTGTCTCACTAGCAGATATCTCCACTGGAGAGTTTCTTCTACTTAATGAAGGAAAAGGAAGTGGATATATCAACTCTGTTCTCTCTGCTTACAATCCAGTAGAAATTCTTTTGATTGAGGGAGAGAGTAATGAAAATCTTAATCATCTACCTGTTCAGTTTTTAGATAAGGGTCTAAAAAATATTCAATTTAGCGAAGAATTAGTTAAAGATTTTTACAATCTGAAAAATGTAGAAGCTATTGGGTTGGAAAAAGATTCGGAGTCAGTTGTTCCTGTTGCAATGATTCTTAAACATATAGAGGAAACACAATTAATGAATCCTACTCATATCCTTAAACCTAAAAGAGTTTCTTTGGATAGTACAATGATTTTAGATAGAGCTACAATCCGAAATCTTGAGTTAGTTTCAAATGCATATAGTGGAGGGATTGAAGGTTCTCTTTTTTCTGTATTGAACAGGACAAATACTAGAATGGGTACTAGACTACTCTACTCCTGGGTTCTTAATCCATTGATAAACAAGAAGGAGATAGATGAAAGGTTGCATGTTGTAGAAAAGTTTTTTGAGAATGAAAATGTTCTTAATGAAGTAAGAGAGAAACTTGATGGTATTAATGATATTGAAAGAATTGTTGGAAAGATAGGTCTTAACAGAGTTAATGCTAGGGATATTAAAGCACTTGAAGAATCTCTTCTAAATTCAATTGAGATTTTAGAACTAGCAGAGAAGAAGTTGAAAATTAAGGAGAAAGATTTAGATAGAGATTTCTTTAATGAACTAGCAAAAAAGATTAACAGAACATTTGTGGAAGATCCTCCTTTGGTAATAACAGAGGGAGGGATAATTAATAAAGGTTTTAATGATGAGGTTGATAGATTAAGATCTCTTTCTGGTGATAGTAAGGAATGGTTGAAAGAATTTGAGGAGAAAGAGAAAAAAGAAACAGGAATTCCTTCCTTAAAAATAGGTTTTAACAATGTCTTTGGTTATTACATTGAAGTAACTAGAACTCATTTTGATAAGGTGCCAGATAGATATATTAGGAAACAGACATTAGTTAATTCTGAAAGATATATTACAGAGGAATTAAAAGAGAGAGAGGATATTATCTTGAATGCTCATGATAATCTCTCTGCTTTAGAATACAAATTGTTTAATGAATTTAGAGAATCTCTTCTTCCTAGTCTAGAAAAATTGCAGAAACTTTCCCAGGTGATAGCAAAGATTGATGTGTTATCTAATTTTACCTATGTGGCAAAAGATTTAGATTATGTTAAACCAGAAATTTTTGAAATGGGAGAGAATGATGGGATTATTAAGATAGAAAAAGGCAGACATCCAATTGTAGAATCTCTAAGCTCTGAGGATTTTATTTCAAATGATACTGACCTATCTTTATCAAAAGGTAGTATGTGTATTCTGACTGGTCCTAATATGTCAGGTAAGTCAACATATATTAGACAGGTTGCAACAATTGTTCTGATGGCTCAGATAGGTTCTTTTGTTCCTGCACAGAGTGCATCTATATCAATTGTAGATAGAATCTTTACAAGAGTTGGTGCATCAGATGATTTGTCTAGGGGAAGAAGTACTTTCATGGTAGAAATGGATGAGGCTGCTAACATTATTAACAATGCAACTAAGTATAGTTTAATTGTTCTTGATGAAGTTGGAAGAGGAACAAGTACATATGATGGAGTTAGTATTGCATGGGCACTAGCAGAATATATAACTAATGAGCTTAAAGCAAGAACTCTTTTTGCCACTCATTATCACGAACTTCTTAAACTTTCTGAGAAATTTCCAGATGCTGTTAGTAATTACAATGTTTTGGTTGAGGAAGATTTAGAAAAAGGAGAAGTAATATTTTTAAGAAAGATAGTTGAAGGTGGGACAGATAGAAGTTATGGAATATATGTTGCTAAAATGGCAGGTTTACCGGAGAAGATAATTAAAAGAGCTAATGAAATTCTAGAAAGTTTTGAACAGAAGAATATGTTTGCGTCTAAAAAAGGAGTTAGAGAAATATCTTTTGTAACAAAAGAAGAAAAAACTAAATCTAAGATTAATGCTATTCAATATCCCCTCTTTTCTGCAAAGGATTCAGAAGTTGAAAGAGAAATCCAAAAACTTGATACTGACAACTTAACTCCACTTGAAGCGTTGAAGAAGATTGTTGAGTGGAAAAAGAAGATTTAGATAGCTATCTGATATCCTGTTGTTCTTCTATTTTTAATTAGTCTAAGTCCTATGCCCTCTTTTGTTTTCTTGTTTATTCTATGCACTGTTA
>CAYPAR010000028.1:0-8308 GCA_964408765.1 uncultured Candidatus Saccharibacteria bacterium | reverse complement strand
CCCCATATGTTTAAAAACAAAAAATTTATATATCCATGGGTATTATACATGAAAAGACTTTAGAAAAGATATTAGTCAACAAAAAACTGTTTGTAATAACAAGTTCAATTGCTTATAATAGTAGAAACATTCTAATTTAACAGAGGAATTAGATTAATCACACTCAATTCTATACTTTGAAAAAACAAAATTGTTTAAAGATTCTAACAAACAGAAAGTTATAAAACATGAACTACTTTGATTGTCACATACATCTTACTGGTAGCATCCCAACAGATTATTGGGCAAAGGTATTGTTAAGAAAGGGGGCGCTAAAAGGCCGTACAGTAAAGGAATTAACTGACTCTATGTTTTTAGAGAACTCAGCTGCATGGGAAGAATTAAAAGTTTGTACGGAAACACCTCATGACTTTCTCGCAACAGTTAGTCTCATTACGTCTCAAATGATAGAAAATGATGTGTCTGGTTGCAACTTCATCTTTAATCCACATAGTCTTATCAAAAAAGGTCTTAACATACCCAATACTTTTGAGTTACTTGATGAATTGGTAAAATCACTACAAATTAAAAACAAATTTCGTTTACTCTTTAGAATAGGAGTCAACAGACGCGATGGTGTTCATGAGTTAATAACTATGGCAAGAACATTTAATACTTACCACCGCAAATACAAGTGGATAGAGGCAATTGATATAAACGGAGATGAGCGTACATTTCCATTAGAAAAGTTAGCTCCAATTTTAAAGTCCCTCAAACAAGAAGAAATACCTTTTACTATACATGCAGGAGAAGGTAGTGACCTAACAAATTCCTTAGAAGATGCTTTGAAGTGTGATCCTATAAGAATTGGTCATGGAATTTCAGCAATTAACAGTACTGATATTATGAAAGAGTTATGTATACGCAACATTCCTTTAGAAATCTGTATCACTAGCAACATCGCAACTTCCAACAGTCCCCAATCCCCCAACAAACACCCAATCAAAACCCTCTTTAACAATAAGGTCCCAATTCTACTAGGATCTGACAACCCTACCTTCCTAGATACCACAATAAAAAGAGAATATGAATTAGCTACAAAGGTTTGTGGACCAGATTTTCTAAGTGTTCTAGATTCTAATATAGAGCAAACTCTAGAAAAAAAAGATGAAGGATAAGTAGGAGGTTATTTAAGCATCCCCTTTATTTAACAAATCATCCAAAAAACTAGCAACAAGTGACTTATCTCCAACTACATGATAACTATCTACTACTAAAGACAATTCTTTACAAAAAGAACTCCTTTTTTGCGACAACGCATAATCATCTATTGATAAAAGAGGCTCTGTAAAATTCTTTACTCTCCTACTACAACCTCTAATTTTTCTAGTTATCTCCTCATATAAATGAAATTCTGTTTTGGTATGATTAAATTTTTCATATAACAAAGCTCCTTTGGGACAAATTTGAGGCTGCACCAACAAAGTAAGGGGAATCCAATTTTTTGTCACATTACCAAATCTATTAATGAAATCTGCTTCGTTAATCCTGAAATAGTCCCCTAAATATGGTTTGTTGAACTTCAATCTATTAGTAGATTTTATAAAAGGCTGATTGTTTATGTATCTCAATAGTATTTTCTCATCACCAAGAAAAAGATACCCATGTTTTAAAGCCAGTTCTAAAGAAATACTTGTTTTTCCAATACCACTTACTTGTCCTACAAATACAATTGCACGTTGGTTTTTAGTAACTGCACTACCATGTAAACAATAGACACCTTTACTTTGTCTACAATACTCCAGTCCGTACTCCAGCAAGGTGACAACATCTTTTATGGAACAATCTTCTGAGTAACGAATCATTATAACATTATCAATAATATCAAAAGAATTACTTTTCGATACGTTTAATTCTATTATAAAATCAGGCTTACCTCCATTAGGTAAACTATCAATCGTTAAATCTGGAATATACTCATATAAAAATTGCTCCTTATCGCAAAAGAGTTTGCTCGAATTACTGGTTATAACATCAATTTTCAAACCAGCATTAACTAGCCTCATCAAAAATCTTATTCAATTTATCAACATTTGACTCCCATGTAAATTCGGTTTTAGCACGATTATATGCATTATTTCCGCAATTCAATCTCAGAGTACTATCCGTTAGAAACAACTCTATTTTCTCAGCAAGGGATACTTTATCTCTAGGTTTTGCAAGCAGACCATATTTCTCATCGATAATAAAATCAACCATACCACAGCTATCTGTAGTAATTGTTGGACAGTATTGCGTTGATGCCTCAAGCATAGTAGTTAGAACCCCTTCTTTAGCAAATGATGGGAACACACAAAAACTTGATTCTCTATATAATTTATATTTCTGTTCTTCAGAAATATGTCCAAGGAAAAATATGTTCTCGTTTAAATCAAGTTTGTTAACAAGATTCTTCAATAAATTAGTATATTCAATCGTTCCAGTACCAGCTATATACAACTTAATGTAGGGATATGTATTTATCAACAAAGCTATTGATTCAATTAAAACCTCCAAGCCTTTAATGTCAATAAGCCTCCCTATAAAAAAGATTTGATTGTCCACCCTTTTAACATTTTCGTATGGATATAAATCTATACCATTGTTAATGACAATAATATCCTTGTTTTTCGAGATATTTAACAATGAATTCTTCCATTCGTTTTTAATAGAATTACTTACAGCAATAACATTATCAGTAAGAGTAACGGCTAAATCGTTGTAAACAGAGTACTCAGATGGCGTACCATGCAGAAATAAAATCTTTCTTTTGATATGTGGAATACAAAACATACCTGGAGCATAGTGTATCAAACAAACATCAAAATTATCCGTAATCGTTTTATACCAATCGTACAGAGATAAATATAATAAATGTATATTTTCGTGGGAATTAATAAAATTGGCATAGCTACATCCAAAAATTGGGCTAGTAACCTCTACAAATTTAATCTGCGGATTTCTTCTTTTGAAATCTTGATAGTAAGATGTAGGTTCTTCTGTCCTAACTGTGAGTATTGTAACACTATGTCCATTTTTAGACAGAGCTTGCGATTGAGATAGTGGTGCAATTTCACCACCTCCTACGATTATAGAAGCTGTTGGTAAGAAAACCAGAATATTTTTTTTCATATTATTCATTTAATTTGTTCTTTAATGTTTCTAAATTTTTTGCAAATTCATTCCATTTTTCTTCCTCACTACCCGAACGAGGAGGATGATCAATATGGAATATCCCAGTACTCACCACAGGGATGATCATTGCCCCAGAAGCAATTAATTTATAACCGAAATGAGTATCTTCTAGCCCCCAACCTGTAAAATCAGTATCAAACCCATCAACAGCTTTATATAAAGACTTACTCATTGCAACATTATGCGTTGCTACAGTCGCAGCCAAGTCAAAAATCCCTATAAACCTATTAAATCCAAAATTCTTCAACCCGTTTGTCTCCATAACTATATTCCTAAAATTGCTTTCGTTGATTTTCCTAAGTCCCTTTTTAGCTTCATTGATATAACAATTAACCCTCCAATCGCATTGAAAATTAGATGGTTTCCTGATTCCTTTGATAATATTTTGATTCTCTAACTCAGGATTACTTGGATCTAGGCACTCTTTAAAAGAAATCAAGACAGCGTTAGGAATCAAACACAATCTTATGTACATCTCATATACGTAGTTTGATGGTAGCACAACATCACTGTCTAAGAAAATTAATTTGTTAAATTTAGCCACAGATACTCCCACATTTCGAGCGTATACCCTACCAAGATTCTTCTCTATATTAATAATATTTATATCAAGGTCATCACTATTCAGCATTGATTTAGTCAATTTTGATTCAGAGCCATCGTTAACAATAACAACCTGAATTTTCTGTTTTGCTAGATGCACAAATGACTGACATTGTATACTCAATACTGTCTTCTTGAGACTTTCAAACCCACCATAAACAGGAATTATTATTGTTACACCCTCCGCTCCAATCATCGTAACTTTGAGACTCTCGGTGTCTAACAAGTCAGCACCAGTTATTTGATAATAAGAATCCTCGTAAAAACTATAATCATTTGACTTCTCTGCAACTTTATTTGCTAAACGAACACTTCTGGTAATAGGAAATCCTACAATCTCACAAAACCGAAATAAATCATTGTTTAATTTCCCTGTTTTTTCAATCAAATTATTTACTTTTTCTGGTGTGTCTACACTTCCTCTCTTAGTCTTAGAAACATATTTTGCGAAATTTCTCTTAAGTTTGCTAGGTATATTTAACTGATCACCTTTAAAAGTTCCTGAAATAAACTTAATATCATCACTAATTCCAAAACGATACTCTATTAAAATCTTTCCTATAACATACTCACAAATATTAAAATTTTCCAGAAGAACAAGCAAATCCTGGATAGATTGTATATCTATCTGCATTCGTTGTTCATCCTTTTCATTTCGAAGAATCAGTTTACACCTGTTTGATAAAAACTCTATCTCAATCCTTTCTGCTGAATCAGTCTGACAAAAAATGTTTAACCTGAGATTTAAAGTAGGAACTCCATATTCTGCCACCAAAACATCTAATATCTCCGACCTTTTATCTTGTAATGTATACAATCTACAGTTTTTATTTTGTAGCATGTTTGTAGATTTTCAAGAAAGATTTGTATTCCTCAGACTCTTCTAACCAAGGAATGAGTTTTAAAGCCTCTTCCAAACTGTAAGTGTTTACATACCTCACGATATCTTCACTAGCCTGAATCTCATCTTCACTATTGATGTTCAAATCCAACCCCTCAGAGTTTTGACTACATATAACCAGATACCTAATTTGGAGAAAAGATGGTTGATTCTCGGATGATATTTCATAATACCCAAAAAACTCTTTTTTCATATTAGAAATATCTAGAGAGGTTTCTTCGAAAATTTCACGTTTTAATGTTTCCAAAATACTTTCTCCTGGATTTGGCTTACCTCCAGGAAACTGCCATTTCACATTATCTTTAGAGACTAATACCAAACGTTTATCTTTAGTGACAACCCATCCATATACCTGTTTTATCTTCAGAGTACTATGATCACTTTTGATTTGGTTTGATTCGTTCCACTTTAATAATGTTGGCATAGCATTTTTGTAACACTTATAGTATAATTTTGCCATTATACCACAACTAAGTAGTATAAGTCGATTACATGTACAATGTAGAAACTATGCTTGATCAAAACACTTTGGAGAATTATGACAACTCAGAGCCTGAAAGGCTTGAACAGTTAGAATTTAACTCACTATCCTTTATAATGACTAAGCCTGATTCAAGAGAGAATTCTCTTGATATCTTAATTGAAGACATTATAGTAAATCAAAAGTTCGATTTACCTGGGCTAACAACTACAGATATAGAAAATTTGTCAAAAGTAACAGTTGTGGGGAGATTTCTCTTGAAACTTACCCCAGAAAGCAGTGTTCTTGATATTGTTTATGAACGTGAAGTTAGGAACAGAAATTTTGAATTTTTAAATAGATTAAAAACATTCTATTCAGGAGATGTTACTTTTTACATACTAGTAAGCAGTTTATCACAAAATGCTTTAGAAGAAGTTTTAAATAAACTAAAAGGAAGTAAAGCCTTATTAAATAACAATGGAGATATTATAAAACATCCAGTAGGAATACGTGGGAGATTTTTAAAGCCAAGTAAAGCACTTGATTTGTCAAATCCAGAAACTAAAAAAGACCCTTCTTTGTATGTAAACCTACTTCACACATCTGATAATTTAACTTCATCAAAGAGAATATTACAGATGTATCTAGAAAATTCATCATGTATGCAAACTGAAAATGTAAGAGCAAAATTAATTGACTTTTTGAACAATCATAATGAAGATAGCGCTTTTTGATGTAGGGAACACCTTAGTTTATCGCAATGAAAAGGATGATATCATTGAATTAGATTTTCTGAACCAATATTTAAACAACAACTTTGCAAATTTCAATAAACTAGTATCTGAGAAATATAAAAGATTTGAAAAAAACTTATTTACCAAATCTGCTTCGGATATAGATTCCTTGCAAAAAGAAAAAAAGTGTTACTTTCAGTTTCTTACCGAAGTAATACAAAGTCTTAACTTAGACTGTTTCACACCAGCTGATATCAAAGAAATTGTGAAATTGCGTTTTTCAAAAAGTCGTTACAATCTTTTTATCGGTATATACCCAATGTTACAGACCTTGTTTAATTCTGCTGTACAGATAGGAATTATTACTAACGGCAAACCATCGCGAAGAGAAGTATTAAAATCCCTTGGTATAAATCGTTTTATAAATAATGATTTAGTTTTCATTTCAGATGAAATGAAATCAAGAAAACCAGATTCTGAGTTTTTTGAGAAGGTAAACTTGAAGATAAATAAGTTCTTCAAAACAGATAAGCACGTTTTTTTGATTGATGATGATTTAGAAAATTGTAGAATGGGCAACAATTTTCCCAACTGGACATTCATTCATTTTCATCCTAAAAGCAATGCCATAAACAAAATTACGCATACTATTTTAAAGCAAGATGATGGGTTTACCATAAAAATATAATTTTAATAATGCATTGGGTTGTTATAATGAGTCACATCCATAGGTTGAAACTCTTGGTTCAACATATCTTCATAAACTTTGTTGTTTCTATCCATTGCTTTTTGTCTATCAGACATTCCCCCAGACCTAACTGGATGCTTAAATTGCAACACTGCACCATTTAGGCTTGGTACAATATAATGGCCATATGCTATCAGTTTTGCTGTAACACAGGCACCATTCCAACCCCATCCATAAAGTCTCTTTGGAGTCATACCTGTTGATATAAGAGATTTCCGACTAGTACTCATACAAATATTCTCCCCCATCATTGGGAGTGTCCATACACCTATCTTCTTTCCAAAACCAAAATCTTTATACAAATCAGATTCTGTAACAACATGAAATGTCTTACCTACAAGTTCTCTTGGAACACTCCATTCTTTTTCAACAGTTGAGACCCAGCGAAAATTTGTATTTTTAAAATCAGCCCCCTTGGTATCTAAAATCGATTGATTGTAAAACCTCTCATCTGTTGGCTCAGCTGTCTCACTAAAGCCTGTTAATAAGAGTCGATCATAGAGCACATTATGAATCACTAAGTGGTTCCTAATTAATGAGGATGTCATTACCACATCCGCATCAAGGAATAAAATTATTTCATGTTTGGCAAGCATCACTCCTGATTTTCTTATTTGTCCTCCTGTTCTGTTCGTATAATGACGTACAAGAGTAATCTCAACATCTTTGGCAAACTTATCAACTATATCGTTTATAGCAAAATCTGAAGCATCATCAAGAACAACAACTTCCACTAATTCAGATGGGATATTTTTTACATTATTTACAACAGAAGCCAAAGTATTCTCAAGAGTATCAGTATTTCTAGAAGGTATTACAACAGTAATCCCATATTTAAAATCATTGTCGTACACAAAATTTGCCTCTTGCAATAAACTTTCACCAGTAATATTAAGGAATTCATTTTCTAGAGAAGTATAATCATTACTTCTCTTACTTAATATTTGTCTAATAGTTTCCTTCATAGATTCTAAATCTATTAGATTGTACTACAAATTACAGATTTGTACTAGTGTAACTTAACTAGGTAAGACTATGATTAAATATTCGGGAAGTTCTTAGCTAATGAAACTTCTCATCCTCAGGCTTGTCAAACTTGTTCTTTTCTTTGTTGTAAGTTCTTTTCTCAGAGTACTCTATCTTCTCCTTCATCACATCTACCAACTTCTCTGTGTTATGAAAATCTTCAGCTATGTTCGCAACCTTACATGCAAAGACAATCACATCTGTAACCTCTGCAAGAACACCATCCCAATCCTTCTCTAATATTGCCTTAGATACCTCACCTACCTCTTCTGTAAGTTTAAGCATTGCAATCTTTATAGCCTTCTCCTCATCCTGTGCAATACCTTTTCTTTTTGTAAAATCTCTCTCCCATTGTTGTATATCTTTAATATTCATATGTTTTTAAGTGAAATTTATATACCTCATTATATCAAAAAACCACATTCCACACAGGAAAAATGGTATAATATAGTATGGACATACTACAAACTTTACTAGATCAGAAAGCTTCAAAACTAAGTGGTAATCTCTATGAATACACCGCTGTAAACTTCTCATACAATACAAACAAGATTGAGGGAAGTACACTAAGTGAAGATGATACTAGAAACATATTTCATAACAACACCCTACTAGCAAGT
>CAYPAR010000027.1:0-8360 GCA_964408765.1 uncultured Candidatus Saccharibacteria bacterium | reverse complement strand
GAACCCCCAACCCTCGGTTCCGAAGACCGATGCTCTATCCAGTTAAGCTACAGGTGCATCCCTCTACCTCATATTTTACCACATTTCAGGTCTGACCTAGGTCAGACCTTCGTTCATAATCTTGTAAGAGTCCAAAATCTTTACTTCTGATATGTCTTTTTTGAGGTGCACGTCCCTGTGTCTGTACTTGTAACACGTACATACTACCGATGCCAAGGGTCAGGAGACCTTTTGTGGAGTGCATAATCCTCATGATTAAAACTTTCTTAACGCGGGGCAGACCTAGGCCAGGCCTGTTGGATGCGTACCTGGTCGGAATCGAACCGACAACCTTTGGTTCCGCAAACCAGTGCTCTATCCAGTTGAGCTACAGGTACATCTATGAGAATTCTACCATATTAAAAGCATTTTTAGAATCTAATCCTCATACTACCCTCCTCATATGTAACAAAATATTGCACATTCCGACTTTTCAATTTTTGAAGTGTTTCACTATGAGGATGACCAAACTTATTCTTTTCCCCACACATACAAATCGCTACCTCAGGTTCTGTGAAACTTAAAAATTCTTCAGAACTAGAACTCTTCGAACAGTGATGCCCTGCTTTCAAAATATCTATATTTCTCAAAAAATCATACTCCAAAAGTTCCTCTTCTAGCTCAACTTCTCCATCACCCATCAAAAGGATTTTGTAGCCATTAATGTAGAAAAATGTAATCACAGACCAGTTATTCAGATTTCCTCCTTGCAAACTTTCCCCCTCAAAAGGATACAATACAGCAAAATATATATCCTTGTATCTAAAACTATCACCTGCAACAACCTCCTCCAACAAGTTAGGATATTCACTTTGCAAATATTCATACCCTGCATTCCTAGAATTCACTGGTGCATACAACACTTTTCCAACCTCATACTTCTTCAAAAGCAACATTAACCCAGCTAAATGATCATCATGTGGATGTGTAAGAATCACCACCTCTATTCTCTTGTCATACCAAGGTAAATATTTAGCCAATTCATACAGAAGAGTATCATCAGGCCCACCATCAATTAAAATCTGAAAGTTATCTTGCTGTACCAATATTGCATCACCCTGACCTACATCAAGAAACACCATCTCTACACCACCTACCCTGTCTTTTCTTAATACTACAACAAAAAAGAGAGCTAAAAGAAAGAAAACAATATTCAAAAAGTTTTTTAACAGTATATCTTTAAGAATTTTTAAGATAGTGGTTGTATTTTTCATTTTTAATTGGATAGAAAAAGATTATTAGAACTACAAAACAGAACAAAAGTACCAACGAAACAATCCTAGATGTAGTATCAGAGAGTGAAACTTGCCCAAAGTTAAGCTTTTGAACAAAACTAACTACTAATTCAAAGTATTTAAGCTGTACATTCACTACAGAGAAGAAAATATATGAGAATGGTGAGAAAATCTTTTGAAAAAGTAATGCTAGAAAGCCAAAAAGCATTGTTGATTCTACTACTGGAAGTACTAATGTATTTACAGGAACAGACCAAATTGAGAAAGTTTTGAATGTAAAAACAGAAAGAGGGAGTGTAGAAAGCGTGCAACTAAGTGTTGGAAGAACAAAATCATCAAGAAATGCGTATCTCTTTGTTACCTTTTCCTTAAGTGATACTAATATTGGCATAATGTAGACTAATCCAAAAACTGCTGATATAGAGAGCAAAAAACCTACATCTGATAAGGCAAAAGGATTAAACAGAACAAAAAGAAAAGCAACAAAAGGTAATGCTACATGTACAGAATTACTTCTTCCAAAAAATAGGGCAATTATAGAAACACTCCCCATCATACATGCCCTGACAATGGAGGCAGAAAAACCAGATAAAATTGCAAATATCCAGATGACTATAAGACTCGCTATAAGTTTCCAACGCTTGGGTAGAAAAAAGAATAATTTATTAATTGCGATACTTAGTATAGTCACATTATATCCCGATGCGGCAACGATATGACTCACTCCGCTCACTCTAGCTGCCTCTTCAAATGACCTACTAAACAACCTCTTCTGTCCAAAAAGTATGCCTGCTAAAAGAGAAGATTGAGGTTCATTTAAAACAGAATCTATTTTTTCTATTAATTTTATCTTTAGATCCACCAGTGAATTTTTCAAAAAATTACCCCTCCTTTCATCCTCAATTTTCTTACAAAATATTTTTGGGTTATCCATGAGAAAAAATATTTTTTTGTTTGCCAAAAATTTCCTGTAATCAAATTCCTCAAAATTTTCTGGCTCGGTTAAGAGACCCTCCACTTCACAGACCTGACCTATCTTAAACTTGTAAAAACTTGGAAGTTTCAAAAGTAGAAAAGATGAGTTTTTATCTAAAATTTTCTTTTCAAAATATATATCCTCTAGAAGTTTAACCACCACCTGTTGTCTTGTGTGCTTTTCTTCTATTTCTTCGGCAATATATACTCTAAATCTTGTGGAACTCTCGGTGAAACCCTCGCTGTTTTTTAGCACTTCACTCTCATTCAAGATTATTGGCATATTTCTTACTAAAGTCAAAAGCAATACAGAGACAAAAGAAAACGAAAGAGTAAAAATTTTGAAACTTGCCTTACCCTTGTATTCACCCCCCTCCTCTCCTTTCGAAAATTTCCCTTTTAGAATTTTAAGTAAGAGAAGAGTACAGAGAGAGGAAAGAAGGAAAATCCAAAAGGACGCCCACCCTATAGAAGTCATCTCAAAAATGTTTCTCAGAAGAAAAATTGACAAAGAATTAGCCACTATGTACGAGAGAGAAAACAGGATAATTTTGTAATCCATGATGAACCGAAAAAGTCCAACTACTCTCTTGGAGAATTTTTCCCACACTATCCTGACTGTGTGGAACACCCTCAGATACATATCTGGTTTTTTATCTTTGAAAAAAGTGACTCACCTATCCCACTGACATTTAGAAGATCTTCTATTTTTTCATACGGTCTACCATCGATGATTTTCTGGGCCATAACTGGTCCTATACCAGGTAGAGAATCTAACTTCTCTAGGCTATCATTATTAATGTTCACACAACTAGAACTATCTTCTGTAACAGTGTCTGTACTTTCCTCTATCTCAGAGGTAGGTAAAGGAATTGTGGATGTGTTAGAAACTATTGTCTCTACTTGCTTTGTTTGAGGTAAGAAACTCAAAATCTTACATTCCATCTCTTCTTCAAATGGAATATATATCTTTTGATTATTTACCAATTTTTGAGATAAATTTATTCTTCTTGCTACAAATCTGTATGCAGCTGTACTAGTAAACCCTCCTGCTTTTGTAATAGCATCAATAACCATTGACCCTTCATCTAGACAGAAGACCCCAGGTTGTTTAACAGCTCCAGAAGTATCAACATATAAGCTACAAGTTTTCTCTATTGTAATCTTCTTGTCTCCTTGCGTGGAACTTACTGTTATCTGCTCAGGAATATTGGTTTCACCCTCTTGTACCCCTTTTACATCCTCCTTTGGGAAATTGAAGTAAGGATAGAGAATAAAATGGTCAAAAAGTATTCCTAACAAAAAGAAACTTAGGGAAAACAGAACCTGCTTTATTATATTTTTCTTCTGTAATACATTCTCCATTAGAGAACATACTACAGCAAGATTATTAAATCTAGATTAACTCTCGTGAATTGTTATTGACTCCATCTTTACAGGTGTTAATGGCTTATCATTCTCATCAACATTTACTACAGCTATTTTGTCTACAACATCCTTTCCTGAAGTAACAATTCCAAAAAGAGTATATTTTCCATCAAGATTCCTTAGATTCACATCCTGAATACTACCAACTGTTATGAAGAACTGAGAACCATTGGTATTAGGCCCAGCATTCGCCATACCTAAAGAATACTTTGTATATTTCCTCTCTGTAATCTCATCATCAAATTGATAACCAGGACCTCCTCTACCAGTACCTTCAGGATCTCCACCTTGTATTACAAAGTCTTTAACAACTCTATGGAAAATCAAACCATTATAGAAACCCTCTTTTGATAACTTAACAAAGTTCTCTACAGTTTTAGGTGTTTCTTTCTCAAAGAGATCTATCTCAATATCCCCCATATTTGTTTTAATAGTAGCTGTATAGTTAGGAAGATTATTATTTGTATTGTCGTCCATAATGTTAGAAGTTAAATTAGATTGATTTAGAAACAGAAGACCTACTATTGAAACCACTAATATTCCTACTGCTAATAGTAGAATCTTTCCATTTTCTTTAAGAATATCCTTTACAACAGCCATATTGTAATTAAATTAAATTAATATGTATGTATATAGGATACAGTGGGATTAGGATTCTTTCAAGATTGAAGTCTAAAGCACTATACTTACAATCTTTTGTGGAACATAGATTATCTTCTTAGGTTCTTTACCAGAAGTTAAAGTCGCAAAGAACTCTTCTCCTTTGAGAATTTCAATTACTTCCTGTTCTGTTGCTTCAGAAGGAATTGTAATCTTTCCTCTAAGCTTTCCATTTGCTTGAACAGGGATATCAATACTTTCATCTACAAGAAGCCTCTCGTCTATCGTAGGCCACGGCTGTGTATGCACACTGAATTCATGTCCTGTCTTCTCCCAGATCTCTTCTGCAATATGTGGGAGGATTGGTGCAATTGTTAGAATCAGTCTTTCAACATCGGTTGTTGAGAATGTAGAGTCAACATTTGAATTGTAAAATTGCATGAGTGAAGAGATTGAGGTATTGAACTTAAAGTTTAGAATATCTGATTCTACTTTCTTTACTAATTTTGCCACATCACTACTCTCTAGTTGACTATCATCTTTTCTCTCCCAAGCATTAAGTAGAAAACTAAAAAATTTACCTACAAATCTTCTTACTCCATTAATCGCCTCCGTGCTCCAAACTACATCTCCCTCATATGGCCCCATAAACATGAGATATGCCCTTGTAACGTCAGCTCCGTATTGTTCTAGCAGTCGATCTGGGGTAATGACATTACCTAAAGATTTTGACATTTTAACGCCACCTTCTCCTAAAACCACCCCATGTATTGTCCTCTTCTTGTATGGTTCAATACCTGGAACTAATCCTAAATCAAAAAGTACTTTATGCCAGAATCTTGAATAGAGAAGATGAAGAGTTACATGCTCAGAACCACCCTCATAGTGATCTATCGGCATCCAATACTTCATCTTTTCCATATCAGCAAACTCCTTGTCATTATGTGAATCTGTATATCTAAGGTAATACCAACTAGAACCTGCCCAGTTTGGCATAGTATCTGTTTCTCTCTTAGCGTCCCCTCCACATTTAGGACATTTTGTATTTACCCACTCTGTAATACTTGCTAACGGTGATTCTCCTGTATCTGTTGGTTCATAACTTTCAACTTCTGGTAATTTAATTGGAAGTTGATCTTCTGGAACTGGAACCATACCACATTTCTCACAATGCACAATTGGAATCGGTTCTCCCCAATAGTGTTGTCTTGAGAAAATCCAATCTCTTAGGTTATATCTAATGACAACATCTCCTATTCCTTTCTCCTTAATATATTCACCCATCTTCTCTCTTGCATCCTCACTTTTCATTCCATCTATGAAATCAGAGTTAAATACAATACCTTCATCTTCATATACTTTCTCAACAGAATCTATCTCTGACCTATCTCCATCAGGACCCTCAATCACTCTAATTATTGGAAGTCCATACTTAGTTGCAAATTCAAAGTCTCTTTTATCATGTGCAGGTACTCCAACTACCATTCCAGTCCCAACTGTTGATAAAACAAAGTCTGCTAGGTATATTGGCAGTACTTCTCCTGTTATGCTATTTCGACATCCCAACCCAGTATCTACACCAGTTTTCTCTAGATGCTCAGCTACTCTCTCCTCATCTGTTTTCTTCTTTGAATTTTCAATATATTCTAAAACAGCTCCCTTCTTTTCTCTTAGAATATATTTCAAAAGTTTAGAAACAATTTCTGCATCTGGAGCAATAACTACAAATGTAGATCCAAATTGTGTATCTGGTCTAGTCGTAGAAACCTTTAGCTTAATATCTGTACCTTCAACTAAATATTCAATATCATACCAAGTCTTTCTCCCTATCCAATTTCTTTGCCTTACTTTAATACTCTCCCAGTAATCAGTTTCATCAAGTTCATCGGCTAATCTGTCTGCATATTCTGTAATTTTTAATACCCATTGGTTTAAATTCTTTAATTCAACAACTGTTCCACACCTCTCATGTTTACCATCAATTACTTCTTCGTTAGCACAACCAACTTTACACTTGGGGCACCAATTAATTGGCATTTCTGCCTTGTATGCTAAACCTTTTTCATACAATTTAAGGAATATCCACTGTGTCCATTTGTAGTAATTAGGATCTGTTGTATTAACCTCTCTACTCCAATCAAAAGAGAATCCCATTGCTTTAAGTTGCCTTGTAAAAGTTGCAATATTTTCCTTGGTAATCTCTTGTGGTGGTCTTTTTACCTTAATTGCATAGTTCTCTGTTGGCAATCCAAATGCATCCCAACCCATTGGATACAATACATTTTGACCCAACATTCTTCTTAATCTAGCAATAGAATCCATTTCTGTGTAATTCCTAGCATGACCCATATGCATACTATCACCTGAAGGATATGGGAATTCTACTAAAAGATAGTACTTTTCTTTAGAATCAAAATCTTTTGCATGATACATATCAGTTGCAAACCATCTATCCTGCCATTTCTTTTCAATATCTTTAGGATTGTATCTATTTTCCATACTTGGTTATTCTACATTAAAAAAGAAAACATTGGAAGGACACAATTAACAGTTTTATGAAACTTAAGAGTGAAACCTCCCTGCTATTCTACCTAGTATTGTGTACATTTAGGAGAATTTCTCAATCTCTTTTTTGTATTTCTCTACTACTAATGAGGGTATTCCATTATGTACACAAATATCTCTGTAAAAATATGTTGATTTCCTAGGCTTCCTTTCAAGAGTGTCATAATCTATCTCTATTAAGCCAAATCTTGGCCAATATCCATCAGCCCATTCAAAATTATCCATAAGTGACCAGTACAAATATCCCTTTACATCAACACCTTCTTCTATTGCCTTATGAACATTCTTCAACATTTCATAGATAAACCATGTTCTCTTCTCATCTGTTGCATCAGCTAGACCATTTTCTGTGATATATACTGGCTTGTTATACTTCTCTAAATCTTTAAGACAGTGATAGAGAGATGTTGGATATATCTCCCAACCCATATCATTAGTAATCTTATTCTCATTTTTGTTTAGACCATAATATATTCTATTATGGAAATAGTGGTTAAGACCAATGAAATCTTGATAATTTTTAATACACCAAAGCCATAAATTATTCCAAAGAAAATGAACAAGAAATCTAATACCTTTATTAATTAAACCATTACCTTTTGTACTGAAGTAAGTATTATGTTTCGCTATACCCACTTGTGCTTTTGGATTTATCTCCTTTATTGCAGTATATGTAAGTTTATGACTCTTTAGTAAATTAAGATTAACTTTAAGAAAAACAAAAGGATTTTTTCTTTGTGGTGGCCATATCCCTTGCACATAAGAAATTGAGGTATTTACCAATGGCTCATTAAGTGTAATCCAAAACTTCACATCTTCTCCTAATACTGCTACAACCTTCTTAGCATATCTAACAAAGTATTTTGGAATCTTAGATGATTCTAACCCTCCTTTATCTCTCAACCAGATTGGTATTGGCCAATGCCAAAGAGTTACAAATGGTTCAATATCTAACTCCTTTAATGTCTTTATCACATCTTTGTAGTGATTAATTGCTTTTTGGTTAAACTTCCCTTCCTCTGGCTCTATCCTAGACCATTCTATAGAAAACCGTGTTGCATTATGACCTAATTCTTTTGCTAGCTTGAAATCTTCTTTGTATTTGTTGTAATGATCTGCTCCTCTACCTGATATGAAGTTATCAAGCCCATATTTATCAAGTAATCCACTCTTCTTTAAATCATTAATTCTTTTCTCTGATTTCTCCCATTCACTCCAGTCATTGTGATTGTTTCCTTCTACTTGATGACTAGCAGTAGCAGCACCCCAATAAAAATCTTTTGGAAATATGTAGTCTTGAGAAGCTTCTTTTTTCATGATGAAGTATGAAAAAGTTAGATGTGGACCTGAGGGGATTCGAACCCCTCACCCCTTCGCTGCCAGCGAAGTGCTCTAGCCAAATGAGCTACAGGCCCAGCATAACATTTAATTATACCACAGACCTGGTCTGTAAGTTTTTCCTTATGTAGAAAAAGTTTACCTTTACTTTTAACCACATTTTAATATTACTATATACAA
>CAYPAR010000026.1:0-8574 GCA_964408765.1 uncultured Candidatus Saccharibacteria bacterium | reverse complement strand
TTGCACCTCATTAAAAGGGATCCTATTTCCCTTGCACTCTACATAATTGTTAAAGATACTTCCTAGCTATATTTAGTACTTTTTCTAAAAGTTCATCTAATGAATCTGCTTTCATTAATACTCCTGATGCATATGTATGACCTCCACCTCCTAGCTCTTCTGCTATTACTCTTACATCTTGATATCCCTTTGTACTTCTAAATGATACAAACCAATCATTCTCTGTATTCATATCAGGCTTAATGATAAAGCCCCAATGAACTCCTTGTATATATCTTAAATATTTATCTCTCAAAAATGCTTGTGCTTCACTAGCTCCCTGTTTCAATTCAAGATCATTCTCTAAATCACTTCTATCTATAGACATATATGCCATATCTTTCTCAATAGTTAGTGATTGAAGATATTTAACAATTGCATGAGTTGCCTCTCTTGGGAACTTAGAATTTCGGTATGCAAAATCTTCTAAATCTACATCTATTACACTCTTTGCCTCTGCAAATACCCTATGAGTATTTGGTGTTGTAATATCGTAAAGGAATCTACCTGTATCTGCAACAATTCCATACTGTATTAATGACGCACTATCTTCATTAAGTTTAAATCTTCTACCATATATCTTCTTAAGAGTCATATATACCTGCTCAGTAGCAGAACTCATATTCTCATTAATTATTGTTACATTCTCTCTCTTTTCAAAAAATGTATCATGATGATCAATTACAATAGTTGGAAGTAATTCATTTACACTATCATCATCCTCAATACACAAACTTAGATCCCCAGCATCAGTAATTAATATACAATCGTACCCAATACTATCTAATCTCTTTACAATCTCAATCTCCTTCATATTAGGTAACCTCATAGATGGATTCTGTTTAGCTTGTATTGTAAAAACCTTCTTAGGATAGATCTCCATTAAAACCTGTCTTAACAGAAGAGAACTACAGAATGCATCAACATCTGGTCCTTTATGTGTAAGGATTAATATCCTCTTAGAACTCTCCACAACTTTCTTTAATTGTTTGTATTCGTTTCTCATATTCTTGATAATACCAAAAGAGCAGAATATAATACAGAGATAGTATAAAATTAATAAAAATACCATGTTAGATATCAAGAGAATTGTAGAACAGAAAGAAGAAGTTCAAAAAGGTCTTCTCAAGAGAATGAATCCAGAAGATATTAATCTAGATGAAATAGTATCTTTGTATGAAGAGAGAAAGAAACTTCAAACAGAATTTGACAGTGCAAGAGCAGAACAGAACAGTTTTAATGAAAAAATGTCAAAGATTGATAAAAAGGGAGATGAATTTAAAAAACTTCTTGAAGAGTTAAAGAAGAAATCAGAAGAAGTAAAAGGGATTGAAGAAAAATTAAGAAATACAGAAACAGAATTAAAATCCAAAGTAGAAGTCTTACCAAATGTACCTGATGAAGATGTAGTAGCAGGTGGAAAAGAGAAAAATGAAGTAGTAAAAGAAGTTGGTAAGAAACCAGAGTTCTCCTTTGCAATTAGAGATCATGTACAACTTGGAACAGATTTAGATATATTTGATTTCGAAAGAGCATCAAAGATATCAGGAAATAACTTCTCAATGTACAAAGGATTAGGAGCACAGCTTGAATGGGCACTGATTAACTACTTCATATCAGAACATCTTAAAGCAGGATATGAGATGATAATACCTCCTAATCTTGTAGTTAGAGAATCAGCATATGCTGCAGGACAACTACCAAAATTTGAAGATGATGTCTTTTGGGTACAAGATGGTCTCTGTTTAATACCAACAGCAGAAACAGTTCTAACAAATATGTACAGGGGTGAAGTATTAGATGAAAAAGATTTACCTAAGAAGTTCTTTGCATATACACCTTGTTACAGAAGAGAAGCAGGTAGTTATAGAGCAAATGAAAAAGGACTAATTAGAATGCATCAGTTTAACAAGGTAGAGATGTATCTGTTTGTAAAACCAGAAGATGCGAACCAAGCTATGGACGAATTAGTGAACAGAGCAGAAGAATTAGTTGCTGGTCTTGGTTTGCATTACAGAGTTGTAAAACTTGCAGCAGGAGATTGTTCTGCAGGTATGGCTAAAACATATGATGTAGAAGTATATATCCCATCAATAGATAAGTACTATGAAGTAAGCTCAATATCTAATGCAAGAGATTATCAAGCAAGAAGAGGGAATATGAGATACAAGAGGGAGGATGGAAAACTAGAATTCTTAAACACATTAAATGCCTCAGGACTTGCAACAAGTAGATTAATGGTAGCTTTGGTAGAAACATATCAGAATGAAGATGGAAGTATAGAAGTACCAGAAGTACTAAGACCTTACATGGGTGGAGTAGATAAAATTGCAAAGTAAAAAGATGAGTATATTCCTAGGATTCTTTCCAGACAATGAGTCTAAAGATGAAATAGTTACTGTAACAGAGAGTGTAAAAGAAATCTTCAAAGACTTCGGTATCGATGTAAGATGGAGTAATCCTAAGACATACCACTGTACACTTCTTTTTGTAGGAAACAAAGTATCTCCAATCCTTCTTGTGATCTACAAACTGTATCTAAAGAAGTTTACATTCAAGAAATTTACAGTAAAATTTAATTCAGTAAAGTTAGGAATATCTAGAAAATACAGAGAATTAATATACCTTGACTTACTTGAAGGTGGAGAACAGATGAGAGAGATATATCTTCAACTTAAACACCTCCTTAAGAACAAAACAGATGTTCACTTCATCCCACATCTAACACTGGGTAGGGTGAATAAAGATTTAACACAACAGGAAAGTATTAATATTGCAAAAGATTTGGTAAATGTTTCAAAGAGGACAAATGTAAACAAGATATCTTTTGAGGTACAAAGTATTGATTTAGTAAAGTCAGAAGATGGTGTATATACCGTACAGATGAGTATTACCGGTTCTTAGATATGAAAGCTAATGTCTTTTTTTCTAACTCTTTGTAATCTTTTATATAATTTACTTTCATATTTCTTCTAAACCAAGTTCTCTGTCTTTTTGCATATTGATTAGTATGAGTAATAATATCTTCTTTAACTTCTTCTAAACTTTTTTCTTTCTCAAAATATTTATCAAACTCCTGATATCCAATTGTTTGTAGTGCAGGATATTTTTCTAAATTCTTTTCTCTAACCATAATATTCTCTTCAAGTAAGCCACTCTCAAACATTTTATTTACTCTCTTACTAATTCTTTCTTTTAGTATCTCTCTATCAATATCTAAAAAGAAATACAGATGATTTAGTTCTTCACCTTTTTCTATACTTGGAAGACCTGATCGGAGAATCTTTTGTAATCTTCTTGGATTATTCCTATCACCTTCATTTAACTTATCTAAAATTTCTTTTCCTATCTCTTTCTGTAATTCCTTAATATCTTCTGTAATTAATTCTCTATCTTTGTACTCAGTAACATTATCTTTTTTCTCTAATTTGTAGTTGAATACAACCGCATCTATATACAATCCTGTACCACCAACAAGTATCGGAATTGTATCCTTAGGTAATTTCTTTAGTAATTCAAATACATCTTGTTGATATCTATACAGATTGTATTTCTCTTTTACAGAAACATATGAAAAAAGATAGTGTGGAGTATTATCAATATACCAGACATCATTCTCTGTTCTATCAGGCACAGGTTTTGCTGTACCAATTGAAATCTCTTTGTATACCTGTCTTGAATCTGCATTGATAATCACACCATTGATTTTTTTTGCAAGTTTAAGAGCAACATCTGACTTACCTGATGCTGTACAACCTGAGATTACAACAATTGGAGAATTAATCATTTCTAAAAAATAATTTTACTAATCCAAAATTCACCCATGTCATTACAATTGTAACTATTCCTGTTAGTAGTAGGAATGTGGATGCTTTACCACTTAGAAAGATTAGGAATGAAGCAAAGAGTAAAACAATGAATATGGATATTTGGAGAGAATCTTTAAGAAATTCTTTTCTAAGAGCTTGCATATCTGGATTTTTTTGCATCTTATGTGCATTGTAGAATCCAACTGACATTCCAATATGTATTAAGTTAATTGTAAGTACAATTATTGGTGTTAGTAAATATATGTAGCTGATTGTGACCTTGAATAGTAAGTTTGCAACAAGAAAAGCTAAAAGTGTGAGTAGGACGGATAGTAAGAAAGAAGTTGTTGTAAAGACAATGTATTTTTTACTCTTTGTTAGGTACCAAACGGCAATTAGTATTATCGCTAGGATAAGGAAGAACATAACTAAGAGTGCTACTATCTGATATATACTCCAATTATTTATTACATGTTTAAACATTTCCATAGTTATATTTTCTTAACATTATCTATATACCAATTAGAAAAGAGTAAGGATACTTTTGTTAAAGCTATCAAAGCAATCATTCCCTTTGCAAATATCATCATTAAGCTTGTGCCTAACAATGAAACAATTCCTAGAACTATAATAGTGGTAACAATTAAAAATATTTCGGAATCTCTGTTCTCTGCTATCGCTCTTACAAATATCATGGTTAAGATAAATTGAATTGCTAGTAAGAATGTATCAACAGGGATATGTGTAAGCTTTAAGTATGCAAGATATATTACAATTGTTAATCCTGTTGCGAAGAAGGATCTTAGTAAACTTTCCTTTGTAGAATGTTTGAAAAGTAAGAGATAGATATATGCTGTTACTAATGAGATTACTAAACCGATACTCACTTTTATGTAATCTAGAGAAATGACATCTGGTTCTCTATCTGTTTCACTCTCATGATTAAAATTAGCTTCAATATGACCTGAATTGTAAAGTAGGCTAATTGCTTTTGCTTCTTCTACTGTATCTGCATAGACTCCAAGTGTAATAGTTTGTTGAGCTGTTGTTCCCTCTGGTATCTCTTGTACTTCAAATGGAGTAACAAAGAAATCTATCTCTACACCCATATATTCAGATTCATGTTCTTTTAAGAATTTAGTGAACTCAGCTTGCTTATTTGGCCACGGTTTAAATACAGCGAAGTATCTATAATTACCATCAGTTGTTCTAAATTTGTTTTTTGGTATATATACTGTTCTAAAATCATTGTAGTCCCAATCTGTAGCATTATAGTTGGTTCCAAAAACAACTACATATGGATCATCCTCTTTATCAAAATCCACATCCTCTCTTCTTGTTACTATTTTGTATGAATATCTACTTGTAGCTAATTGAGAAACTAAATCGGGGTCTTTTGTAGTATTTACAATTATCCTTATTCGTGAAGATTCGTCATTATCACTTTCTGTGTATATTGCAACTCTCTCTACACCGAAGTTTCTCAATCTTCTGTAAATAATTTCTTTTACTTTCTGTAATTCTTTTTTATCTGTAGTACCAACAAATGCAACATACTCTTTAGACCAGTATTGTGAATCTTTAGTGTTAAGGTTGAATGTAACCTTTTCAGAAACTTTCTCTGTTAGAGGTAGAGCGATTAATGTTAAGGTAATTATTATTGCTGTTACTAATATGAAAAGTAAATACTTAAGGATTGGTTTGAAATTTAATTTGTTTTTAAATTTGATTTTTTTGAATCTAATTTTCATGGTTATAGTAGGTCGGATATCTGGCCGAATATGACAAGTTTATCGTGTTCTAAAATATTCATCAAGAAGGGTTCTTTCTTTTTTCTTGCAAAGTCAAAATCTTCTTTAGTAATTGCACTTATCCTAATCTGTCTGCCTAATATTTTTTCCAACTCTGTTATTGCAGCTGCTAGGTCGTTAACTCTCATGGTTCCGATGAAAAGAAAGTCTACATCTGTTTGGTGTTCATATTTCTTTTTAATGAAACTATTTGTTAGTACAACAACACTAACACCTTCTATTTTTTTAGCTACATCTATAATTGCTTTTCCAACTTCAGATTCCTTGTAGAAGATAGCTCTTAAATCCCAGAGAATAGAATTATCTTTATTTACTCTATAAACAACCTTGTTTCCTTCCTTTTTTGATTTCAAAAGACCAGCACTTTCCAAATTCATTAACTCTCTTCTTACAGCATTAATCTCTTCATTAAGAATTCTAACTAATTCTCTAACATGATGTGCTGCATCTAAATTAGAAAGGAAGACATCTAATACACTAATCCTAACTTTAGATATGAAAAGTTTTTTTAGCATTACTGCCCAATCTGCTTAATATTATTGCTCAATTATATCAAATTTTCCGTCAGAAGTGGGGATGGCAGCAATCCATATTCTTCCTCGGTTAAATTTAATTGGTTTCCCAGTGGAATCATAGAACATTGTTCGTTCTGTTCTTGATGTCTTTTTCCATTTACCATTGATAATCTTACCATCTTGTAGTATGGTTGCTTCTCCTTCTCCCTCTGTTGGAATTACAACTCTTGCAGTTCCGTCTGAAGATGAATACATTTTTACTTTTTGTATTAAAACATTTTTTGCACTAACTTGGGTTCCTGTTTCTTGGTCAACATCAATAGCTCCTCCAATTTTTCTAAAGTATGAATTAGTCTGAGGATCATATGTCCATATGGCATCATATGCTCCTCTGTTATTTAATCTCATATGAAAGACTGTCTTTACAACTGTTTTTGTTCCTCTATCTTTTACATCTGCATCATTTTTGAATTCAAAAGATTTAATAGTACTGGGGAATGCATCCCAACCTTTTTTCTTTGCATAATCCCATGCATTTGTTATCGAATTATACTCATTATGTGGGGAGAACCTTCTTCCATCATTCCATCTCCAAGCACCAATTGTACTAAGGTCTTTGATTCCATACGCATATACATTACCACAAGCGTTAGCTTTTGGGTCTGTGCTTTCTGCACATCCATCTCTAATTAGTAATGGATCGTATTCACTAGCCCACTCAAGATAGTATTGTCTAAGACTTCTAACAGGTCCAACTTTAGCAGGTGCACTGCTCCAAAAAATACCTAAATATCTTGTAATCCCACCTTCAGCATTTGTTTCGTAAACTATATCTGTACTTGTTAGGCCAGATTGAGGTCTTGCTGCAGAATGATTATTAATCATTACTGCCACAGGTCTTCTTCTTTTCATTACATCCATCTCTTTTTTAGTAAAAAGCAAACCGTTTAATGGACTTACTTCTGTTTTAGGTTCTTTAGGTTCTGAGAGAAGAGGAAATCTAAATTTAAAAGGAGACATTCTATCCTTTGATGATATGTAGTTATCTTTGAAGAGTACAACCTTGGAAGGGTGTACAGGTCTTAATCGGTATATTGCAAAGTAGTAAAAGAGAGCAATTCCCACCAGTGTTAATATTGCAATAGTAGGGAAGATTAATTTTTTAAGTATTTCTTTTTTCTTGTTAACAACAGTTTCTTCTTTCTTAACTTCTGATTCCACTGTTGTTTCTTCTCCTCTAGTTGTTTTCTTCACAACAGTAGTGTTTTTCTTATTTTCTACTGGTACTTCTTTTTCATTTGATAGTTCTACTACCTTTGCCATCGTAGATATATAGTAGCACAAAACATATCTATTTCAATATCTCTCATACTATGTTACTATTTACTATTAAAATATCAGGTGTAAAAGTATGAAAAAATCATTAGTTTACTTCCTAATCCTTTTACTTTTAGTAGGTGGGTTAGTTACATATATTGTTCTAAGGAACAAGAATAAAGAAGGAGGTGATATAGAAAAGACAGATTCGAAGAAAGAGTCTGTTGTTGAAACTGTTGGAAAGGATGATGAAAAGGACAAGGAGGGGGAAAAGGATGATAAAGAGATTATTAAAAAGACGACATCTAAAAAAGAGAGTGATACAGATTTCTCAACATATTCTTCTAAGAAACAGGAGGTTGGTGAGGTTGTAGAGGATGATATGTTTACATTAGAAAAGATTGTAGATACAGAGAGGGATGGGTATCATGAATTTGTATTTTCATTAAAAGGTCCGAGTAAACCACATGCTGTTGCATATTACAGTGCCAGTTCAGGTGTGATTAAAATTGAGTTATCTAATGTTGAAAAAGATAATAGTGGGATTAAATATCAAGGAGAAAGAGCAATTAATAAAGAAGGTGTAATTAGGTTATATCACAATGTATCTGGCTCTCAGGACAAAAGTTTCTATGATGTTGGATTATCACAGAGTACTGTATTTAAGCTTGATGTAGAAGAGTCTAGTGATGAGAAGTGGGATATTACATTGAATGTGAAATATCCAGGAGAAAAAGAAAGCTTAGGGAATCTTGGTAGTACAGAGTTTTCATCCAAAGAACAGACAATTACAGGAGTTGGAGCTGAGAAGAAGGCATCTATTAATTCCTTTGAGTATGGTGCATCAGGTGGTGTATTGAAGTTTGTATTAGGTGTATCTGCAGAGGGAGATAATCCAATACCATCAGCAACAGCTAAGTACAATGATGATGGAGATTTAGTAGTTACATTTGATAGCTTGAGTTTGGATAGGGTAGGTGGTTCATCTAAGACATATGATCTTCCTCTAGGTATTACTCTAAACACATCTAGGAGTGGTTCTACAACTGTATATACATTTGTAGATGCAGGGTCAGAGTATAG
>CAYPAR010000025.1:0-8626 GCA_964408765.1 uncultured Candidatus Saccharibacteria bacterium | reverse complement strand
TTACTGCACATGTACTGGGAAATTTAATAGGGATAGTATAGCTATCTTCATTTTTCTTAAGACCACTTGGATTTTCATTTTTCAATATGATCTCTCCATCACCTATACATTTTTCTCCACAATCTACATCTGCAACAAAGTGAAGGATTGATTTCTTAGTCCAATCATCTTCTGTCTGAACACTGCCTTCGTGAACTAATTTCCCTCCTACCATAATTTCATAAGGGAATGTTCCTTCAAAAAACCATTTACTTGGCATATCCCCAACTATTTGGAATTTACAATCAACTGTTGAATTGGGAAGTGGTGATGTAAGAGTAAAAGCTATACCCTTTTTTGTTTTAAATAATCCATCATCCCCATCGCCTTGCCCATCTTCATTCTCAACAACTTTTTTATCTTTAGAAATATCAAATACACCCTTACCATGAAGATAGTAACCAGTTAAACCTAGAATAGCAAAGAGAAGAAGAAATATTACAATATATAACTTTCTATCTGACATAATATTACCCAACTAATATTAATACTTTTATTATATCCCTTGTTAGTTAAACTGCATAGATTCAATTATCTTCTCTGCGGATGTATATGCTGCTGTTGGTGATGGAGAGAGAGTATATGATACATCATACACAAACCCGTTCTTTACAAGTAAATATCCAGGAATATCTCCATAGACACTTCCTTGTGCATATTTGTATACTGATGTCCCCCACTTAGTTGTCTTACTCCCATTTATCTCATCCATTGCATCTGGATCTGTTGGTGAATTCTTAAAAGCAGTCCAAAGCTCATCAAGTGTTTTATTTGAGGTATTCTTAAAGACATCTATACTTATACTACTCATACCAGCACATCCTGGACCTCCACATACTACACCATTGGTACTAAATGGAGAGAATTGAATACTAACAGTTTTAACATATTGCCCAAAGCCGGTAAATTTATGCTCAGGCCTTGAGTACTGTGCTGCAGTCCATCTTGATTCTAATTCTGTTCCACTAAAGTCAAACTTTATTAAATCAGAAGGTATTTCTGCACTAAACTTAATGTCTGGGAAACAAAACTGTGCCCAACCAGAATTCTTAACCTCACATCCAACTTTTGCTGATGCATCACATGTTTCAACAGCACATCCTGATTCTCCTTCTTCTGGAGATTCTCCTTCCTCCAAGACTTCTACTCCTGTACCAGTATCTGTTACTTCTTTTGTACCTTTGAAATTAACCTTAAAAAAGAGAAGTCCTACAA
Source organism: uncultured Candidatus Saccharibacteria bacterium (assembly GCA_964408765.1). Classification (GTDB taxonomy): domain Bacteria; phylum Patescibacteriota; class Dojkabacteria; order SC72; family SC72; genus UBA5232. The sequence goes on along the minus strand of CAYPAR010000025.1, from coordinate 7,372 downwards.
CTACTGCCAAAAGTGTCATAACCAAAATTGTAACAAGAACGGCAAGAAGAGTATTAGGTTTCTTGGGTGTTTCTACTTTTACCTCTGCCTTTACTTCTTCTGGTTGAGTTTTTAATTTATCATCCATAGTTTGAATAAATAAAATTATATTTATATTAATAAATTAGCATAACTTAATTATTTATACAATGGATATAGTAGTTATTGAAAAATGAGGTGCCTGGGACTCGAACCCAGCACCAACTGCTTAAAAGGCAGTTGCTCTAACCTGATGAGCTAGCACCCCATATATAAGTGACTTGCCATTATACTATTCAACTACTACATTTTACAAGCTTTTTTAATAGGGGCATAACTTTTCCTATGAATAGGACAAATACCATACTTAGAAATAGCCTCTAAATGTTGTTTAGTACCATAACCAACATGTCTTTCAAAACCATATTCAGGATACTTCTTAGCATACTTCTCCATAATCCTATCCCTTACCACCTTAGCAAGTACAGACGCAGCAGAGATACTATAATGGTGCAAATCTCCATGACTAATACTCAGCATCTTTCTATCTTCTAAAAGATATACAGCTCCATCGGAAATAATGTAATCTACCTTACACTTAATTTTCTTCTCAATCTCTAAGACTGCTTTCTGCATAGCTATCCTTACAGCTTCTTTAATACCAACTCTATCTATCTCTTTGCAACTTACAATACCAACACCACATGCTGTAGATATCTTAAGAATCTCATCATACTTCTCCTCCCTCTGCTTCTTACTCATCTTTTTACTATCTCTTACACCCTCCACAACCTGATCTGGTGATTGTATTACTACTGCTGCAACAACAACAGGTCCAGCAAGAGGACCTCTACCAGCCTCATCTACTCCTACAACATACTTTAATCCCCTTCTCCATAACTTCTCCTCTAATTTTGTATCTGGATTTACCATACTTATATATGTTAACATGTAATTATGAAAAAGATATACAAAGTATTTTTAATAGTTGGAGTATCTCTTTTTATCTTCTTAGCATCACCTACAATAGAGACAAGAGCACATGAAGAAGAAAATATACCTACTGCAACTCAACAAGAAGAAACAGAAGATGCAATTGAAGAGAAAACAGAGAAAGAAACAGTAAAAACCCTAGAATCACAAACTCAAAATGAACCCTCCTATTCCTTTGGTACTCTACTTCTTGCTATACTAATACCTTGTATACTAATTATTATTGCATATCTAATATTTAAGTTTGTTAAGTTTTAATTAAATTTATTATTTATATATATGGGAGACAAAAACAAGAATGTTGCTGGTAAAGTAGCTGCAGGTGTAGCTATTGGTGCATTAGCAGGCGCTGCGGCAGGAGTCCTCTTAGCTCCAAAATCTGGTAAAGAAACAAGAGAGGATATTAAAAAGTTTGCTAAGGATACCAAAGAGAAAGGTCTTGAGCTTTTTGAGCAAGCTAAAGCTGAAGTAAACAAGAAGATTGCTAATGTGAAGAAGGCTGGAAAGAAGATAGATGCAGAAGAATACAAGAAGATTGTTGCTGAGATTGTAGAAACCTTTAAGGGAAATGGAAAGCTTACAGAGAAAGCTGCTAAGAAGTTAGGAGAACAGTTAAAGAGTGATTGGGATAATGTAAAAAAGCAGATAGCTGCATAGTTTCTTAAGATAGAAAAAAGAAAGGGGGTAGGAATACCCTCTTTTTTTTAGTAGAATATCCATATGCGAGAGTAGTTCAGTTGGCTAGAATGTCTCCTTCCCAAGGAGAAGGTCGCGGGTTCGAATCCCGTCTCTCGCTTTTTAAATAACTAACACAACTTTATGGTAGGAGAGACAGTAAAGGTGATAATTGATAGACCAATGGGGTCTGTCCATCCAAAACATCCTAATATTAAATATTCTGTTAACTATGGATATGTTGAGGATGTAATTGGTGGAGATGGAGAAGAACAAGATGTATATATACTAGGTCCAGATAAACCACTAAAGGAATGGACTGGAAAAGTAATTGCAATTATACATAGAAATAACGACACTGAAGAAAAATGGGTAGCTGCTCCAGAGGGTGTTGATTTTACAGATGAAGAAATACTAGAAAAAACTCATTTTCAAGAACAGTACTATGATATTGAAATAAGGAGGAAATAGTGATAGATATCCTTTATTTACAACCTGTTTAGATATTAGTAAACTTACAAAACTTCTTCATAATTTCGTACTCATTACTACACTAATCTGACAATCTTTTTCTAATTGCCTGTACTTCACACCACACTCATCAAACAATCTCTTTGATGCTATTACAGCATCAGTCTCTGCATATTTGTCTGATAGATATATCACCTCCTTAATTCCTGATTGAATTATCTCTTTTGCACATTCATTACATGGGAAAAGGTCTACATATATCTTTGCTCCTTCCATATCTTTTCTACTACCTCTATAGTTTGATATAGCATTTCTCTCAGCATGTATAACATAAGGGTATTTAGTTTCTAAATGTTCACCCTCTCTAGCCCAAGGAAAATTCTTATCTTCCCAACCATTGGGAGCCCCATTGTAACCAATTGAAAGTATCCTATTATCACTACCAACTATACATGCACCAACCTGAGTACTAGGATCTTTACTTCTCATAGCAGAAAGTTTAGCTATTGCCATGAAATAAACATCCCAACTCATATAACCTATTCTCTGTAAATTGTATTTTTTCTTTTTTGTTTTCATACTTCATTATACAACATATTTCTCTTGCCTACACCACCCTCCTATGTTACAATCTTTGTTACGATTGCTGGTATAGCTCAGTTGGTAGAGCATTCCCTTCGTAAGGGACAGGTCGATGGTTCGAGACCATCTACCAGCTTTTTTTACAATAAAGATGAAAACACCTAAATATACGCTTACAAATCTTATGCTCAACTACATTATAAAGTATGAGCTATCTATGAGTGACATTAAGTACAATCCCTTACCCGAAAAATACAAAACACCTTTAGAAGAGAAATTCTCTGCTCAAGATATTCAAAAAATGGGAGATCTAGTTGCATATTCACTTGGATACAACAAAGCTCTTACCATACAAAGAGGACAAGAAATGCCTTCTGAGAAAAAGAAATTAAAAATATTTACAAACTTCAGAAGTGCTAAAGACTTTGTAGAATCCTACAACAATGCAAACTCTCTCAAACCCTCTATGGAATTAGCTGTACATATTAATAGATTAGTAATGAGAGGTATTGTAGATGATTGGGATATTGGAAAAATTAGAGGATTTAGTGAAAAACCAAATGAAATATATGATACATGGTACAAAGCCAGAGATTTCTATCCAAATATGGATATGACTTCTCACTTTAATGAACTTTTTGATTGGATACAGAATGGAACAGATAGTAATCATAAATTAATTAAAATTGGGATACTACTCTATGAATTTTTAGATAAAGCACCATTTTCAGTTGGTAATCAAATCACTGCAATACTTGTTGCAGAGATACTATCCAAAAAGTATGGGTATAATCCGGAGAATATAATTCCGTATTTCAAATCATTAGAATATGTCGCTGAAGATCTACTCTCTGCACACAAGATGACAAAAGCTAAGATGGACCTAACTCCTTTCATAGAAGCATTTCTCTACACAGTTTCACTTACTGCTATTGAAGTATCAAAAGAATATGCTGATACATACCTTAAAAAAGTTAAAAAACAAGGTACTCTTGAATGGGAATTAAACCCAAGACAGATTCAGATTATAGACTACCTCACACTTAATCAGAAGATAAATAGGAAGGAATTAACAAAGATGATGGGTGTATCTTTCATGACATCATATAGAGATTTACAGGACATGGTTGAAAAGGGATATGTAAAACCAAAAGGCAAAGGTAGAGGTACATTCTATATATTATGTAAAGAAAAATTTGAAAAGGAAGATGAGATAATTGAAACATTCTAATATCAAAGAAAAAGTAATACAGACAAGCGATTACCTTACTAAATCACTCCTACCCTCATGTGACTATGTAATTAACCCATATATTGGTTGTACACATGGTTGTAAATACTGCTATGCATCTTTCATGAAAAGATTTACAGGACATACAGAACCTTGGGGAACATTCATTGATATTAAAGAGTGTGACAAAGAGATTAATACGAAAAGACTAAAAGGAAAAACAGTATTTCTCTCCTCTGTAACAGATCCATATAATCATTGTGAACAGAAGTATGAGATAACAAGGAAGATTCTTGAACAATTAGTTGATGCTGATTGTAAGTTAAATATTTCCACCAAATCAAAGCTAATACTTAGAGACTTAGACTTGCTAAAAAAGATGAAAGAGTTAACTGTAAGTATGTCTATTAACACACTAGATGAAGAATTTAAGAATGACATGGATAATGCATCCACCATTCAAGAGAGATTAGAAACACTAAAAACCTTACACAAGGAAGGGATATATACAATCCTTTTTATGTCTCCAATATTTCCTTTCATTACAGATTTTAAAGAAATAATTGAAGTGTCAAAGGAATATACAGATGAATATTGGTTTGAGAATCTTAACTTAAGAGGTGATTACAAAAAGAATATTTTAGATTACATTAAAAAGAAATATCCTGAATACTACATAGAATACGAGGAAATATACATACATGGAAACAAAGGATATTGGGTTTCTCTTTCAGAAGAGATTGAAAAATATTGTGATAGATATAATATTAAATATACAAACTTCTTCTATCATGAAAAACTAGTAGAAAAGAAGAAAAGAAAGTGATAATATATTCTCCATGAGTAAAAATATGACAGATAAATATGATGTAGTAATTGGTTTAGAGATACATGTACAAACTAAAACAAAATCTAAGATGTTCTGTTCATGTCCAGCTCAGTACTTTCAGAAAGAACCAAATACGCAAGTATGTCCGATGTGTTTAGGACTTGGAGGTACTCCTAAACCAAACAAAAGAGCACTAGAGCTCTGTATCCTGATGGGATTAGGCACAAATTGTGAGATTGCTTCTGAGATACAGTTTGATAGAAAGCACTACTCCTACCCTGACCTACCTAAAGGCTATCAGATTACACAAGGAGAGAATCCATTGTGCTCAAACGGATATGTAGAGGTACCAAGTGGTGCAAAGGTTGAGATAGAGAGAATACACCCAGAAGAAGATGTTGGTAAGTCAACACACCATGTAGAAGCTTCTACAGGAAAGGAATATACCCTTCTTGATTTTAATAAATCAAGTGTACCATTGATTGAGATTGTTACAAAACCAAATATTAGGAGTGCAAAGGATGCTAAAGACTACGCTACAAAGATTAGACAGGTTGCTAGATATCTAAATGTCTCAGATGCAGATATGGAGAAAGGGCAGATGAGATGTGAACCAAATATCTCCATTCAAGAGAAAGGTAAGTGGGAATACAAAGATGGAAAGATATTAGCAATTGGTGATTACAAATTAAATCCTAAGACAGAAGTAAAGAATATTGGTTCAATTACAGCAGTAGAGAAAGCAATTGAGTATGAAGTAAAGAGAATGATTGAAGAGTTAGAAGAAGGTAAGGAGTTAATACAGCAAACAAGAGGTTGGAATGCATCTAGAGGTGTTACAGAGTTCCAAAGAAGTAAAGAAAAAGCTGAGGACTATGGATATGCTCCAGATCCAGATATTCCAATAATTGATGTATCTAAGGAAGATATTGAGAGAATCAAGAAAGAATTAATTGAATTGCCAACTGAAAAGATAAAGAGGTATGTAAAAGATTGGGAACTAACAGAGTATGCTGCAAATGTAATCTCTTCATCAAAAGAGAGTGCTGAGTATTTTGAAAAACTTCAAAAGAAACTCTCTGAGAATATGGATGAAAAAGATGCAGCTACAGAGGCTTCAAACTGGATTATGGGGCCACTTTATGCAATTGCAAACAAACAAGGTAAAGACATTACAGAGATTGGTGTTAATGGAGAAGATTTAGCTTTGTTAATTATTGCTTTTAGAGAAGGTATATTTACAAAAAACAAAGCAGAAGAATTACTTAATGAGAGTATTGAGAAGGATATCGATATATCAAAAGAGATTGAGAAACTAAAGAGTGCTAAGGAGTCTGTTGGAAGTCTTGAAGATATTGCAAAGCAAGTTATTGATGAGAATCCACAGGCTGCTAATGATTACAGAGGTGGTAAGGAGGCTAGTATTGGTTTTTTAGTTGGTAAAGTTATACAGTTAACACATGGTACAGCAAACCCAGCAGAGGTAAAGATTACTTTAGAAAAAGAATTAAAGAAATGAAAAAACATATTAAATTAAAAGAAGTTAGAGAAGATATACCTGGCAAATGTCTAACACAAGAAGAAGTATTAAAGACTGCAGAATATACTGAGAATGGACATGTTAAGGTATATGGTAAGGTGATTGGAGGAGAAGAATCTTAAACCTTATCTTTAAAGTACCCTATTCTCTGTAATAACAAGTACCATCTCTCCCAGAAAGTCATAAAGTGTTCTCCTCTAATCTTCTCTGTTTCTTCTTTCCCTATCAACTTCTCCAAAAAACTCCTAGCTTTCTTTATGGTTGGTTTTGCAAAATATGTAGCATTTATTGTCGCGTATTTCATTACATCGACTTTACCTAAGAATGCTGTCATTTTAAAATTCTTCCTTTCCTCCTCACTACACTCAAGAAGATACCTTGCTACTTCTTGTAATCTGTGATTTCCATCTAAAATATTTCCTACTTTAAGAAGACCTTTGTCTAAGAGTAGTTCTTCTTTTTTAGAAACCGGATAGAAGATTAATGGTGGATCTATTAATCCCTCTTTAATCTTCCTTTCTACTTCATTTCTATCATATTCTGATTCTAATATTCCATGTACCCAGTCCTTTGCTTCTTCGGGAATGTTTTCTTCTCTCTGAATAACTTCATTTGCCACACCCTCTAATGTCACATTCTTTCCACACATCTTCCAAAATATATATGCTGGAGCAACTGTCTGAGAAGATTCTACAAATGATTGTAGTTGTAAAACATCATCTGCATTTAATTCAACAATAGTCCAATCCTCTATACCTAGTTTCTCAAAGCTATATTGTTTACCCTGCCCTTCTGGTTTTTGAGATTGAATATAGTCATTGTATACAGATATTGCTTCTGGAGGTATACTTTCTACTACTGTTTCCATGTTACATTATACCATTTTTAACATATTCTCTCTAGTACTATCAAAATTTAGTGATTTTTAGTAAAATATACCCTACTAAGCCGAGGTGGTGAAACTGGCAGACACGTATGCCTTAGGAGCATATGGGGTAAAACCCTTGGAGGTTCGAGTCCTCTCCTCGGCATT
>CAYPAR010000024.1:0-8984 GCA_964408765.1 uncultured Candidatus Saccharibacteria bacterium | reverse complement strand
GTAAGAATAAATCCACGAACCAGGTCTGTGGTGGACCCAGCCAGAATCGAACTGGCGTCTTCGCAATGCGAATGCGATGCTCTACCAACTAAGCTATGGGCCCGTTACTGCATATATGGTGCAGGATTTATAACTCCTGACCATGCCTCTCCTCTTCGTAATTCAAAGTGCACATGCACTCCATATGCCAAACCTGTATCTCCTATAACTCCTAATGCTTGTCCTCGTGCTACTGAAGTACCAGATCTAACAGCAATAGAGGAAAGATGAGCATAGAGGGTTGTATAACCATTCCCATGATCTACCTGTACAAAGTATCCATAATCTCTAGCTCCAGCATAACCTGTTCTTATAACCACGCCTGGAGCAGCTGCTACAACATTTGGCCTTGCTCCTTTTGGAGTTGGATATATATCTATACCATAGTGACCTCTGTAGAAACCTCTAGAGATAGCACTAGGCCCTCCAACAGGCCAACCTAGGAACTTACCAACATTAGGATCTACTGGAGTAGCAGAGTACGGAACACTACTTGACGATTTTGAAAGCGAAATTGGTGCTGTAGCATAAACAGGCTTTGGAGGATCTTTAATTATACCGTTTGGTACAAACAACTCTTCTCCAATTGTTAGCGTAAAAGGACTTTCTAACCAGTTATGCTCTACAATATCAGCTGCATTTGTTGCATACTTCTTTGCTAAAGACTCTACAGTATCACCTTTTTTAACAGTTACAATTACACCATCAGCTGGAGGAATCTCCAATGTCTGCCCAAGTTTCAATGCTCTCTCATTAGTTATATTATTCGCCCACATAATTGTCTTCACATTTAAGTCATAGTACCCAGCTATACTTGCTAAAGTATCACCCCTTTTAACAATATACTCCTCCGTATATCTTCTAGGCCTATCCTTAGGTATCACAGTATTAATACTTCCACTCATAACCATTAAATCTACCTGTGCAGTCCCTATTCTATCTAATTCTTGATCTCCAGCTGCGCTCACAGCTGGTTTTCTGTAAAGATATGTAATTGCAATGATAAAGACACCCGCTACAGATAAAAGTTTTAATGCAGAAGAAAGAAAATTTCCCCTCCCCCAGAACATTTTAGTAGCCAATACATTTTTCTTTGTATTAAAAGATTCAAATATGATATCAAAAAGAACAGATATTAGTACAAGAATAACTTTTAATCTTAAGAATACATACTCTCCTAATGAAAGGATAAATTCAATGATATTGTTTTTGGCTTTCTGTTTAGAATAAAAATCATCAAACTTCTTCTTGAAATCCCTAATGAATTGATTTTCAACAATCTCATCATCTACAAAAAGATAGTTCTCATCAAAACTAGGTAAAGAACTAATTGTTTTAAAGCTTAAACCAGGAATATTTTTGTTTTGTTGAGAATTGTCGTTATTCACAAAGCTATTTAGAGTTAAATAGTTCAGATTCCATTATACCATAATTAGGCTTCGTGCAATGTTGCAAGGAATTCCGCATTATCTTTTGTTTTTCTTAACCTATCAACCAATACCTCTGTTGGATTTTCATTAGTATCAAGAACTTCTAACATTCTTCTAATTCTCCATGATTGGTTTAGTACATCTTTGCCTAGAAGTAGTTCTTCATTTCTTGTACCAGAGTTAATTACATCAATTGCTGGATAGACTCTTTTGTTAGCAAGGCTTCTGTCTAAATGAAGTTCCATATTACCAGTACCTTTAAACTCTTCATATACCAAATCATCCATTCTACTACCTGTTTCAACCAATGCTGTTGCAATAATAGTAAGACTACCATTCTCTTCAAAATTTCTTGCTGCACCAAAGAATCTTTTTGGTGGATACAATGCTACTGGATCAAAACCTCCTGAGAGTGTTTTACCTGAGGTTGGCATTGTAATATTATACGCTCTAGCAAGTCTAGTAATACTATCCATTAAGATAATTACATCTTCACCCCATTCAACCATTCTCATTGCTTTCTGAAGTGCCATCTCTGCTACACTACAGTTGTGCTGTGGTAGCTCATCAAAGTTCGAAGCATATACTTCACCTTTAACAAATCTCTTCATATCTGTAACCTCTTCAGGTCTCTCACCAACCAATACAACCATTAACTTTGCTTTTGGATGATTCTTTGCAATACCATTTGCAATATCTTTTAAAAGCCATGTTTTACCAGCCTTAGGAGGAGATACAACCATAGATCTTTGACCAAAACCAATTGGAGAAAGAAGATCAATCATTCTAGTTGAAATCACTTCCTGTTCTGTTTCTAACTTAATCTGTTTGTTTGGAAATATTGGAGTCATTTTCCTAAAGTTTGGCCTTTTAGCTGCATCTGCTGCTGGCTTACCATATACAGTGTCAACTCTAAGAAGACTTAAGTACTTCTCCTTATCCTTAGGAAGCCTTGCAGGGCCTGCAACTTCATCTCCTGTTCTTAGACTAAACTTTTGAATCTGTGATCCTGAGATATATACATCATTATCACCTGGAAGAAGATCCTCTGTTCTTAGAATACCGTGTGAACCATCCTTCATCACTTCAAGTATTCCACTAACCTCTACAAAACCTTCATCATTTGAACTCTTTTTTAATATTTCAATAACTAAATCTCTCTTGGGAAGTTCCATGAAATTCTCTAGTTTAAGAGCTTTAGCTTCAGCACGAATATCTGCTAAAGTCATAGATTCGTAGTCTTTAATCGTTTTCTTTGTTTTTTTAACCATTTCTCTAAAAGGGAATTTAAATAGATATGAGGCAATTTGTCATATCAGATACTTGAGTATATTGAATAAGAAAAATCTTGTCAATATTTACAAATATCTTTTATGAAAAAGAAGAAGGGATCGGTACTGCCCCAACCGACCCCGGTTTCTGTTCCCGTAAGGGAATAGTTTCGAGTAACATACAGGATGTTTCCCTTCTTCTTATTTTGATCTACATATAATTAAATCAGAATGAGAAAAAGACAAAATATCTTAAGCTTTTCCTATTGCCCAGTTGTGCTTGTGACACCCCAGACAAAGGGAAAAACTTAAGATATCCACATCCTTGTAAAGAACTGTAACAGGAGTATACTACTTATAGAGGTAATTGTCAACCCTATATATTTAATCCACAATAAACAATTTGTCTCCAAATACTTGTTGTATTGTGATTTTAAGAATATTATTTTTACAACTGTTACATTATAACTCCATGTGCAACCTGTGTTATGATTGTTGTGGATGATTAAAAACAAAAGAAAGGCAAAGCTCTTCCTTACAACTTTTCAGACACCACGCAACTTGGAAGCTTATATACTACTAATCTTGTAAACTTTTTTTACATTAACTTTCTTTGTTGCTCCAACCTTCATCCTTCCAACAATAAGATCTGTATATCCTGATCTTTCAGCCTCTTTAATAACAGAATCCACACCCCATGTACCTCTAACCTCACCTGTAAGACCAACCTCACCAAAATATATAACTGATTTAGAAAGTGGTTTATCCAACACCGAAGATTTAATAGCTGCACATATAGCCAAATCAATTGCAGGATCAGAAACTGTTAAACCACCTACTACATTTACAAAAACATCTTTATTACCAAGAAAAACATTACCTTTCCTAGACATCACTGCACAGAGCATATCTAACCTTGGTTTCTTTATACCATTTGCAACTCTTCTAAGAGGACCAGCCTCACTCTCTCTTTCTACAACCAATGCTTGTACTTCAACAAAAACAACTCTTGAACCTTGTATAACAGCACCTATAGCACTACCTGAAGATTCCGCTGTTGTTTCTAGGAACAGTAATGATGGATTACCTACCTCATTTAACCCATTACTCCTCATTTCAAACACCCCAATTTCATTAGTAGAACCAAATCTATTCTTCATACTTCTTACTATACGATATTGATTATACTGATCTCCCTCCATATACAACACACAATCCACAATATGTTCTAAAACTTTAGGACCAGCTACATCACCACTCTTGTTAATCTGACCGACTATGAATATGGGAATTCCTGTTCTTTTAGCTGTACGAGTTAATAATGCACCCGATAGTCTAACTTGAGAGATACTACCAGGATACCCTTTTGATTGTAGAGATTGCATACTCTGAATTGAATCAACTACTACAAGACTAAAATTCTCAGATTCAATTAATTCAGAGACATTCTCAACTGTAGTATCTTCAGTTACAACAAAATTTTCAATGTTTTTTAACCCAGCTCCTGAGAGCCTCTCTAAACGCTCATTTAGCTGAGAAGGAGATTCCTCCCCACCTACATACAATACTTTTCCATTCTTACAAAAATTCAAAACTATCTGCATTAGTAAAGTGGACTTACCAACTCCTGGTTCTCCACTAAGTAGAATTACCTCGCCAGGAACAACACCCTTACCAAGTACCCTATCAAACTCAGCAAAACCAGTACTAATCCTTCCTTTTACTTCTTTTTTCTTTTTAGTTTTACTAAGTTCTACAAGTGAAGAATATTTAGATGCATGTACAGATTTATTACCATCTGTACCCTTTAGATCAACTACATCTTCAACCTCTTCAAGAGTACCCCATTCACCACAGGAAGAACATTTTCCAGACCATTTTAGAAACTCTGCATTACATGCAGAACAAAGATATTTCATGAGTAGAGTATATCACATAGGTAGAACATATATCTTGCGAGTTAATCTATAGTTCATTTTTGTCCTTTAGACTATATACACAATGAGAGTAAGAACGATAGATAAACCAAAATTAACACAAAAAGAAAGGAGTTTTCTACTAAAAACACCCTTGCACAAAAGGATTGGTTTAAGCCTTAGAGATTGCAATGATAACAATATCTTTAAGGTACAAGAGAAAGACTTTGCACAAAGGTTTACAGATTTAGGATATCCAATTCGTTGGATTAACAGAGCTCAACCATCTAAAAATGGTGGGTATATACCTACAAATGATTTTAAGTGGGATGGTATTGAATGGGAATTAAAGAGACCCCTTAAACAAAGATATGGAAGTATTTCTGGACTTATCAAAAAAGGTGTCATCTCTGGTAAAAGGAATTATATAATAGATTTAAAAGGAGCTTCTTTACAAGAAAAAGTAGCAGAGCAATTAAGTATGTATAACAAAAGAAATAAAGGAAAAGAGATTTCCAGACTGTTAATCTTTGACAAAGAAGGACTAAAAGAGATTGTTCTTAAAGAATAAAGCTGGGTGACTACCCCCCCTTACTTGCGGTCTTTTTGATAAGTTTCCCTATCTCAACCGAGGACGGGGTCTGCCCAGCTTCCTATTATCATTATACCACGAAAACTATTTCTTTTCTTTCTTGTTTTTCAATATTACCAACTCATTATTCTTCAAACCTATCAAGACTTCCACTACCTTACCCTTCTTTGTACCATCTCCTTCCTTAAGTATGTAATCTGCTAAGAGATTTTCAACTTTCTCTTGTATAAATCTCCTTAGTGGTCTAGCCCCATATTTCTCACTAAATGCTTCTGTCACAATATATCCAACAGCTTTACTATCTAATTTAACAACTAATTTTTCCTCTTTTAACCTATCATTGAGTTCAGAAAGAAGTAGTTTAACAATCTTTCTTGCATCTCTTCTAGTTAGGGATCTAAAGATAATAATATCATCAAGACGATTTAATAATTCAGGTCTTAGAGTATTTCTCAACTCCTCCATTAAAACATTCTTCATCCCTGTATATGCTTTCTCAATCTCCTTATCCTCTCTATTCTCTTTCACACTTTCACTAGAAAAACCTAGTACTTTACTCTTACCTATCTCCTCAGCTCCAATATTAGAGGTTAGTATTACAACAGTATTCTTAAAATTAACTCTTCTCCCCCTACCATCCATCAAATGCCCATATTCTAGTATCTGCAAAAGAACATTAAGCACATCTGGATGAGCTTTCTCAACTTCATCAAAAAGAATGACAGAATGTGGATATCTCCTTACCTTTTCTGTTAACCAACCACCCTGTTGAAAACCAATATATCCTGGAGGAGAACCAATTAACTTCGATACACTATGCATCTCCATCATCTCACTCATATCTATCTGTATGAGATTATCCTTATTACCAAACAACTCTTGTGCTAAAACCTTTGCTAACTCTGTCTTACCTACACCTGTTGGACCAAGAAAAAGAAATGATGCCCATGGCCTATCTGCATCTGAAATCCCAGTTCTTGCCCTTTTAACAGCATTAGCCACATCATTACAAGCCTCATCTTGACCGATAACTTTCTTCTTAAGATTATCATTAAGCATTACTAAAGCATTCTTCTCCTTACTACCAAGTGTATTTACAGGTATTCCTGTCCATTTAGATATTACATTTCTAATATCATCCGAATTAATCTCATTCCTCTTATGTCCCTTCTCTAATGTAAGAGCTTTCTCTCTCTTAGAGATCTTTTCTTTTAACTTCTCTTCTCTCAACTGCAATTTAGATGCCTCATCCATCTCCCATTTCTGAATACTCTCCTCTTTCTTAGAATTAATATCCCTTAGTAAAATCTTTAATTCTTGTATATCCTTAAAATCTGCCTCTACATTCAATTTTTTAGATGCAGATGCCTCATCCAAAACATCTATTGCCTTATCTGGTAAATACCTATCCGCAACATATCTATCAGACAAGTTTGCAGCAGTATGAATTGCTTTATCTGAAATCTTCACCATATGGTGTTTCTCTAGTAAAGGTCTAATTCTCTCCAAAACCTTAATTGTTCCCTCAACACTTAACTCATCTAAGAAAAGTGGTTGAAATCTTCTTGCTAAAGCATTATCTGTTTCAAAATATGCACTGAAATCCTCAGTTGTTGTTGCTCCAATACATCTAAAATCTCCTTGAGTTAATGCAGGTTTAAGTACAGAAGCAATATCTGAAGAACTACCTGGAATACCAGGTGCTACAATATTATGAATCTCATCAATGAAAAGAATTGTATTCTCAGATTGAGAAACTTCTTCAATGATAGCCATGACCTTCTCCTCAACATCACCTCTCATCTTACTACCAGCCATAATATCTGCGATATTCAATGAAACAAGCTTTGCATTTCTTAAAGATGGATTAACATGACCATCTGCTATTCTCTGTGCCAAACCCTCTACCAATACAGTTTTCCCAACACCTGCCTCTCCTACAATCACCGCATTATTCTTCCTTCTTCTACTCAAAATACTCTCTAACTGATCTAGCTCCTTCTCTCTTTCCAAAACAGGATCAAGCCTACCCTCTCTTGCTAACTCAACAAGATCTGTTCCTAGAAAATCTACTAAACCCATATTCTCTTGTTCCATCGCAGGATCCCAAGGTTTACTCAGAACACCAATTGGATAGATTGCAATACGATTTAGTGCGGCCTTAAATATGTCATATGTAAGACCAATATCCTTTAATTTTCTAAATTCTGAAAGATCTGCCTCAAAAAGTGCAAAAACTACATGCTCTGTACCAACATATACATGACCAGCCTTCCGTGCAATGTAAAATGCCCTATTAAGCACCTCCTTGGTATCATTAGAAAGCTCCATTTCTATTGCCCTACCAGTATTTCCAGTAATCTCTAAACTTTTTTTACCCAATAGTTTTTCAAATATATCAGAGGTATTTACCCCTGTTTCACTGATAGCTTTCCTCGCTATACATTCATCATTTAGAACAATACCAGCAAAGAGAGAAACCGGTGAAACTTTCTTCTCCTTCAGAAATTCTGAGACAAAAGATGCAAGCCTCACAGAGGTCACAAGATTTTTACTCAATCTTGAAAGAAATGTATTCTTCTCTTTTTTCCTTTTTGTATCAAGCATTTCTAATTATACTACAATGGGGCAGGAATTATTTTTTCTCGCCAAGTTCCTCCTCTATTGCAGTGTCAACTGCTGATGCTAACTCTTCTTCTGAGATCTCTGTTTTAGGTTCTTCTTTCTTTTCCTCGGTAGATTTAGTTACACCAGACTTAGCAGCCTTAAGACTTAAGCCTAGGTGTCTCTCTGTTGATGAGATTGAAAGAATTTTAACATCTACTTCATCACCAACTTTTACAATATCTGCAGGATCTTTAACTAATTTATCAGAAAGTTCTGAGATATGGATTAATCCATTTAATCCTTCTGCAATTCTTACAAATGCACCGTATGGAACAACTTTCTGGACTTTACCTTTAACAGTATCACCAATCTTGTATTTAGCAATTGCCTCTGCCCATGGATCTTTAAGTAATCTCTTAATACTGTAAGCTACTCTCTTACCACCATCAGAAACTCCAATTACCATTACATTAACCTTGCTACCAACACCATACAAACTACCAATATCCTCCACCTTGTCCCATGAAAGCTCTGAAAGGTGAACTAATCCCTCAAGACCTTCTGCATTTACAAATACACCAAATGGAGTAATACCACTGACTGTACCCTCTAAAACATCTCCTTCCTTTACCTTGTTTAATGTCTTCTCTCTCTGTTCCAAATCTCTTGATTGTGTAACCATCTTCTCAGAGAGGATAATTCTGTTCTTCTCCCTATCCAACTCAATTATTCTTGTCTGAATCTTGTCTCCAACTAATGAGTTTAATCTCTTCTGTACCTTAGATGAGATATCCTTTCCTACCTGTCTTACACCATCTAAATATACTCTTGATGCATCTAACTGTGATGTTGGGATAAAGCCACGAATATCCTTTCCAATCTCAACAATCAAACCACCGTTATTTGCCTCAACAACAACTGTATCAACTACATCATTATTCTGCTTTGCTTTCTCTAATGTTAACCATGTACTTGCCTGTTGTGTTCTTCTAATGGAAAGAATTAACTGACCTTCATCATCTTCTGGTTTAACAACATATACTAATATCTTGTCACCAGGTTTTAGAGTTCTCCAATCTAATGTCTCACTCTTTAACTCTCTTCCTGCAACAATACCTTCTGATTTGTA
>CAYPAR010000023.1:7459-9249 GCA_964408765.1 uncultured Candidatus Saccharibacteria bacterium | reverse complement strand
TAGAAGCAGGACAATGTGCAGGGTTTCTTTTTGCTAACCCTAAAAACCCAATGTATACAACTAGTTTAGGAATGGGAGAACAGATTAATCATGCCATAGCTACAGGTGTAAAGAAAATATATATCGCATTAGGTGGAAGTGCTACCAATGATGCAGGTACAGGTCTACTCTCAGCTTTAGGAGTTAGGTTTTTTGATAAAGATAACAAAGAATTCATACCAGTAGGTTCTACATTAAAAGATATTGTTAGAATTGATGATACTTTACTGAAAGAGAGAGTAAAAGATATTGAATGCACTCTCCTATGTGATGTCCTTAACCCCCTCTATGGAGAGAACGGTGCAGCATACATATATGCTAATCAGAAAGGTGCAAGCGATAGTGAAGTTGTACTTCTCGATGAAGGATTACAACATTTCTCAAAGATAGTAGAAACACAATTTAGTAAAGATCTGTCAATAATCGAAGGAGGAGGTGCTGCTGGAGGTATAGGTGCATCATGTTCATACTTTCTTAATGCAGAGATTGTACATGGTATAGACCTAATCTTGGATATCTGTAATTTTGATAATGCTTTAGAAAATACTGATTTAGTGATAACAGGGGAGGGAAAATTCGATAGTAAATCTATGATGGGCAAAACAATTAGTGGTATTGCAAAAAGAACTGTTAAAAGAAATATACCTTTAGTTATCTTTGCTGGTAGAAATGAATTAGATGATGAAGAGTTAAAGAAAAGATATTTAATACAAGAGATATATGAAGTAGCATCTCCTAATCAAACATTTGATGAAATTAAAAAGAATTGTAATGATGATTTAAGAAGAAAAGTAAGAGATTTTCTAGATAGATATGATAAAGTCTAAATAATATTTGCTTAAAGAGAACACACATTTGATGAAAAAATCATCAATTGGTCGCGTGTATTCTCTTCTAGCACCTTAGTTTATTCTCCTAAGAAGGATAAATAACCTCTCAGAAGAGTATCTATTTCTTGGTTCAATACAAGTTACTAGAACAAAATCACTAGTATCTTGTATAGAGGGGAATAGGTTAAATGACGAGATACTTCTGCTTTCATAATCAGCAACTAAAAAGTCTACAACTTGTAGACATTTTGAGTCACTGATACAAATCAGAGTATCTTGAAGAGAATTATTCAAGTATAGTTGTCTTAAAGCCTCTCCAAATTCATAATCCCACGGAAGACTTGTAAATCTACCCGAATGGGTATACAGAATTTGGCGATCCTGAACAACTATCCAAGAATTCTCATTATAGGATAATAGCCCTGTTACTTCCTGTACAGTGCAGTTAGTAGAGCATGTCAGAATTTGTAAATCCTTTAACATACTCTCTACATTGATGGTTCCACCAGTATAAAATCCTTCCAATACCTCTATCATAGGAATTGGAGTTACAGCTGGTAGAACTATAGGAGTTGGTTCTATGATAGGAACCTCAGTAGTAACAGTTGGAACATACACGTACACCTCAGTAGGAATAGAAGGAGAAATTACTTTTTCTTCCACTATACCTGTTGGTGTAGCTTCAATGGAAGGAATTCTTATATATAGTGTTAATATAACTAACACTATTAAGAAGAATAGTATTCTAAACCTCTTTCCTTTTAGAACGAAAAAAGGTTAAAAGCGTACAACCTAATAGGAATAGTATACTACCACCAACAGTATAATACAGAACTGGATTACCATTACCTCCTGTTGGAGGAATGATAACATCAGGAGTAGGTTGTGGTTGTGTTGGCTCCGTCGGCGTAGGCGTAGGAT
>CAYPAR010000023.1:4927-7359 GCA_964408765.1 uncultured Candidatus Saccharibacteria bacterium | reverse complement strand
CCACAGGTGGCTCCGTTGGTGTGGGCGTAGGATCCACAGGTGGCTCCGTTGGTGTGGGCGTAGGATCCACAGGTGGCTCCGTTGGTGTAGGCGTAGGATCCACAGGTGGCTCCGTTGGCGTGGGCGTAGGATCCACAGGTGGCTCCGTCGGCGTAGGCGTAGGAGTTGAGCAATCCACATAAAAACTCGCATGACTTAAGTCATGCGGACATGGATTTAATACTAGGTGGAACACTCCCTCTGCAGGAGGGTTCACCGGCACTGGGCCAGAACAATACGTGGCAGCCTTATAACAATAGGCCGTCACGTAACAACCAGTGGGAATAGAAAAATCATAGGAACACCCACTTAGGTTGTCTACCTTATACCAATTACCATCCTTAGGACAGGTTTCCTGTCCTTGAGGAATTTCCTGACCTAGGTTCTCACTCTTATCCACACTGGGCATTGAAAAGCCCAATGAGAAGACAAGAACGAGTACTATAAGTAATAAAATACTTATTCTTTTCATTGTAACTCCTTTTAAGAGATAGAAATAGTATTCCCGAATAGACTTTTAAGGTGCTATGTTAAAATTTTAAAACGACTAAATATTTAGCGACCAAGCTCATATTCAATCAAAATTTTAACATGTTATTATATCATGAAATAAAGAAAAAAACATTGTTTTTATGCGATTTCTTCTAGCTCAATTTTATATAATAGTAGTGATATAATTGGGAATGAAACCAAAGGTAATATTTATTACTCTTCTAATACTCTTTTTTCTCTCTCTTCTTTCTCTCATAGTATCAATACAATATCAGAAAAGGAATATTCAAAAAGAAGAAACCATAATTGAAGAAATTATAGTTGAAGATCCAGAACCTCCAGAACCACAAAAACCATATGAAGAAATACTTCTTTCTCAAATGACACCAGAAGAAAAAGTAGGTCAGATATTTATGTTTGGAGTAGAGGGAAATGCTACACTAACTCCACAAAACAAACAATTTCTAATTGATTCCAAAGCTGGAGGAGTATTACTAATGTCTAGAAATATTACAAATGAAACACAACTTAAAACATTAACAGAAGAAATACAAACAACTAACAATATTCCTTTATTCATCTCAATAGACCAAGAGGGTGGAGTGGTATCTAGAATCAAATGGAATCCTACATTAATGATCTCCCAATCATCAATAAAATCACCAGAACAAGCATATAATATAGCAAAGAATAAGGGAGAAATTCTTAAAAGTATGGGTATTAATATGAATCTAGCACCAGTAATAGAGTACACAACAAATCCAAACTCATTCATATATCAAAGAACATTTAGAGGAAATATAGATGATGTTGTAAACAAGAGTATAGCTACAATAGATGGATATACTGAAGTAAATATGATTCCGGTATTAAAACACTATCCTGGACATGGAGATACAGTAACAGATCCACACTATTATTTACCAAGAATAGACATTACTAATGAACAATGGCAAGGATATACAGAAACATTTAGAAGAGTAATAACAGAAGACAAAACTGATGTTGTAATGATAGGACATATACTATTTCCAAATATCGATGTTAAACCAACTACAATATCATCCGAAATCATTTCAAATAGATTAGTTAACGATTTAAATTACCAAGGTCTAATCATATCAGATGATATGGAAATGGATGCTCTGGACTCATTTGGGAGTCCTACAGAGATGGGTAAACAAGCACTACTAGCAGGAGTAGATATCCTGATATATAGTAAATACACTCCTGATAATAGATATTCTCAAAATATTGTCTACAACTACATTCTTTCAGAAGTAAAAAATGGAAATATGAATATTGATCAAAAGGTATTAAAAGTATTAAGGATAAAAGTAAAATATGGAATCTTACCTACGGAATAATTTTCTGTGATATACTTTTACTGTATAAATTTAAATATATAAATATATGGGGTTTCTAATATTTCTATTCATTCTTTTCATAATATTCCTCTTCGCATTTATTAAAGTTGTCCCTGAGGGATATCATGCATTAGTGGTTAGATTTGGTAAATATACAAGAACCATTGAGCCAGGTATTAACTTTGTTGCACCATTCATTGAAACCATCATTAAGGTTGATATTAGGGAGCAAGTTATGGATATTCCAACACAAGAAGCAATTACACTTGATAATGTCTCTTGTATGGTAGATGGTGTTGTAAGATTTAAAGTAATTGACCCTAGCAGTGCAATCTTTAAGGTTCAGAAATATGTAAGTCAGATTTCTGCAAAATCACAAACAGCCCTAAGAGATGTAATTGGTAGTGTTACATTAGATGATCTTCTTTCCGAGAGAACACAGATTGCTGAAAAGATTAAAGGAATTGTTGATAGCGCAGCAGAAGCATGGGGTGTAGATATCTCAGCAATTGAGATTCAAAATATTGAAATACC
>CAYPAR010000023.1:0-4827 GCA_964408765.1 uncultured Candidatus Saccharibacteria bacterium | reverse complement strand
GCAAAAATAATAAATGGCAAGAAGTAATAAATATTTACAATTAGCATTTAATAATAGCTTTAATGATTTTGTATCAGTGGTTGGATTAATACCAAAAAATGAGAACATTATCATTGAAGCAGGAACACCTTTGATAAAGAGAGAAGGAATAGGGGTTGTGAATAAAATGAAATTCTATTGGCCAGGAGATATATGTGCTGATATTAAGGTTGTAGATGGAGCAAAAGCAGAGGTAGAGATGGTTAAAGAAGCTGGAGCTACATATATTACAGCACTGGGTAATGCATCAGAAGAAACTTTAAGAATCTTTGTTGATACTTGTAAGAGCTTAGGTGTTAAGTCTGTAATAGATATGATAAATACTCCTGATCCATTAAGATCCCTTTGGAAAGCAAATATCTATCCTGATGTTGTTACAATACACAGAGGAAGAGATGAGGAGAATAGTTTTGGGGAGGTCATACAGTACAAGAACATTGCAAAGATTAAAGGAAAATGGGATGTATTAGTAGGAGCAGCAGGAGGTATAGATGAGAAAGAGATGCAATCAGCATCATTCAACGGAGCAGATATTGTTGTAGTAAATGTTGTAAGACCTGATGACCCATGGGGAGGATTAGTAATGGATAGTAGTTTTAAGGATCATATAAAGGATTTTATAAAGCTAGTAGAGTAGGTTATAGTAAAAACCAACAATCAGAGAGAGTGTCTGTTACAACAACAAATCCCCTGCAAATTCAGAAGAGAGGTTTCTATCCTTTAGTATTTTATGCTTGACATATTTAATTCCCAACCTTAGCATAAATCATAGCACTTTTAAATCCTAACTAGAGTTGGTACCAGGCCTATTTGAAGAACCAATCTTTCTTCTTTGAAGGTTTCTGGTGGTTTTAGAAGATATGTTAATAGTTCGCGACTATTGACAACCTAGTAGCAGTAATTGAGAGAAATCTCTTTTATTTGTTGCTAGGTCCAACTTGTGCACTGTAAAGTGTATATTGCTATCGTTGGACGGGATATATTGGTATTGCCGTCCTTTTTTTTTGCTAATTATTCAACTGTATAATCATCAAAATATCCCTGAACTAATACGACGGGTGTCCCTTTATCCCCACTCCCACTTGTTAAATCACATAAACTACCCAACAAATCAGTTAGTTGTCTTGGTGTTGTTCCCAACGACCTCTCTTTATTAAAATTCTCACTTTTTTTCTCATTAATTATCTTTTTAATATACTCATCAAGATCTCCTTGTTCATTCCAGTTCTCAGAGAAATATTTCAATTTAATTTCATTAGGCCTACCAACCAAACCATCTGTAAAAGCAGGAGATACAACAGGATCTGCTAACTCCCAAATCTGACTAACAGGGTCTTTAAAAGCACCATCACCATATATCATCACCTCTATCTTCTTACCTGTTTCTTTCTTAAACATTTCTTGAATTTTTTCTACTAATTCCTTTCCTCCCCTAGGAAAAAGTTTCAATTTATCTTCTCCCACCTTATTTGAACCAAGCAAACCATACTCCTCATGGTAACCTCTCTGGGTATTTTTCTTGTTACATATATCTTCTAAACTAAATAGCTTTTCAGCACCATTCTCTTTGAGAATCTTTTTTGTTTTCTTCCTAGTATGAATATCACAAGTTAAAACATTCTTTGTAAATTTCAAAATATACTCAGGATTATTAGAAAAATGTATCTGTACTCCCTTACTAAAGCTCTTGTAGTATTCAACATAGTCTATACCTGTAAACTCATGTTTAAATTCATATCCAAACAACTCTCTAAATCTTTCCTCTCCAAAAGAATTAAAGTAGGGGTTTACCTCAGATTCTTCTAGCATATTAGGATCCATAATATGGTTACCAACCTCATCAGAAGGATAGCTAAAAAGAACATGCACATTCTTACAAGCAACAGTTGCAGCTTTCAGAATTAAAGAAAATCTATTCCTACTAAGGATAGGGAATATTAATGCTATATCTTTATCCCCAAACTTCTCTTTTATCTCCTTTGCAACATCTGCAACTGTTACATAGTTATGTTGACATATTGCTACAACAGCCTCTGTTATACCAACTACATCTCTATCATTTAAATCAAATTTACTGTGTTTTGAAGCTCTAAGAACAGAATCAACAACTACTTGAGCCAAATCATCACCATCCCTTATAATTGGAGTTCTAATTCCACGTACAGTTGTACCAACATATCTCATATTTATATATTTGATAATTTAAGAAATAGCTTGGGCAAACATTAAACCTGTAACTGCTGCACCGGTTATAGAGCCAGAAAGACCAGCACCATCACCTGCAACATGCAAACCTTTAATCTTCGTCTGTAAACTTTTATCTGTCTCTATCTTTGATGACCTAAACTTCACCTCAGGTGCATAGAGTAGGGTAGAACCAGAATTAATTCCTGGCATAACTTTATCTAAAATCTCCAACCCTTCAATTATATTCTTCACATTCCTGTATGGCAGTGCCATAGCAATATCACCAGGTGTAACATCTGTAAGTGATGGATCAACAAAAGATTTAGATAATCTACTCCATGTACTCCTTCTTCCATATCGTAAATCTTCAAGAGATTGAAGAATTGGTTTTCCTCCACCAATAGTAGATGCAACCTCTGCAATTGACTTAGCATATGCAATTGAGTTTTCAACTGGTTCTGTTAATCTAACTTCATTGAGAAATGCAAAATTAGAATTCTTAGAACTATGATTTGAGTCTGAATGGCCATTAACACAGACATAGCCATCATATGTTTCTGTAGTTACTTTACCATTTGGACAACTACAAAATGTTCTTACAATATCGTGATATGTTCTAGTCCTCACTCTATATACTATTTCATAAAGTGTTTTAGCTTGCCGCTCCATTACCTGAGCAGGAAATTCCACTCTAACACCAACCTCTACTTTGTCATAAATATATTTAACATCATGCTTATCTGCTAACTTCTGAAGCCATGCTGCTCTAACTCTACCAGGTGCAAGGAGAACTACTTTACTTTTAATCTCTTCACCTTTCTTAGTAACTACACCAGCAACACTCCCCTTATTCACAATAATGTCTACAACCTCTGTATTATCTAAAATATCTACACCTGAATCCTCCAAATATTTTTCAAAATTACCAATAACTACCTTTAGTTTATCTGTTCCTACATGCTGAGCTCTCCTTACAACAAGCTCAATATCATTAAGAATTGCATCCCTTATCAACTCATCATACTCAGGAGTCATCTTAGGATAATATTCAGAATTAACACCAAACTCCTTAAATATCTCATCAACATAATCTAAAATCTTTTGATATTTAGGTTTAGAAATCAAATGAAAAGCTTTCTCATGGGAAAGATCAGCTGTATAGTGGAGCTTACCATCAGAAAATGTACCAGCTCCTCCAATTCCTGACATAACCTCAGAAGATTTCCTCTTCTCAAGCCTCTTACCCATATCAAGAAGAGCTATTTTAATTCCCTTCTTCCTTTTGAGTAGTTCATAAGAAGCAAAAAGCCCTGCAGGACCAGCACCGACAATAATTACATCATATTTGGACATGGCATTATATTGATAATGTTACATATCATTATTTCAGAAAATCAGAAACTTTTCAATAAACCAACCTGGTCTGTACATTTATCTATATCCAATACACCAATGAAACTCTTTTGTTACGATTAACCAATTTACTACAAGACACAACTGTTATTCCAAATCCCAAATATCAGAAAGAGTATCTACAATCATCACTTTACTAACAGAAGGACAAGAAGTAATGGCCTCATCTCTCCTTTCTTCCCTATCTATCCATATCAAATGCTCAACACCCTGTTCTATAGATGGCAGAATATCTGAGTTTAAACTATCCCCAACAACTAAAATTTCTTCCAATGCAACACCTTGCTTTAAAGCATCACCTATCGGCTTCTTCCAATCCTTAGGATACTCAATATCTGTCGTATAGTAGGGAATATCTGGAATTTTACACATCTCCTTCATATATTCAATCTTCACCTTAGTCCAATCCTCACCAGCTAAAGTATTCGCAGCAAAAAACTTCATATTAGGATAGTGGTAAAAGAAACTGAAAAGTTCTATTGCTTCTGGAAATATCTCAGGTGTATTTTCGTAAAAACCTTCTAAGTGTTTATCTAATATCTCATCCATTAATGGATGATAATGTTCTTTATAAAAATCCCTTAATCCATTTCCATACTCAACTTTAACTGGTAATGGCTGACAACCTCTCTCATAGAACTTCTTTCTAACATCATCAGAGATTTTCTTTGCTGTAGTAGTAGGATCTTCATTCTCAACAGGAAAATTACTTACCACTTCTAAGAAAGATGCTTCCTTTTTATCAATATAATAGGGGTCTGTATCAAATACAGTATTATCTAAATCAAAGATAAGAGCTTTAATACCTCTGTTTTTTAGCGTTTTTCCTAAATTAGTACTGTTTTTCATATATTAATAAATCTCTACTAATCTCTCTTTTTTGTATATTACATTGTAGCATGAAAGAGAGAAATGTAGGGTAGATAATAGAAAATTTGAAGAATTATGTTAAAAAAGGTAGAATTGTGGCTGTTCTTGTAGAATTGTTGCTGATTAACAATAAGTATGAAAAGAAAGAGGAACTATGAGTAATAAACAGCAAGACAACATTCAAACAAAAGAAGAGGAGAAAGATAAAAAAGAAACAAGATTACAAAAAAAAGAAAAAGAAAAACGGGGGCAAAAACCGAGTCGTAATAATAGTCGAACTGGCTAGAACAAAAGAAAACCCATTTTTTAAATAACCAT
>CAYPAR010000022.1:0-9349 GCA_964408765.1 uncultured Candidatus Saccharibacteria bacterium | reverse complement strand
ACCTCCGACTTATTAAAATCTCTTAACAAACACCCTTCTAACTTCACATCAATATCTACATTCTGCTCAATTGTAGCTAACTTCCTGCTCATTTCTGCCTGCTCTATACCCTCTCTGAGAAGATTAGCATATCTAGACTTTACCTCTGCTAAATTCTCATATATTTTGTTTAAACTCCCATACCTATCTAACAACTCTATCGCTGTTTTACTCCCAACCCCTTTTACTCCTGGAATATTATCTGACGCATCACCTGCCATACCCTTGTAATCCACTATCTGCTCTGGATACAAACCAAACTTTTTCTTTGTTTCAATCCTGTCATATGCCACAAGATTCTTGAAATTCCCCTGAGGTAAAGCAATTTTTACATTTTCTGATATTAACTGTAGTAAATCCCTATCTCCACTTAGTATGTAGAGTTCAACATTTTCATTACTCCATTTTCCATCTTTTACATATTTAGATATTGTTCCTAATATGTCATCTGCTTCAAACCCATCCTTTTTCACAATTGGGACATTGAAAGCAGAAAGTATTTCCTCTACTATCGGAAACTGATCTATCAGAGACTGGTCAGTAGCTTTTCTAGTTCCTTTGTAATCCTGAAATTCTACATGTCTAAAAGTTGGTTTTGCAGTATCAAAAGAACAGAGAACATATTCTGGTTCAAAGAGATCTAAGGCTTCTAAGAACATCACTGTAAAACCGTATGCGGCATTTACCTGTATCCCGTCTTCTGTCTGAAGTGTAGAAGGATATGCATGAAAAGCTCTGTGTATGATAGCATTGGCATCTATGGCCAAGAATCTATCCCTACCATTTTTTATCAAATTCATACCATATTTTAACACAAAAGGTCTTGCCTAGGTCTGCCCCCAGTTAAGAAAATTTTAATCTCAAGGATTATGCACTTCACAAAAGGTCTCCTAATCCTCGGCACTGGTAGAATGTACGAGTTACAAGTACAGACACAGGGACAGACACCTCAAAAAAGGTATGTCAGCAGTAAAGATCTTAGGACTTTGAAAAGTCATGAACGAAGGTCTGACCTAGGTCAGACCTGTTGTACTTGCATTTTAGAATTGGTATATTAGAGAATAAATAGGGTGTTTATATAACTTTTTAAACATATCTTTATGGAAAAAGAAACAGCCCCTCAAGAAGAGCAAACTTCTCCACCAAAACAAACAGGAAAAACCTGTCCATTCATCCAAAAGCCAAAACTTCTAATTGGAGTCATCGTTCTATTGCTCATCATAATCTTACTCCTGCTATTCATAATATTCAGGAACAAACAGACCGCAACTGATAGTAAAGTAGAAGAGAAAATCTCTGAAGAACAGAAAGAGGTAAAACCTACAGTACATTGCCCAGAAGGGTACGAAATTGAAGAAGACATATGTGAAAGAAAAGCCACAAAACCAGCATCAAGCAAATTAGTATGCCCAGAGGGAATGATAGAGGTGGGTCCTGATGGTCCATGTGGTCTATACAAACAGAAAGCAGAACCAACTCAAAGATGCCCAATGGGAACAATCTATCAGGTTGAGATAAAGACACTTTACTACTGCTATACACAATCCAGAAAACCAGAGAGTTGTGGAGAAGATCCTGAAAGCTCATATCTTGCAGATGGAAAATGTTACTATGCAAGAATTGATTCTGAAACAACATATACATGTCCTGACAACATGGTCTCCTACAAGGGAGATTGTTATGCAAAAGCAGACAAAATTAAAGCATACTCATGTGATAGTGGATATACACTTGAGGGTAGTAACTGTGTGAAGATAGAGAGAACGGAACAGATAAAGGAGTGTCCTACTGGATATGAACTAGAAGTTGATAAATGTGTATCAGAAGAATAACTATTTAATTTAATTAATAAATAATATATGGATGAACAAAACAGTACAAGAAAATCTTCAGTGGTTCTAAAAGCTGTAATTGCCGTTTTGGTGATTGGAGTTTGTGTTCTCGGATACTTTGTATACCGAGAATTAAAGACTGAAGACAAATCCTTGAAAGATATTATCCTTGATATAACAAAAGGTGAAAAGGAAGAGAAGGTTGTAGAAGAAGATGTTGAGGTTGTAACCGATGATACAGAGGAGGAAGAAACCAAAACACCGGAAGTTAAAGCACCTAGTATTTCATTTACAGAAGGAGAGATTGAGAATATTAAAGCAATATTAGATACGTTAAATACACAACCACTTCTTGGATATATGGACGGTGATGTTATGATGTATTACAATTCTGCAGAATTAAGCGAGACTCTTAATTCTACAAAGGCAACCCTCAAACTTGGCGAATACTTTGCTAAAGCAAAGACACCATGGACATTCCCTTTAACAGAGAAACAGAAAGCTGAATTAATAGAAAAACAGAAAGCCGAAGATACTTCAAAGGCTGAGTTTAAGAAATTCTTTGGTGGAGATTGTTTAACAGGTACAACTTCAAACTATTTAGTATCTCTTTGCTTTAATCAAGAGAAGAAGATAACAAAGATGCTATTCTCTAATGATATGAGTATATTTTAGGTTAGCTAGAATAAAAATTTTTTAACAAAGACCACACCTAGCCCTGACCTGTAAATAGTTCTTCAAACTCCTCTCTTGTAACAACCTCTCTTTCTAAAAGAAGATCTACCAATTTTTCAACATATTTTCTCTGCTCTGTAAGAACTTTCTTAGCGTCCACATATGCCTCATCTATCAACCTCTTTACCTCTTCATCTATTGCTTTTGCTGTCTCTTCACTAAAGTCTCTACCACCACCATATTTGTATCCCAAATGAGAAGTCTCATCCATATCACCATACTTAACCATCCCTAACTTCTCACTCATTCCATATTTCATAACCATCTCCTTCGCTACCTCTGTAGCTTGTTCAATATCCGCAGATGCACCTGAAGAAATATCATCCAAAAACAACTCTTCAGCTGCCCTACCACCAACTCCACTCCTCAACCAAGCTAACATCTGATTCCTGTAAAGAGTCTTCCTCTCTTTTTCTGGAAGATACACAGTAACACCACCTGTCATGCCTCTTGGGATAATGGAAACCTGCTCTACTGGATCAGAATCTGGTGTAAATTTTGCAACAATCGCATGACCAGCCTCATGGTATGCTGTCTTCTTCAAATCCTCCTCCTCTGTTTCCAGACTCTTCTTCCTACCAAGTTTGACCTTCAAATATGCCTCAGCTAAATCATCCTGTCCTATCTCCTTATCCCCATCCTGTGCCGCCATAATTGCAGCTTCATTAAGAATATTCTCCAAATCTGCACCAGAGTATCCAATTGTCTTTTTAGCCAAAGTATCTAAATCAACATCCTTTGCAAATTTTTTGTTCTTAGCATGAACCTCAAGTATTTCTCTTCTACCTTTTGCATCAGGCATATGAACTACAACAGTCCTATCAAATCTACCAGGTCTTAAAATCGCAGGATCAAGAACATCCGGTCTATTTGTAGCTGCAAGAACAATCACATTCTCCCTATCCTCCAAACCATCCATCTCAACAAGAATTTGGTTCAAAGTCTGCTCTCCAGCACCAGAGTGAAGCACAGTACCTCTTTTCTTAGCAACTGCATCAATCTCATCAATAAAAACAATACATGGAGCTGCCTTTCTTGCCTTCTTAAACAAATCTCTAACCCTTGATGCACCAGCACCTACCAACATCTCTTCAAACTCAGAACCCGAAGTATGGAAGAATGGTACACCTGCCTCTCCTGCAATAGCTTTGGCCAAAAGAGTTTTACCCGTACCTGGCGCTCCTGCCAAAAGTACACCTTTAGGAATTCTTGCACCTAAATCTCTATACTTCTTAGGATTTTTAAGAAAATCTACTATCTCTGTTAACTCCTCTTTTGAATCATCAACTCCTGCAACATCATCAAAAGAAGTTCCTGTCTTCTTACCAAATAACATCCTAGCTTTACTTTCTCCAAAATCCATAATCTTACCACCAGATGCTTGCATATTTTTAATCATTACATATGCAAAAACTATTGCAGCACCTAAAAAAAGTAGTGTTATTATATCCCCAAAAGTAACTCCTAAAGCAGGTTCATAGAAGTCGTCACCTAATTCCTTAATATCAATCTCTGCGTCTGAAAGTACCTGATAAAAATCCATTCCAGAAGGGAGCATTGCAAACTTTTTTTCAACTACTGGTCTACCTGCAAACTCTCCCTTTGTCTCTAAAACAACCATATCGTCTTTAAGAATAATCTTGTCATATTTCTTCTTAGCAATATCTGTAACTACACTACTGACAGACACCTCTTCACCTTTGTAAGAAAAAGCTCTGTACATGAATATAGCGGTAGAGAGTAGTAAAGTAATTATAAGAATTGTACTAATTGCTGGCATCTTTATCCTTTTTCCCGTTGGCATCTTCCTAATATCCACTACATATACATTATCTTTCTTCTTATTTGTTTCTTTTTTCCTTTTATCTTCCATGAAATATTTGATTAAAATCTAAACTAAAAGTCTTTTATGCAAAAACTACTGGTGGTGGGAAGTGGAATCGAACCACCGACCTTGGGTTTATGAATCCCATGCTCTAACCTACTGAGCTATCCCACCAAGCAGGAATAATTATATCAAAGAACAGTAGATAAGGTAACCTTTAACAATCCCTCCCCATAGTAAGATGAAAAAATCTAAAAAACAGCTAATTTCTTCTTTGGTGATAAGGATAAATCTACAGACCAGGTCTGTTATGCTTTGCCTGAATATGTACCTGTTTCTGTATTAATTTTGACAACATCCCCTACCTTAATGAAAAGAGGTACATGAACCTTGTATCCTGTTTCTAATGTTACTTCCTTTGTTGCAGAGCTAGATGTATTTCCTCTTACAGCATCTGTTGCTTCAGTCACAGTTAAGTTTACAGATGGATGTTCCTTTACTGTAAGAATCTTTCCTTCATGAACCATAACCAGTACTGATTCTCCCTCTTTAAGGAACTTAACATAATCCCCTATTACCCCATTAGGTATCATTACTGTCTCATATGTTTCAGATTCCATAAAGTAAGAACCTTCATTATCAGAGTAGAGAAACTGTACTTCCTTTGTTTCTGGCTCAACATACTCAACCTTAGCTCCAGCTTTAATTGTTTTATTTACAATCTGTCCATTATCCAAAGCTTTCATCTTAAGAATTATCAATCCTCCTTGCCTTCCTTGGGTTTTTAATTGTCTCTCTTGAATTATGAAAACTCTACCTTCTTCAAGTAAGTACATACCTTTCACAGGTTGTGTCGTTATTGGCATATGAATATTTACTTAACTAAACAAGGTGATTTTACCAATAGAAGCCTGAGATTACAATAAAAGGGGGAAATAATATATAATTAACATGTATAAACTTAGTAAAAAATATAATGATGACAGATCTCAATCCACAAGAGTTAACAATAGATGAGAGGATAGAACAAGAGAGTGAGAAGTTAAGCGAATTACAAACAAGATGGGACAATGCGGTTGAAAAACTTAAATCATACTTTAATATTGAAGATGAATTTGAAAATCCTAATGATTTACTCAGACTGTTAGAAACTAAGACACTAGATGAGTTTGAAAGAGATGAAAGACCTACCGTGTTAGGATTCGCAGGACCAGGAGGAGCAGGAAAAGGAACTGTCCGAGAACAGCTTATGGATGCCGTAGAAACATTACCTGGGATAAATTCTACTACAAGAGAAAGAAGAGAATATGAAGTTGATGGTGTTCACTACCACTTCGTTACAACAGCAGACTTGTCAAAAGGTGTTACATTAACAGAGGAATCAAAGGATGAAATTTCTCAAATATTGGATAATTGGGAAGGAGAATTAACAGCAGAGACCCTTGATATGTTAGGAAAAGAAATAGAGGATAGAAACATGGTAGATGGCATTACATTAAGTGTAGAAAAAGGCTCTTCCTACCTAAACTTAACATACCGACCTGGGAGAGGATGGTATGGTGTTAGTGCTGATACATTTAAAAACTTAAAACAAGGAGACATTATCACAATGGAAGAGAGTGGTCCTAATCTTGTATTAATAGGAAATACTATAGATAAAGAAGAGTTAAACTACTCATTGGTATATATTCTACCTCCACAACCAATTGCAAGAACTATGGCAAACAGGGCATTATCTCGAGATGGAGTCAATCAACCATCAGAGAAGCTTTTTAGTACAATCGGAGAAAGACAGGTAAATGAATTTGAAACCATGGTTGATATGCTATTAAAACATAATGTTCCATTTATATTGCTAGTAAATGATGACATACTGCCAAGTAGGAAGGGGAAAATAATTACAAGAACAGGAGAAGAGCTAATTAAGGAATTTAAATAGATGTCTGTTTAACTTTTTTAAAATACTCCACAACCTTAGGAAATATCTCCTTTCTCATTAAAATACCATTATACCTAACCCCTTTATCCATATTAGAAAGATTAAAAATATTAGAAAATAATTCTGTAGAATCAGAATCTATTGTTAAAAAGTAATTAAAACTATCAATAATATCAATGGAAGAGAAAAGAAGATAATCTAAACTATTCTCCTCCTTTATCTCACTTAAAACTCTTCTAATATCACTTTCTAACTCCCTAACTCTCCTAACCGCATCAGACAACTCAAGCTGTACAACCCCTACTCTCTTATTCTGAACATCGTAAAATTTAAACTCCTCCCTCATTATTTCATCTAAATTACCCTTATTAATATTTGACTTGTACTCAAACATACTAGCTATATATCCACCTTCTATCCCCCCTATTTCCTTTAACCAATCACCCATATCTCTATCCCTCTGAGTTGTTACATTGTTCCTAAAATTAACAGTATTAGAAACAATTGCAGAGTAAAGAAGAACAGCAGTATCTCTAGATGGAAGAACACCTGCTTCTTGAAACTTCTCAGCTATTAGCGTAGCACAAGACCCTACTAAATCAATATGGAGTTTAGCATTGGGAAAGCTCTGGATATATGACAACTTTCTGTGATCAATAACCTCAATCACTTTATCAATATCTATCAACTCATCTACTCCTTCGGGATCAGAGACATCTACTAAAACAATATCTCCATCACCATATCCATCTTGTACTAATTCAATATTCAAACCTCCTAAATATCTCTTAACAAACTCCGTTTCCTCACCGATATCTCCAGCATAAACAGCTCTAGCTTCTTTACCCTGCATATTAAGTAACTCTGCATATCCAATAGCACATGCTACACAATCAATATCCGGATTTACATACCCTGTTACAGTTATCATAGAAATATTACTTAATTAAACTCTTACTCCAATTCCTAACTCTTTCCAACTCATCATCCTTAATAGGACCTTTTACTCCCATAACAAAGAATGTCTGTACAGAAACAATCTCCGCTCCTTTTTTCTTCAAAATATCGGCTGTTCTAGGTGCAGAATATCCAAAAAACTTAATAATTCCTTTCATAAAGATATTCTGTTTGTATGTAGTTACACTAGTATCAAAAACTGCAACCTTTGTATTCTTCAAAGATTCTTTAGGTAACATATTTAACAATACTTGCACTGCTTTTGAAGCTCCACCACCATGAGTAGGAGTACCAATAATTACCAAATCATTTTTCTGAAAATCTTCCAATGTTGCATCCGTAACTTTCTTCATTTCTACTTCATTCTTTTTACTCAATACATCCTTAATTGTTTGAGCTACTTTCTCTGTATTACCATAAACCGAATCATATATTATCGATATTTTCATTAAAATTGATGAAAATTAAGTTAACTATAAACCATATATATATATGGTAACAGGATGAAAAATTTTTACAACCATTCTAAGAAATAAAGCAAAAACAAGAGTCTAATATTTTTCGACAAAAGATATACAATCCTTTTTCTTGACATATCTATGTATTTGAGTGATAAATAGATAGAGATAATTTAATTGAATAAACATATGGATAACAAACCAATTAAATATATTTTCTTAGTTCTAGGTTCATTAGTTCTTCTAGCTATTGGAACTTTCTTTGGATCTAGATATATGTGTGAAAATAAAGGTTCTGAAAAAGTCAAACCTAAGGGAATGATGTTGTTAATTGAATTTAACAATACTGATGGATTAGCAAATATGGTAAATGATATGAGAGAGAGGAATATTAAAGGATTGTTAATGGTAAATGCTGATTTCATAAAGAAAAATGCAGAAGAATTGAAAGAAATTCTTAAAACAGGAGTAGTAGAACTCTGTCCTTCATACGATCCAGAACCATTCTGGGGTATGCCTTACGAAAAGCAATACACTATTATTAAGGAAATGTTAGAGAATTCTAAAGAATACTTAGGTGTTACTCCAAGAGCTATTAGTTCAAGATATATGGCATCTGATGAGACTACACTCAAGGTTGCTGATGAGTTAGGAATTGAATATATCACAGCAAGAGGTACTACAGAGTTAGCAACTACTATCTACAAACCTGAGGAATACAATGTAAAGATTATCTCTGTTTCAAACATTGATGTTCCAGAATTCAAATATGGTAGTTTCTGTGATTACAGTTTCTACGAGAGAGCTGGAGAACCTGAAGATATGGAAGAGCAGTTTCAGAGAGCTATACAGAACAAAAAGATTATGGCAACATCACATACATATATTGGTGGATTTAAGGAGAGATGGAATGATATGTGGCATAGATTGTGGGATAACTACGATGTTGAATGGGTAGATTTAGACACCCTAGGAAGTGTAGACAAGACTATGCCCACATGGCAGATTCCAGTAAACAAGAATGCTCCATACACTCCAGAGAAAATTAGACCTAAACTTGAATTTCAAGATGAAGCGAATGTAATGAATCCATGCAAGGTAGAAGATTTAAATGAAGATAGTACATATATACCAAAGGAGAAAAGTAACAGAGTTGTAGTATTCCATAACGGAAGTGGAAATATGTGCTTAGACATGTTGGCTTTCTTTAAAGAACACAAAATTCAATACGAAGAACATTTAACAACAGATACTGACTTTATCTCACAACTTAATTCCTACAAAAAAGGTGAGAGTGAAGGTGTTTCCGACTCATACGGATACTATCCTATTATCTTCATTGGAGACAGAGCATTCTCTGGATTTAACAAAGAGATAGAGGGAAAAATAAAGGAGATATTAGAGATTAAATAGAAAAATGGTTGCGGGGACTGGATTCGAACCAGTGACCTTTAGGTTATGAGCCTAACGAGCTTCCACTGCTCTACCCCGCGTTAACTATATCCCATTATATCCCTATTTATCCGTATTTTCAAATACCTGCCTTTACAAACTCAAACCACTG
>CAYPAR010000021.1:6852-9859 GCA_964408765.1 uncultured Candidatus Saccharibacteria bacterium | reverse complement strand
CTCATTGATTATGCTGCTGAACTTAAATATGAGTGTGTGGAGGTTTGTTGCTGGCCTGTAGGAAAGGCTGAAAGGCGATATGCCGGTGTGACTCATATTGATGTAGATACACTTGACGACCAACAGGTAAAGAATATTATTAGTTATATTGATCAGAAAAAGATAATGATATGGGAAATCCAAAGACACAAAAGGTTGTAAGTCCACCCGTTAAGAAAGTACTAGAGAATCAACTAGAAACTTTCTCATGGAATCTTACAGAACAGAGAGAGGTAAAAGGATCTCAAGTTAAAAAGACAGAGTGTAGATACAAATATATACAAACGAATGGGAGCGCAAGAAAGATTCAATGTGATATTCCTAATTTAGAAAACCTTTCAGCACAGGTTATAGATAGAGGAGCATACAAAGAGATTCTTGTTAGAGGAGATATATACAGAGATATATTTGTAGATATTGATATATATACATGTAAAAACAATATTCTTCAATTACTACTAGGAAAAGAGTGTAAAGAAAAATACATTACAACAGAAAACTTACATATATATCCAAATATCCATATGAGCATATTACTAAATGGTAAGAAATACTCCCCACTTTCTTTTGGAATATCACAAAACAATTTCTTTCTAACAACACAAATTTCTAAAACTGAGAATGTAGAAAGTATTGATTTAGAATATATTACTGCATTTAGAATCTCACAGTTTAATATTCTAGAAAGCAAGAAAGAGAAATATACAATACTGGTTGAAAAAGAAGTTAAGAAGAAGAAACCTTTTTCCTTCCCATTTAATCAGATTGTTGGAGTATCACAGTGGCATGGATATACTGCATATCAAAAACCACATACAGGTATAGATTTTAGTGTAGCTAACAAAGACACCTTAGCTGTAGGAGATGGTTTAGTTGTTGGAAAAGGTTGGGATAGTTTCTATGGTAAATGCCTCTCTGGAGGTAACTATCTTACTGTTAAACATGATAACGGAATGCACTCTGTATATTTTCATTTAGAAGATAGTTTTACAGATGTAGGGAAAAGAGTTAAGGAAGGAGATATAGTGGCAAAGACAGGAAAAAGTGGGGCTTGGAATTGTCAGCCACTGGCATATCACTTACATTTTGAATTAAGAGAGAATGCTCAACAGAATTCTCATGTTAATCCAGTTGAATATATTGAACAGGATTGGGATAAGATTCTAACAGTTGGTTACAAACAGAATCCTGGAAGATTGAGTGGAGATAATCCACATCCAGGGAGATAATTTTAGTAAAGAAGAAAATGAATTTTAATATATTAAAACTACTACTTAGTATTTTACTTACTACCCCTATTACAAATGAATTCTATCTAGTGGAGAATATCGTAGCACCACAACAGGTCATATTTTTAGATAAAGAAAATATTCTCTTTGTACAAGATGAGAAAGTGCTAAAGTACAATACAAACAGTAAGTCATATGAAAAGATACTAAAGAGGAAACCTAATGAGTTTGTTGGAGTACAAAGTAATGGAGAGATTATCACTTGTGAATTTGAACATTACATAATACAGAGTAAGGATGAGTTTTCTACACTGTTTAGAGTAAAGGATAAGGATGGGAACTTACTAAAGGAAATGAGATTTTTTGAAACGATCAGACCAATATATATGAATGAAGAAAAGATAGTTGCTGTTACAGCTATGGATTTTTTAGAACAACATTCTTACAAGATAGGTATGGAAAGTGGAGAGAAAAGGGAGATATTTTTACCAAGGAAACAGATATTAAAACCAAAATTAAAAAGAGAAATCAGTATTAAAAAGATTTATGAATCTAGAAAGAAGATATATGTGATAGAGGATATATTTGGGAATGTATATGTTTATAGAACTTTGGACATAATAAATATGATTAAACCAATATTTATTAAAACCTTTAATCCTGTACCAAGTAGGAAGCCTATAAATGATGCCCAACCTGATTTAAGACTATCATTGAAATTCTTTTTAGCAAATAGATATTCAAAAAGAACAGCCCCTATAAACGGACCAATTAACATACCTACAATATTGGCAATTGCTAAGCCAACAATAGTTCCTACTACTGCTCCAACAGCTCCATAGTTACTCCCTCCTGATTTTTTTGAAACAAAAACACCTAAAAGATTATCTACAAAAGTTGACAGTACGGTAATAACAAGAAGAATTGCTAGAGTTCCCCAAGTAATCAATTGAAACTTACTAACTATTGCAACAATAATTGCTGAAAGAAATATTAACCAAACACCTGGTAGGGATAGTATTGTAAGAACCAAACCTGCTAAAGATAACAGACCAGCTAATATATAGAAGATTGTGGTGAATATTGTGCTGTTTATACCTTAACCTTCTCAAAAATCTTAAAGGTTTTCTCTGCACATCTATCCCATGAGAATGTAAGAGAAAGATCATACCCTTTCTGTATCATTGTTTGATATTTCTCTCTATTCTTGTAGATATCATATATTGTATCTCCTACCTCTACTTCATTTAATCCATCAACTAACATTGATACATCTTTAAATACCTCTTCATATACAGGACTTTTATGTAGAATGGTTGGAGTTTTTGCTCTTAAAGCTTCAGCGGCTGATATACCAAAACCTTCATAGAGTGCCAGATGTAGGAAACCTAAAGAATTACTTAATAATGAGTATACATGTTTATCTTCATAGAAACCTGTAAACACAACTTGTTTCTCAATACCGTGTTCTTTTATATAATCATATAATTCTTTTACCTCTGGTTTAGTTGTATCCTGAAACTTACCACCCGCAATTATTAGATAAGGGGCTTTCTCTATATCCATACCTTCATTCTTAAGCTTATCAAGAAAAACTTTGTATCCTTTTATCACCCCTATTGAGTTCTTACTTCTGTTAATACCACCACCTAGATAGATAAAATATTTTTTCTCTTTGTAATCGTGAGGTAGTATTTTATCTAATGATATCTGCTTTTCTTCTACATCAATACCTAGAT
>CAYPAR010000021.1:5030-6842 GCA_964408765.1 uncultured Candidatus Saccharibacteria bacterium | reverse complement strand
TGTTCTTTTGGATAATCAGGATAGAATTTAAGAAAATCTTTTCTAGTAGTATCAGAGTTGCATATTATATACTTACAATCTTTTGATTTATTTAATGTCTTCCAATACTGTATCTTTCTAATGAAGTTGTGTATCGGTGATTGTTGAGAATACATATTGAAAAGAGGTAGATTCATATCATGAACAAAGAGAACTGTTGGCATAATATTTGAGGGAAAGTTTCTCCAAAAGTATGGACAGAAATATATACTATCCTTTCTCCTTATCTTCTTTATCGTAGGTAACACTCGTGTGTAATACCATATATCATTTTTGTAATCATTTACCTTGTATTCACCAATATCTACAAGATCCGCATTTTTGTACTTTGATATATCTTTATCTAATGTAGAAATCTTACCTTCAAATCTTAATATACTAAATGGTATGTCTGCATTATTTTTAAGAAGTGAGAGAATAATATTCTTTGTATACTGCCCAACACCAGCATATGCGAATTGGTCTTGAGTTGTAGTTGCATCAATTATGATATGCATGTGATATATATTACCTGTTTTTTAATAAATAGTCATCTTTTTTAGAGAAAATTTTTACTTTGAATTTAATTCAATCAAATTCGACGGGTTTAAAAATTTAATATAGTTAATAAATAAATATTTGCGGTAAAGACAGAGAACGACTATAATCATTATAATCATAAGGGAGAGTGTAATCCTAAGCTTACGGGATTTTTAATAATATCTCCCCCTATTTATACTAAATGCCTTCAAGTATGATTAAAAATAATATCCAAAACAAAATAATAATATATGAAGGAAAAGGTGGACAACCAAAACTTGATGTACAAATAGATGGAGAAACTGTATGGCTGACAATAGAACAAATGTCTCAACTTTTTGACAGAGGAAAATCAACAATAAATGAACACATTATTAATATATACAAAGAGGGAGAATTAGAACAAGATATTTCTATGAAGAAAATCGGAAATTCCGATTTTTCTACAAAACCTACTAACTACTATAATTTAGATGTAATCATATCCGTAGGATATCGAGTAAAATCTGTAAATGGTACCCGTTTTCGACAATGGGCAACAAAAAGATTAAGAGAATATATAATCAAAGGGTTTACAATAGATGATGATAGATTGAAGAATGCAGGAGGAGGACAATATTGGAAAGAACTTTTAGACCGTATTAGAGATATTAGGAGTAGTGAAAAAGTGCTATACCGACAAGTATTAGACCTATATGCAACAAGCATTGATTACAACCCAAGCAGTAAAGAAACACAACAGTTCTTTGCTATCGTACAAAACAAATTACATTATGCTGCCAATGGTAAGACAGCAGCTGAAATAATATCAGAGAGAGTAGATGCAAAAAAACCTTTCATGGGATTAATGACATTCTCTGGAAGGGGAATTATAAAGTCAGATGTCGTCATAGCAAAAAACTATCTGAAAGCCGAAGAAATAAAGAAGTTAAATAATGTAGTATCTGCATATTTTGATATAGCAGAATTAAGAGCCTTAGATAGGATACCAACCAAAATGAAAGACTATATTGAACAGTTAGACAAGCTAATTCTTTCGATGGATCGCAAAGTTCTAAAGAATGCTGGGAAAATTAGTCATACAGAAGCAGAAGCAAAGGCTCTGCGAGAATACAAAAAATATCAAGTTAAAAACCTATCCAATGTTGAACAAGCATATCTATCTTCAATAAACACCTTAGAGAAGAAAGTTAAAAAGAGTACAAAGCAAGAAGTTTAAGACTGAAGATTTCCAAGAAGAATATGATATTACCT
>CAYPAR010000021.1:0-4930 GCA_964408765.1 uncultured Candidatus Saccharibacteria bacterium | reverse complement strand
AGTGTAGAATATATGAGAATATATATTAGCAGAGGTTGAAGAGTTAATTGCTCTTAGCCGAAGGGCATAAATTGCATTTATACCCCTTCTATCTGCTACTTTTACTCCAATCTCTCTTCCATGTATTGAACCTGTCCTTCCCTACATGTTTTTGTATTTCTAATACTTTTTGAGAAATTTTTGTTTTATAACCTTCTTGATCTCCTGCATCTTTTTTGGAATATAGAAATCCTCCTAGAAGAACATCTGCCATTTGCACCATTAAAACACCATGTGAGATTACTTGTAGAACATTATACACCTGTGGTACATCTGTCATGATATACTCAAACCTTTTATTTGAAGCCTTAGGCTTACGAAGAAAATCAGCAATTAATATTGTTTCTTCATTTTGCCAAAGATTCTTTTCAATTAGTAATTTTATATTACTAATATACATAGCCCATCTTGCAGAAGCATTGGTAGGAGCATTGAATTTAGGGTCTTGTATATCAAAATATATACAATCAAACTCCCAATTGGAATCTTCTTGTAGAATATTCAAAGCATCTAATGTGGTTGGCAGTGTTTTTTCAGTGATTCCTTTGAATGAAAATTCAATCCTAGTATCATCCTTTCTAAGATCTGTACACAATTTTTCATGGAGTCTATGAAGTTTCTGATTTACATCAAATGGATTAAAATATTTAATCAATCCTAAACCAAATAATATTTGTTGATTATTTGAAGACGGAACAAGAAAACCACCTTCATCTAAGAAAGAGTATGTTTTAATCATGTTTCCAAATTTTATATGGGAACTTGAAAGAGGCATACCATATTGTATATAAACCTCATGTTTTGTCTAGTAGATAAGGGTTTCTTTTAATGAAGTGATAATGACATATTACCTGTTTTTTTCTGAATAATCATCTTTTTCCTGTCTAATCTCTTTCACATATTCAACTAACATCTCATATGATGTGGGTTGCTCCTCAAATTTAGTATCAATGAGTTGATTTGAAGGTGAAATAACAGGCCTAAGTGGAAGGTTTTTCTTCTCTACTGGAATAACTGGTTTCTCTATACCCTGAGTTTCAAGTATTTGTAGTGCAAATTCATATCTAGAAAGTACATCTGAGCTACATACATGATATATACTAGGTTCTATATTGGACTCAACAGCTTCCTCCATTCTTCTTGTTAAATATCCAACATATGTTGGACATCCCTTTTCATCTGTAACAATTGTTAGAGGTTTCTCTTCAGTTGCCTCTGTCTCTGTCACAAATCTAATGAAATTTTTTGCACCTGGTCCATACAACCATGAGGTTCTAAATATGTAGTATATACCACCTACATTTTCAATATTCTCTTCCCCTCTTCTTTTACTTTTTGCATATTCATTAAGAGGATTAAACTCTTTACTTTCTTCATCATACTCCCCATCACCAAATACCTCATTTGTAGAAACATGTATGAATGGAATATTTAAATCTTTTGCAACTTCTGCCATATATTTAGGGGCAGTAGCATTTACAGCATTGGCTATCTCTGGTTCTGATTCTGCTTTATTA
This sequence comes from uncultured Candidatus Saccharibacteria bacterium, assembly GCA_964408765.1. GTDB lineage: Bacteria > Patescibacteriota > Dojkabacteria > SC72 > SC72 > UBA5232. The sequence goes on along the minus strand of CAYPAR010000021.1, from coordinate 3,374 downwards.
ACATTGGTATATGCTGCACAGTTGATCACAAAATCTGGGTTTTGTTCATAGACAAAACCTTTCAATTCTTTTTCATTAGTTATATCTTTACCATGAATACCCTTTTCCTCATCATCAAACATATCACTTTTAATTACCTCATATCCCTTCTTTTCAAAGTAGTTGGATAGGTATGAACCTAACATACCATTTGCACCAAATACTAATATTTTTTTATTCATTTAGCATTTCACTAAGTTTAAATATATCTTCATCACTTAATTCTCCAAGCAAAGGAGCATTAGCATCCTTATCTGAAAGAATTGGTGTATCTGTACCCCATGGTATATTTACATCTGGGTCATTCCATCTAAAAGATCTTTCACTCTCTTTATCATATTTACCACTTACTTTGTATTCAAAATCTACATTGTCAGTTAATGCTAAAAATCCATGAGCAAAACCTTTAGGTATGAAGAATCCTGTATGATTATCTTCTGTTAATTCAACCATATGGAATTGTCCAAATGTAGGAGATCCTTTTCGAATATCCACAGCTACATCAATTGCTTTACCTCTAATCACTCTTACAAACTTATCCTGTGCATTTGGTCCTATCTGCCAATGCATACCTCTTAAAACACCTTCCTTAGAGTTTGAGTGATTATCTTTTACCCAATTTGTAGGAAGACCTGCTTCTCTAAATTTATCTTCATCATATGTTTCTTCAAAATATCCTCTATCATCATGAAAAGCTTTGAGAGTTACTACTACCAATTCCGGTAGATGTTCTACTTTTTCAAATTCCATATGTATGATTAGTTTGAATTTATTTTACATTATATCAAAATGAGTCATAGGCAGAAACAAGGTAGCTATAATATGCTCTCCAAAGCCTTCTTTATAATTTGATAACATTTATCTTTTGGATATTTCTTTTCCTCCTTAGCAGAATACAAGAGACTTTTTACATAATGAGCTTTTATAGGACTTTCAAATATGATTAAAAACCACAGCCTACAACCATCACTTGCACCAGTTTTAGGGTTGGTAACAATAACTCTTTCTTTACACACCCAATATATTAAGCCATCTGGTGTTTTACCATCTGCAACCTTACAACTAAGAAGACCATTTTCTAAAAGAGTATTCTTGTGAGCGATGAAGTAAGTTTCTAAATCCTTCTCTAAAGACCTAAGTTTTTTAAGCCTCTTTAAATCAGAAGATATTAAACTGTTTCCATAGTCTTTAATTTCCACTATCCTGAAGAGTTTTAGCAAATTTACCTACAATGTTGGAAAACTCCCCAGATGAGAAAACAGAATAGTCTTCTTTGGACTGATTTGCCTCCTCAGTATCACGATATTTAACTAAATTATAGTCTATATATTTCCTATCATTGGTTGCTAGATATGGAAAATCTGAATGAGATAACTTACTTATCTCTGTAGGCTTAAGACCAACATATGCATTGTTTACATCATCAATTGTTTTAAGTTCTAGATCTGAGAACACCTTTCTAAAATCTCCAATACTTTTCTTAAGAGCAAATGTTTTTTTAGGAGAACCATAACTTGTTTCTCCTTCTATAATCTCAATATATCCTTCTTCTTTTAACTCCTTGAGATAATCTCCTAAATCTATTATTGTTGGACCATAGTGATTTTTCTTGTACTTAAACCCTGTTATTGATTTACCACTAATCTCATAGCATTCAAAATCACAGAAGTAGAGTAGTTTTTGTAGTTTGGTCTCTGTTAGGTTGGAGTTATTGTATTCGGAAATGATATAAACTATTAGATTTTTTAGCTTATTTTTATTCCTTCTCATCTTAGTAGAATATAACAGAATAACTGTGTATTAGCAATCTTTCTTAACTACAAGATAATGAACTATTTTATCTAATTATTAGTTAATATATTTATTAAAGAAAAGGTTGAAGGAGACTAGTAAAGAAGGTATAATTACACTAATCATGAGGGAGAATACGACCCTGCACTTACGAGGTGCTGAGCGACGCCTCCCACTTTTTTTCTTTTTCAAAAGTTGTAATTAACTATTAATCCTACTTAGCCAATACCACTTTAGAATCATCTCCAATAAGTAGAGTATCTGCCTTAGGAAGTGATTCTTTTGTTGTTACCTCTGCATTCCAACCAATCAAAGAACTGTCTAATCTCTCATGAAGGTTATGCACATTACAATTACCCATCAATATACTGTTCTCTATTTCAGCATCTTTAACTACACTACCTTCTCCAATAGATGTGAACGGTCCAATATATGCATTCTCAACTGTAACATTCTCTGCAATAGATATTGGTCCTCTTAAGACTGAGTTTTTAACAATAGAACCCTTCCCTATCTCAACATTACCTTCTACCTGACTATCCTTTACCTTACCCTTACACTCATCTAAACACTCTCTTTCAAGAATTAATCTGTTTGCTAAGATGAGATCCTCTGGTGCTCCTGTATCCTTCCACCAACCTGTTACTTCTGATGCTGTGAAGGTATATCCATTTTCAATCAACCAGTTGTTAATTACTGGAGGATAGTATTCTGGTTTACCTGTACCCTTTGGATCTATGGGTTTAGCATGATCAAAAGCTTTAAATACAGCAGGTGTAAAGAAGTAGATTGCAGAGAGGACTAGATCACTTACAAATTCTTTAGGTTTCTCTACTGTATGTACAATCTTATCATCCTTCATAACAGCAACACCAAAGTTTTGATAGTCTGGTCTTCTTACAACTAAGACATGTGCATCTGATTTCTTCTTTTTGAAATCATCGTAATGTTTCTTAAGACCACCTGTTAGAATATTATCACCAGCAGAGAAGAGAAATTCGTCATCCCCTATTAACTTCTCAGCTAGTTTAATTGGATACATCATTCCATTTGGTTCTGGTTGTTCAATATATTGTAGCTTTACACCCTTACCAAATCTTTTACCATCTCCTAAGAGTTCAGGCATTTCTTTATCACCTTTATTGATATTGATGATGATATCTTTAATTCCTAAATCTACTGCATCTTTGATAATTCTCTCTATCATTGGTCTGTTACCAATTGGTAACATATGTTTGTTTTTAGTATGTGTAAGAGGTCTAAGTCTTGTACCTCTACCACCTGCTAATATGAGTGCTTTCATATATATATGAGTGTTAAATTAATCTAATCTTTTTTCTAAATATCTTTCTGCTTGTTTGTCTGCTACTGGTTTTAGTGGTTCCACCAATCCTTGTTATCCACATACCACTGTACTGTATCCTTTAACCACTCTTCTACACTCTTCTCTGGTTTGTAACCTAATTCTTTCTCTGATTTGGAGTTATCAATTGCATACCTTACATCATGTCCTTTCCTATCTCCTACATGTACTATTAGTGATT
>CAYPAR010000020.1:1442-10166 GCA_964408765.1 uncultured Candidatus Saccharibacteria bacterium | reverse complement strand
GGTGGTGAAGGTGCTTACTACTTAGCTAAATTCTTGTTTCTTTTAGGTGTTCAGGTAGAGGGTTTTGATATGAAAGAGAGTGAAAGGACAAAAGAATTAGAAGGTTTAGGTGCAAAGATAAACTACAGAAATCCAGAGGAGGAGGTTTTTGATACAGATTTTTACATTTTTTCCTCAAATATCCCATCAAATATTCTAGAAAAGGTTTTTAGAGCTAATCCAAAATTAGAAAAATATGAGGTAGGTGAGTTCTATCACAAATTAGTTAAGGATTATGAGAACAACTTGCTTAATGAAAAGGAGAAAGATGCTTTTTTGAAGTCGGATATAGCTCCGTTGTTTAACATAGATCTTTGTAAAATGAGATATATCTCTGTAACAGGTACAGATGGTAAAACAACAACTTCAACAATGGTCTATCACATGTTAAAAGAGAATGGGTTTAAACCTGCATTAATAACAACAGTAGCTGCTTACATAGGTAATGAGCAGATAGATACAGGCTTTCATACCACAACTCCTACTGCACAGAATCTTTTTGAATTGATAAAGAAGGCAGAAAAGAATAAATGCTCACATATCATTATTGAATCAACATCTCATGGGCTAGAACAGGGTAGGTTGGCTGGGATAAAGTTCGATAATGTTGGATATACCAATATTACTACAGAGCATTTAGACTATCACAAAACTAGAGAGAGGTATTTTGAGGCGAAGGCATTGTTGATAACAGATCACCTGAAGGAGGATGGTAGTGTTATATTGAACATGGACGATGAATCTTTTGTTAAGTTAAAGAAGATTACAAAGGACTACACTTCATACAGTATAGAGAAAGAAGCAGATTTCTATGCAACAGATATTTTAGAACATGAAGATAGTATATTTCTTAAGGTAAATGGTTTAGAGTGTACACTACCTCTAATTGGATTGTTTAATGTAAGTAATTTCCTCTGTGCTTTGTCTATCTGTTCTAAAGAAGGTATTCCTTTAGAAGATTTGTTATCCAGTATAGCTAGTTTACAACCTGTTGTTGGGAGAATGGAGGTGCTCCAACAGAAACCATTTGTAGTAATTGTAGATTTTGCACATACCTCTAATTCAACCTTAAATGCTTTGAAATCAGCTAAAAAACTTGTAAAAGATGGTGGGCGATTAATCCATGTTTTTGGTTGTGCAGGTCAGAGAGATTCTGGGAAAAGGTATGAGATGGGTAAGACATCTAATGAGTATGCCGATATTACAATTCTTACAGCAGAAGATCCAAGATTTGAGAGTCTAAAAAATATTAATGATGAGATTGAGAGAGGGTGGAGAGATGGTGGTAACAAAGAAACTACGATATTTAGGTTTGATGATGATACTGTTAATGTTAAGGTTAGGAGGGATGCAATACGGAAAGCTTTTGATTTAGCACAGGAAAACGATGTCATCATCATTACAGGTAAGTCTCATGAGAGTTCTCTCTGTTTTGGTAATGTAGAGTATGATTGGAATGATATTGATGAAGTAACAGACCTGGTCAACGAGTTTTATCTTATGTAGTAAGCTTTGTTAAGTAATTTTTCAAGTTTTTTAATCTTACTATAGGGACACATAATTGTGTTGGTATTAAAAAGTTTCTGCAAATTCAACAACTATTCGTATACAAAAAGAGATACTTTTACCACCTGTAGTAAGATTAAAAAAGCGTAAATTCACTTTGGAAAGATAAATAGGGAGGGAAGAAACTCGTTGACCAGGTCTGGTCTGTATATTTGCTATTCTCTTTTTCTTGATATATAATGCATCGCTATGGCAAAGACATGTGAACTTTGTAAAAAAACAACAATATCTGGAAACAGAATACAACATAAACACTCTGTTGGTTGGAGATATAAAGCTCCTAAGACAAAAAGAGGTTTTAAACCTAATTTAAGGAGTGTTAGTGTTGATATAGATGGTACTCCTACTAAGGTGAATGTCTGTATGAAGTGTTACAAACTACTTAGGAAAGAACAGGAGTAAAATCTTACTTTATATAAATAAATCCTTCTTTGTGTTATCCTTTATTCATGATAGAAGGTTATAGTGGTGATGAAACAAAAGGAAGTAATCAAGACCCCAAAGAGAAGAGTATTACTGACAATACACTAGAACAGGTTGTTTTCCATAAGATAACAGGCATGGATGATATTGAGAAGAAAATGGATATCGATTCTCATAGTAAGTTGATAAAGATTCTTACAGGTATAGAAGATACACAACAAAAAGATGTTGATTTTATGCAGAGAATGTTTGAAGATAGAAGAAAGTTCTTTGATAAGTATGGCATAGAAAAGCCAGAGAATATAATTACAGAGAAAGGGGATTTAGATGCATATTATAATTACATTATTGATTTTGCGAAGAAAAAAGACATTCAGGTAGAAACTATGGACAAGGCAAAAATTCCTTTTGATACATTTGGTTTCACACCAGATGCATTCTTTCACAAAGGTATAATCTATATTGCAGATATTAAAGATTCTCTAGTGAGAAAATATTTCTTAGGTAGTTCTATTCTCCATGAAGTTATTCATGCTTTACAAGAGAAATCAGGGGAGAAGATGTCTCCTGAGGAAGAGGAATACGAAGCATATATGGTAGCTAATCTGGTAGAAGAAAAAGCTTTCTTGGAAATGCAATCCCCTGAAATATCTTCAGATCGGACTTTGTTTGCTAAACGATTGAATGAGATTATGCTTGATAAAATTATTGGGTCAAGTCTGTTTGTATATCGTAATAGAGGAACGAAGCAAGAAGACATTCCATTTTATAAATAATTTGTTCCCTCTCGAAATCTCCTCTTCTAAATGTTAAAATTAGAGAAGATATTTAGAACAATTTTTGTGTATGGCAATATTAGATTCCTTTTGGGAACTATTTACATATGATTTAGGTATTGATTTAGGTACTGCTAATACCATGGTATATATGAGAAATCATGGTGTAGTGGTATCTGAACCATCCGTTGTAGCTATCGATAAAAGATCAAAGATGGTACTTGCTGTAGGTAAAGATGCTCGACAGATGATTGGAAGAACTCCAAGCAATATCATTGCTGTAAAACCACTTAGAGATGGAGTAATCTCTGACTTTGATACAACTCAAGCAATGATTCATCACTTCATTACAAAATCTCATAAATATTTTACAAAAGGTTTTAAAATTCAAAGACCAAGGGTGATTATTGGAGTCCCTGCGTCTGTTACCGAAGTAGAAAGACAGGCTGTAATTGATGCAGTTAAGACTGCTCAAGCAAGGAAGGTATATGTAGTAGAAGAATCTATGGCAGCTGCAATTGGAGCCGGTCTTCTCATTGAAGATGCATCAGGAAGCATGATAGTTGATCTAGGAGGTGGTACTACAGATATTGCAGTGTTTTCTCTAGGAGATATTGTTATTGGTAGAACAATGAAAATAGCTGGAGATGAAATGGATCAAGATATCGTTAACTATGTAAAGAACAAATACAATGTATTGATAGGAGAGAGAAGTGCAGAGGATATTAAGATAATGATGAGTTCTGCAATGCCTCTTAAGAAAGAGAAAAAATACCCAGTACAAGGCAGAGATTTACTAACAGGACTTCCTAAAACTATTGAACTTAGTAGTATTGAAGTAAGAGAGGCAATAATGAATAGTATCTCATTAATTACAGAGGTAGTTAAAGATGCAATTGAAGAAACACCCCCAGAACTACTTAAAGACTTAGTTTCCTCTGGGATATATGTAGCAGGAGGAGGTGCACTGATTAGGGGTTTAGATAGGTTCTGGACTCAGGAATTAGGACTACCAGTAAAGATTGTTGAAGACCCACTCTCAGCAGCAGCAAGAGGGACATCTTTGATGTTAGATCATATAGAGCTTCTTGATAGAGTTCAGAAATCTTGGGAGGAGTTAGTATAATATTTGATGCATATTTAGATGAAGAGGCTAAAGAAAACTTTCTCTTTCTCTGGTCAACAGCTTTTGTTTCTCTTCTTAATACTATTAACAATAACTTTCATTTTACTAGATTCTACTAATCTTCTAACACCACTTAGAAGCGGAATATCATTTCTGTTTGAACCAGTATCTGTTGATGCAAGTGAAATAGGTATGGAAATTAAAGAATATGCAAAGACAATTACACATGTATCAGAATTTAAAAAAGAGTTTAATGAAATGAAGATAGATATATATGAAAAGGATGTAAACAATGCTTTTTACCATACCCTTCTTGAAGAAAAAGAAGCATTAGAGAAGCAGATGAATCTTGCAAAGAAAGATACAAAATTTCTAACAGCCAAGGTTATTGGTGGTGATAATATCTCATCTTTAAGGATAAATGTTGGGGGAAAAGATGGTGTTAAGGAGGGAAGTGTTGTTTCTTTTAGTAATATGTTTGTAGGGATAGCAGAAGTGGTTGACGAATATGGTTCTCTTGTGAATCTACCATATTCTAAAGACAGCAGTTTTGAAGTTTTCATTACTCCTGTAGGAGTAGAGGAAGGAGTTGTTACTGAAGGAGTCAAGGTATTAAGTAAAGCTGTTGTTAAGGGTATGGGTGATCATATTAGTATAGAGAATATTTCAAAAGATGTAGATATTAAAGATGGTGATATTGTTGTTACAAATGATTCTAAGGTTGGGACTTACTTAGTAGTTGGGAAGTTAACAGGTCTTTCTTCCAATCCTGCAGAGACATCAAGAAGTGCAACTGTATTACCATTAGTAGAATATTCTAATTTAATGACAATATTTGTTAGTGTAGAGTAAGGAGGTATATATGATAATAGTATTGCAAATAATTCTCGGTATAGTAGGGTTGTTCTTAGCAACTTTTTTGGAGATTCTCTTTCTTACTCTTTTGAATTTTAGAATAATTCTTCCTTTCTTCTTTCTTGCTAGAAAGAGGGTAGATTGGAAAATACTTCTTCTAATTACAACAGTAATATCTTTAATACTAGATGTGGTATTACATTACAGATTGGGTACTAACTTGTTACTCTTCACTGTATCTACTGGTATCCTCTTTCTTCTCTCTTTCATCTTCTCTGTTGATGAGGATGGTATCCCGATGTATGTTTCTACCTTTATTGCATCTTTAGGTTTCTATCTGGTTAATCAACTTCTTCCTTCTCTTTTCACAACAGGAACTGCTGGATTTTTAGATGCAAAGATATTCTTCGTACTTGTATTAAAAGCAATTGTCACAACAGGACTTGTTTGGTTAGGAGAGGTATTAGTATCTAGGTTTAGAGATAGGGGAAATTCTAAACAAATTAGGTTAAAATAGCTTAATGGAATTCAAGTTTTCAAAAAATATTGAGAAAGAAGTTAAAAAGAGTAAGGGTTTTGGGATTTCTCTTAAAAAGAATGATATTCTAAATACACTTAGAGAGAGTGTAAGAAGTGGAAAAGATGATAGCTTTAATCCTGCTTGGAATTTAGTTCTTCTTTTTGTTCTGTTTCTTTCAGTGTTTTGCTTTTTAATCTTTCATATCTCTAAACTACAAGTAGTAGAAGGGGAGGTAATGCTTGAGAGGTCTAAGAACAATCAGTTAAGGATTAGGGAGGACAAGGCTTTAAGAGGTGTTATTCTAGATAGGAATGGTAATCTTCTTGCAAAGAATGTTTCTTCTATGAATGTATATCTTTCTGTGGAAAGGTATTTGGATAAAAAAGGGTATGTTGACACAGAAGCATTAGAGGAAGCCTGTGATACCCTCGGGGGTATTATCGGAGATCTATGGAAAGAAGAAAATCCAGGAGAAGAAAGTAAATATTTATCCCTTTCAGAAAAGGTATATTCCACATATGAGAAGAATACATACTTTACTGAGATATTGATTGCAAAGAATATTGATGATGATATGGCAATTAAGATAAAAGCTGCTGCAAATGAGCTTCCAGGAGTATATGTAGATAGTGGGAGTAAGAGAGAATACCCTCAAGGTGAAGCTTTTTCCCATATATTAGGATATACAGGTACGGTTACTGCTGAAGATCTTAAGAAACTAGAGTATGCAGATTCTACAGATACAGTTGGTAGGATAGGGCTAGAGAAACAGTATGATGAGGAGTTAATTGGTGAGGATGGGGAGATAGCGTGGGAGGTAGATTCAATGGGTAGAACTGTTGAGAAAGAAGGGTATACTCTAAAAGAGTCAGTAGCTGGTAAAAACCTGTATCTTTCCATAGATATTGATACACAAAAGAAGCTCTATGAATTAATGGAGAAGGCAGTTGTTGACTACAAAGCTATTGGTGGTGCAGCTATAATAGAAGATGTAAATACAGGAGAGCTTTTAGCATTAGTAGCTAACCCAGGATATGACAACAATCTTTTTGTTGGAGGAATATCTCAAAATCAGTACAATGAGCTTCTGAACAATCCAAGAAATCCTTTACTTAATAGGTCTATTGCTGCACAGATGCCTCCTGGTTCAACATTTAAAACTATAGTGGCAGCAGGAGGACTAGAAGCAGGAGTTTTAACAAGAAATACAATATATGTAAGTAGAGCTGGATATACTTTCACAGGAGGGGCACCTTTCCAAGAATATGGTAATCATTCATATGGACCTCTTAACCTAATTGATGCTATCTCTGTATCTTCAAATATATATTTCTGTGAAATGATTAGAAAGTGGAATATGGATGCATTGGTCCCATATATTGAAAAGTTTGGAATTGGGAAATATACAGGAATTGATATACCAGGAGAAGCTCCAGGAAGACTGCCATCTCCAGCAAACAAAATCGAATTGGCAAAAACAAGTCCTTGGTTAGAACCGGTATGGTACCCTGAGGGAGACTCTTGTAACTCTGTGATTGGACAGGGTATTACTCTTGTTACTCCAATACAGATGGCAAATTGGACAGCTGCAATTGCAAATGGTGGTACTCTACATACTCCACATCTTGCAAAGTCTTTTGAAAATGAGAAAAAGGTAAAAGAAGATATTAAGTTTACTCCTTTAGGAGAGAAGATTCTGTCTGAGAAATCCTTAGATACAGTATTAGAAGGAATGTGGAATGCTGTGAATGGTCCAAGAGCAACTATCCGAGGTTTAGCAGGTATTCCAGGTCTTACTGTTGCAGCCAAAACAGGTACAGCAGAGTTTGGTAAGTTAAACAAAAAAGGTGAGTATGAGCATACTCATGCATGGGTAACAACAATATTTCCATATGATAATCCAAAATATGTTTTAACTATGTTTTTAGAAGATGGAGGACAGAGCTACAATACAGCTAAGGTTGCTAAAGAGATGATTGTTTGGATGAAAGAGAATGGAAAACTTTAGTTAATCTAAAGTTAATATTTCCCTTGTATACTGAGTTGTGCAGAAAATATATAGAGGAGACAAAATGTATCCTTTGCTTTTAAGGGAGATTCCTGATAGCCCAAAACAGCTTTACTGTTACGGTAATATTTCTTTGCTTAAGAAAAAGTGCATTACAATCGTAGGAACAAGGAATATTACTAGATACGGTATTGAGGTGATAGAGATGTTTCTAGGTAAATATTTAAGAGATTTAGATACTGTAGTTGTAAGTGGATTAGCTAGAGGTGTTGATGGATATGTGCATAGAATCTGTTTGGAGAGAAATATTCAAACAATTGCTGTTGTACCTGGGGGAATAAATACAGCAATTCCTAGATGTAATATTGAATTGTTAAAGAAAATTGTTAAAAAAGGACTAGTACTAGCTGAATATCCAAGAGATCAAAAAATGCTCAAATATTTTTACATTCAAAGAAACAGAATACTAGCGGGGATATCAAAAGAAATTATTGTAATTGAAGCAGGAGAAAAAAGTGGTTCACTTACTACTGCAAAACTAGCACTAGATTACAACAGAGAGGTATATGTTGTACCTGGGAATATTACTAGTGAGGTTTCTAGGGGATGCAATCTTTTGGCAAAACAGGGTGCAAATATATTAACAAGTGTAGAGGATATGAAGGAGATAGTTGGGCTAGTAGGAGAGCAGGTATATTTTGCTTAATTTATACTCCTATAGTACTATTAAATTTAGTTAAAAATCGTCTCTAAATACTTTACAGGAGAGGATTTTCTTGCAGACCAGGTCTAGTTAAGAAATTTTAAGATGGTATAATACCTAAGATATGGCAAAAACAAAAACCAAAAAAACAACTAAAAAGACTGTAGGGATAAAGAATTACAATAATCTTTTGATTGTTGAGTCTCCTTCAAAGGCAAAGACAATTAATAGATATTTGGGAAGTGACTACAAGGTGATGGCCACAGTAGGTCATATCATTGATCTTCCTAAAAGTAAGCTAGGTGTTGATGTTGAGAATAGCTATGAACCTCTTTGGGAGCAGATATACGGTAAGGGTAAGGTAGTAAAAGATCTTAAGAAGGCAATTCCAAAAGGTGGAAATGTGTATCTAGCAATGGATCCTGATAGAGAGGGAGAGGCAATTGCATGGCATACAGCCAATTCTTTAGGTTTGAAAGATCCTAAGAGAGTTGTATTCCATGAGATTACGGATAGTGTGATTAAGGAGGCTATTAAAAAACCATCAAAGATAGATATGGATTTAGTTGATGCACAGAAAGCAAGGAGGGTGTTAGATAGGTTAGTAGGATACAAACTTTCTGAATTACTTTGGAAAAAGATTTGGTATGGTCTCTCTGCTGGTAGAGTACAATCTGTTGCTTTACGATTAGTTGTTGAGAAAGAGGA
>CAYPAR010000020.1:0-1342 GCA_964408765.1 uncultured Candidatus Saccharibacteria bacterium | reverse complement strand
TCTACACTTCAACAATCAGCATACAATGGTATTGGTTTTACATCAAAAAGAACTATGAGTGTAGCACAACAGCTTTATCAGGCAGGTTACATTACATATATGAGAACAGACTCTGTATTCTTGAGTGCAAAATCAATTAGTAGTATCAGGAAGTTAGTAGAAGAGAGATATGGGAAGGAATATATTCCAGAGAAACCGAATTTTTACAAAACAAAAGCTAAGAATGCACAGGAGGCTCATGAGGCAATTAGACCAACAGATTTTTGGGTGGATTCTAAGAAGGTTGCTGCTGATCTAGGTGATTCTGCTGGTAAGTTGTATGAGTTGATATGGAAGAGGGCTGTTTCTAGTCAGATGAGTAGTAAAGAGGTAGAGGTGTTAACAGTGTCATTAGTTCCAAAGGATTTGAAATCTCCAGAATATGAGTTTGTTATGGGTGGTGAGAGAGTTCTCTTTGATGGTTTTAGGAAGGTTTTGTATGTAAAGAGTGAGAGTGAAGATTTACAGCAGATGTATGAGATACAGAAGGGGGATGAGTTAGAGAAGGTTAAGTTTGTAAATGAGCAGAAATATACTCAACCACCAGCAAGGTATACTGAGGCATCATTGATTAAGAAACTTGAAGCATTGGGTATAGGGAGACCTTCTACTTATGCATCAATCATTTCTACAATTCTTGCAAGGGGATATGTTGTGAAAGAGAACAAAGCAATTGTTCCTTTGGATGTAGGTAGGTTAGTTACTAATTTCTTGAGGAAGAACTTTACACGGTTGGTTGATTATGCATATACAGCAGGTGTTGAAGATGAGTTAGATAATATCTCTCTGGGTAAGAAGAAGTATGTTCCAGTGATAGATAAGGAGTACAAGATGCTAGTGGATGGCATAGTGGAGGCAGATAAGAATGTTAAAAAAGATGATGTTGTAATATTAGGTAAATCTGATGAGAAATGTCCAAAATGTGGTGGAGAGATGGTTGTTAGAGTAGGTAGGTATGGTAGATTCTTAAGTTGTGCTAAATTCCCTGAGTGTAAAGGTATGAAAGATCTTTCAGGAGGTATTGAGATTGATTTAGAGAAGTATGAGGAGCAGACAAAGTGTCCTAAATGTGGAAAAGGTGTTGTTTTAAAGAGTGGTAAGTATGGGAAGTTTTGGGCATGTGAAGAATATCCAGAGTGTAAAGGTGTAATTCCATTGCTTTTGAAAGAGAAATGTCCTGAGTGTAATCATAATTTGGTTGAAAGAAGGAGTAAGTGGGGTAGAACCTTTATTGGTTGTAGTAATTATCCTGATTGTACATATATTAAGAATGCTAGGAAGAGTAGAGCTAAGAAAGGGAAGA